>JBJMII010000130.1:0-10267 GCA_045806925.1 Mycobacteriales bacterium
CCCGGTGAAAAAGGCGCCGGCCAAGAAGACCGCAGCGAGGAAGACTGCCGCCAACAAGACCGCTGCCGGCGACAAGACCGCCGCCAGGAAGACCGCCGCCAGGAAGACCGTCGCCAAGAAGACCGCGGCGAAGAAGGTCCCGGTGAAGAAGGTCCCGGCGAAGAACGTCCCGGCCAACAAGGCGCCCGCGACGAGGACCGGGTCGAAGACGACCTAGTCGCGCTGCGCGACGAAGAAGACCCGGCGGAAGGGCACCACGGTCCCATACGACTCGGTCGGGTAGGAGGATCGGAGCAAGCCGGCGTACTCGGCCTCGAAGTCGGCAGCGTCTGCCGCCGGCAGCTGCGCGAGCACCGGCCGCAGCGCAGTGCCTCGGGTCCAGTCGAGCACGGGGTCGGTGCCGCCGAGCACGTGCACGTACGTCGTCTCCCAGGCGTCGACCCGGCAGCCCAGGTCGAGCAGCTGCCGGGCGTAGTCCGCGGGGTCGGCGACGTCCGGCCACCGTTGCGGACCGGGGTCCAGCCGGTCCTTCCAGCGGGGCGAGCGGCGCAGCTCGGCGAGCAGCCGGTGGGACGGCGCGTCGGTGTTGCCGGGCATCTGGATCGCCAGCCAGCCGCCCGGCGCGAGCAGCCCGAGCAGGCGGGGCAGGTGGGACCGGTGGTCCGGCACCCAGTGCAGCGCCGCGTTCGAGACCAGGACGTCGACCGGCTGGTCCGGCCGCCAGTCCTCGATCCGCCCCAGAGCGAACCGCAGCCGAGCGGTCGCGCGGCCGGCGGCGTCGGCGAGCATGGCCGCTGAGGAGTCGACTCCGAGCACACTCGCCTCCGGCCACCGCCCGGCCAGCGTCGCCGTGAGCGAGCCGTCGCCACAGCCCAGGTCGACGACGACAGCGGGACGGTCGGCGGCCACTCGCGCCACCACCTCGTGGTAGGGCCGGCCACGTTCCTCCGCGTACCGCCCGTACCGGGCTGGGTCCCACACGCCGACTCCTCTCGATGTCGAGAGAATTTAACTCGATGTCGAGATATTTGGCTACCCTGTACCGGTGCCCGACGAGGTGGACGGCCTGCTGGCGGCCTGGCGGCGGGAACGCCCGGAGCTCGACGTCGCGCCGCTGGCGGTGCTCAGCCGGGTGAGCCGGCTGGCTCGCCACCTCGACCGGGCCCGGCGGGCGGCGTTCGCGGAGCACGGGCTGGAGGTCTTCGAGTTCGACGTCCTGGCGGCGCTGCGTCGCGCCGGCGATCCGTACGAGCTCTCGCCCGGCCAGCTGCTCCGCCAGACGCTGGTCGGCTCCGGGACGATGACCAACCGGCTGGACCGGTTGGAGCGCCGCGGTCTGGTGCGCCGCCACCCCGACCCCGACGACGGCCGGGGCATCCGGGTCCGGCTCACCGCCCGCGGCCGGGCGCTGGTGGACGCCGCGGTGGCTGACCTGCTCGCTCGCGAGAACGCATCCCTGGCGGTCCTGCCCGACCGGGACCGGGATCGGCTCGCCCGGCTGCTGCGCGTCGTGCTGCTGCACTTCGAGGGCTCGGCGGACGCCAGGTGAACTGCAGGTGGCCCGTCCGGACCGCGGGTCATGTCAGCCGGTTCTGTCGGAGGAGCCGGATACAGTCGGCTCGACAGCGACCGTGCGAGCAGGGGAGGAGCCATCGACGCCGAGCGAGCCGGCCGCGGCGCCGCGGATAGCGGTGACGCGGGTCCGGCGCGAGCGCCCGATCCGCTCGGCGGTCCGTCGGGCCGGCTCGCCGGGGCGTCCGACGACCGGCCGGCGGTGACCGCACCGGCCGAGGGCAAGGAGCGACCGGAGCTCGTCTCGTCGTCCCAGCGGATCCTGTCGGTGCTGCGGGTCCGGGACTTCCGCCGGCTGTGGCTGGTCATGTCCTTCTCCAGCTTCGGCGACTGGCTCGGGCTGCTGGCCACCACCGCGCTGGCCGCGGAGCTGGCCAACGGCTACACCGCCGCCAACTTCGCGCTCGGCGGCGTGCTGGTGGTGCGGTTGCTGCCGGCGGTCGTCTTCGGCCCGCTGGCCGGCGCGTTCGCCGACCGCTTCGACCGGCGCAAGATGATGGTCGCAGCGGACCTCACCCGGTTCGTGCTCTTCGCGTCCATCCCGCTGGTCGGCACGCTGTGGTGGCTCTTCGTCGCGTCGTTCCTGATCGAGTGCGTGAGCCTGTTCTGGATCCCGGCCAAGGAGGCCTCGGTCCCCAACCTGGTCCGGCGCGACCAGCTCGAGGAGGCCAACCAGGTCAGCCTCGTGACGACGTACGGGCTCACCCCGATCGCCGCTGCGCTCGTCTTCTCGCTGCTCGCGCTGCTGACCAGGGTGCTCGCGGACTCGGTCGCGTTCTTCGACACCAACCGGGTCGATCTCGCCCTCTACATCAACGCGCTGACCTTCCTGGTCTCCGCGCTGACGGTGCTGCGGATCCGCCGGATCAGCGGCCGCCCGACCGGGGCGTCGGCGGGGCCGGCACCCGGCGTGCTGCGGCTGCTGCGCGAGGGCTGGACGTTCATCGGCCACACGCCGCTGGTCCGCGGTCTGGTCGTCGGCATCCTCGGCGCCTTCGCCGCCGGCGGGGCGGTCATCGGGACCAGCAAGACCTACGCAGCGAGCCTGGGTGGCGGCGACGCGACGTACGGCATTCTCTTCGGCGCCGTCTTCGTCGGCCTCGGCCTCGGCATGGGGCTCGGCCCGAAGGTGGCTCGCGACCTGTCCAGACGGCGGCTCTTCGGGCTGTCGATCGTCTTCGCCGGCGCCTGCCTGGTGCTCGTGTCGCTGATGCCGCACCTCGCCCTCAGCCTGATCTGCGTGATCGGCGTCGGCTTCGGCGCCGGCACGGCGTACCTGGCCGGCGCGACCCTGCTCGGCCGCGAGGTGGCGGACGAGGTCCGCGGGCGGACCTTCGCCTTCGTGCAGTCACTGATCCGCATCGACCTGATCCTGACGCTCGCCGCGGCGCCGTTCCTGGTCGGCTTGCTGCGGCAGCGCTACGTCGACCTGGGCTTCGTCGACTTCACCGTGGACGGGGCGCGCATCCTGCTCGCGCTGGCCGGGCTGCTGGCCATCGCTGGAGGCATCGTGTCGTATAGGCAGATGGACGACCGCCGGGGCGTGCCGGTGGTGTCTGACGTGGTCAGCGCGCTGCGCGGGGACACCACGACGCAGCGGCGGCTGTCCAAGGGTGGCATGCTGATCGCCTTCGAGGGCGGCGAGGGCTCAGGCAAGTCGACGCAGGCCGGCAACCTCGCCGAATGGCTGATCGAACGTGGCGTCGCCGTGACCACGACCCACGAGCCGGGCGCGACCGACTTCGGCCTGCGGGTGCGCAGCATCCTGCTGGACTCCCCGGACGGGTCGCTGACGCCGCGGGCGGAGGCGTTGCTCTTCGCCGCGGACCGTGCCCACCATGTGGACACGGTGGTCCGGCCCGCGCTGGACCGGGGCGACGTGGTGATCACCGACCGGTACGTCGACTCCTCGCTCGCCTACCAGGGGGCCGGACGGGCACTGTCCGTGGAGGACATCCGCCGGCTGTCCCGGTGGGCCACCAACGGATTGCGTCCCGACCTGACCGTGCTGCTCGACGTCGACCCGGACATCGGGCTGCAGCGATCCCGTACGCGGGGGCGCGGCAGCGACCGGCTGGAGCGCGAGTCGCTCGACTTCCACCAGCGGGTGCGGCGGGCGTTCCGAGCGCTCGCCGACGCGGCGCCGGACCGCTACCTGGTGGTGGACGCGAGCCGGCAACCGGAGGCGGTCGCGGTGCTGGTACGCACCGCGGCGGCAAAGCGACTGGCCGCCCGGCTGGCAGCGCAGCAGACGGTGTCGCGGTCCGACCGCCGACCGTCCTGGCTCCGCCGACCGTCCGGGCTCCGGTGGCTCCGGTGGCTCCGGTGGCTCCGGTGGCTCCGGTGGCCGGCCGGCCGCGGCCGCCGGAGCCAGGACGCCGACTCGTCCGCACCGCCGGCTCAGCCACCGGCTTCGCCCTTGGTCGACCCGGAAGGGGCCGCCGAGCGGGACGACGCGACCGACGGCCTGCACCGATGAGCGTCTGGGACGAGGTCGTCGGCCAGCCCCGGGCGGTCGAGATCCTGCGGGGGGCCGCCGCGGCGCCCGAGCGGGTGGTGTCCGGCGCCGGCGCCGGACCCGGCTCCATGACCCACGCCTGGCTCTTCACCGGACCGCCCGGCTCCGGCCGGTCGGTCGCCGCCCGGGCCTTCGCCGCGGCGCTGCAGTGTGAGCGCGGCGGCATCGGCTGCGGCGAGTGCGCCGGCTGCCACACGGTGCGCGCCGGCAGCCATCCGGACGTGCACCTCGTGGTGCCCGAGGGCCTGTCGATCGCCGTCCAGGAGATGCGGTCGATCGTCCTGACCGCGGCCCGCCTGCCGGTCCTCGGCCGCTGGCAGGTGGTGCTGGTCGAGGACGCCGACCGGTTGACCGAGGCGGCGTCCAACGCGCTGCTCAAGGCGGTCGAGGAGCCGCCGAGCCGCACGGTCTTCCTGCTCTGCGCACCCTCCACGCATCCGGACGACGTGTCGATCACCATCCGGTCCCGCTGCCGGGTCGTCTCCCTGCGCGCGCCGGCGCCGGACGCCGTGGCCGAGGTGCTCGTCCGGCGCGACCGGATCGATGCGCGGACGGCCGAGTGGGCGGCGCAGGCTGCCCAGGGGCACGTGGGCCGGGCCCGGCGGCTGGCCCGGGACCCGGAGGCCCGGGAGCGGCGCAGGGCCGTGCTCTCGGTGCCGGCCGCGCTGGCCGGAGTCGGCGCCTGCTTCGCCGCGGCCGACCAGCTGGTCACCGCCGCCGAGCAGGAGGCCGCCGCGCTGTCGGCCGAGCTGGACGGCCCGGAGACCGAGGCGCTCAAACAGGCGCTGGGCGCGGGCGGGACCGGCAAGGGCGCCGCCGCCGCCACCCGCGGCAGCGCCGGCGCATTGAAGGACCTGGAGCGCCGGCAGCGGTCGCGCTCCACCCGGGCGCAACGGGACGCGCTTGACCGGGCTCTGGTCGACCTAGCCGCGTTCTACCGGGACGTCCTGCTCGCCCAGTGCGGGGCGGCCGTCCAGCCCGCTCACCCGGACGCCACCGCCGACGTCCGCCGGCTGGCCCAGGCCCTCACGCCGGAGGGCGTGCTGCACCGGCTGGACGCGGTGCTCGAGTGCCGGGAGGCGCTGGAGCTCAACGTCAAGCCCCGCATCGCGGTGGAGGCCATGACAGTCGCGCTCCGGCTGCCCTGACCCGGCCCGTACTCTCGCAGCGTGGGCATGGTCTGTGCGGTGAGCTTCGAGCGGTACGGCCGGCTCTACTACTTCGACCCCGGGCCGTACTCACCGACCATCGGCGCCAAGGTCCTCGTGCCCACCGACGACGGGCCGGAGGTGGGCGAGTGCGTCTGGGCGCCGCAGTGGGTCAGCGAGGACACCATGGGCATGCCGGTGCTGGCCGGCCTGGCCGGGCCGGACGACCTGGACCGCGACGCGCTGATCCGCCGCCGCAAGGCCGACGCCCGGGTAGCCGCCAAGCGCCTGGTCCGGGAGCACAAACTGCCGATGAAGATCGTCGGCGTCGACCACGTGCCGGCCACCAACCGGACCACGATCTACTTCTCCGCGCCGCACCGGGTCGACTTCCGCAGCCTGGTCCGTGACCTGGGCGCCACCCTGAGCTGCCGGGTCGAGCTCCGCCAGCTCTCGCCCCGGGACGAGGCGCGGGTGCAGGGCGGGATCGGCTCGTGCGGACGGGACCTGTGCTGCGCGACGTTCCTCAAGGACTTCGAGCCGGTCTCGATCCGGATGGCCAAGGACCAGGACCTGCCGCTCAACCCGCTGCGGATCTCCGGGGCGTGCGGGCGGCTGCTGTGCTGCCTGAAGTACGAGCACCCGCTGTACGTCCGGGCGCAGGAGACGGTCCCGCCCCGCGGCTCGGAGGTGGACACGCCGGAAGGCCCGGGTCGGGTCGTCGACATCAACGTGCCGAGCGAGACCGTCAAGGTGCGGCTGCGCGACGGCGGGCGGACCTGCTCCTGCTCGTTCGCCTCCGTGTGCGGCCCACGGCAGGCGCACGACGAGCGGTACAACGCCTGACCGGCGGGGAAAGATCGATACGTGGCCAAGGAACTGGACGACCGCTGGTACTTCAACGTCGAGACCGGCCAGGCGGAGCGCGGACCGGCGAAGCGCGGATTCCTGGAGAGCCGGATCGGCCCGTACGAGACCCGCGAGGAAGCCGAGCGCGGCCTCGCGGAACTGCACGAGCGCAACAAGCGCATGGACGAGGAGGACCGCCGCTGGGAGGAGGGGTGACGGCTGGCTCCTCCCAGCTGCTCGATCTCGTGCCCATGCGCCGTGGGCACTTCGCGTACGAGTCCGGGCACCACGGCGATCTGTGGCTCGACCTGGACAGACTCTTCGCCCGCCCGCACCAGCTCCAGCCGTACGTCGCGCAACTGGCCAGCCAGCTGCGGCCGTACGGGCCCGAGGTCGTCTGCGGTCCGCTGCTCGGTGGCGCCTTCGTCGCGCAGGCGGTGGCGGCCGAGCTCGCCGTCTCCTTCTGCTACTCGGCCCGGGTCGGCGGCTCGTACGAGGTGCCGGTGGCCTTCGCACCCGTCCTGGCCGGCCGCCGCGTCGCCGTGGTCGACGACGCGATCAACGCCGGCACCGCGGTGCTCGGCACGGCCGCAGCGGTCCGCGGGCACGGCGGTCGGCTCTCGGTGGCCGGTGCCCTGCTCCTGCTCGGCACGCCCGCGGCGCTCGGGGTGCCGGTCGAGCACCTGACCGCCCTCCCCAGCGCGCTGTGGACCGTGGCCGGCTGCCCCCTCTGCCAGGCCGGCACCCCGCTCGACCACCCGCCCTCCTGAGCACGACCCACCCGGCCGCCGTTACACTGTCCGGGCCGGCACGCCTCCCACGCGCGCCGCGCGCCGCCTTAGCTCAGTCGGCAGAGCGATTCACTCGTAATGAATAGGTCGTCGGTTCGATTCCGACAGGCGGCTCCACCATCTGCCCAGGTCAGCGATCCGCCATCCGGCGCCGGGAACAGCCACTCGTCCGGGTCCCGGCCCTTGACGTACTCCACCAGCTGGTCACGCGGGACACGGGGGACCGGGGCACCGTCCGGCTCCGGTGCGTATTCGTGGTTCCCTCGCTGATCCTGCCGCGCAACTCGACGAGTGCCCGATCAACGATGACCGGCCACGGAGGAGGTCGACGCTGCCAACTCGCAGGCGCGCGACAACGGGCGCGCCCCCGCTCGCCCCAGGGCAGGTGTCCCACGAGGCGGCCCGGGGAAGGGCCCCGTGCCCCTCCCCCGGGCCACCGCTCACCGGGTGGCCGCCTGCTTGTCTCGGCTCGGCGGGACCGCCCTGCCATCCGGCGGTACCGGTCGGGCGCGGGTGTCGGGCGCCACCCTTCCGCTCGGCGACTGGGTCTCCGTCGGCGTCGGGCCCGGGGCAGGCTCGGCTCCCGCGTCGACGTCGGCCGTCAGCGCCGCCCAACCCAGGACGACCACCAGGGCGAGCGCGGCGGCGAGGACCGCGAGCTGTCTGAGCAGGTCGAGCAGCAGGCGCAGGAGCCGGCCGACCGCGGCAAGCAGCACCACGGCGAGGATCGCCAGGCCGAGCAGCATGCCGGGTCCGGCGGCGAACGCCCCGGCGCCGGACGTCGGCAGGAGCGCCGACACGGCGAGAAGATCGTTTACGGCGGCTGGGGCTGCGGCTACATTCATAGCTGGACCCCCGTTAAGGCGGGAGCTGAGACGGACGGGTCCGTCAGGGAGAGCGCAGGCACCCTCGGGCGAGTCGCTGCCAACGATGCCGGGGGTGCTCTGCGTGACTGAAGTCCGAGGTGGAGGCTCCGGTCGGGCCCGCGTCCGACGCCCTTCCGCCCGTGTGTGAAGACCGCGGGCCGCTCTCAGCAGGGTGGCGTGGTCACTTGGCCCACCTCCAGCTGAACCTTCACCCACCATCGACTGATGGTCCTGAAGTTCAGACCTCGACTGTAGAGCTTCAGCAGGTAAGGATTCAAGGCCTTAAGGCCGAGGGCTTCAGTGGGTTGCACTGAAGTTCAGCTGGGTCTACGGTGCTTCGGGAACCATCAGCGGCACAGGCCGTCCCGCCGACGTCTGGGGGTCTTCGATGACCCGTCCCGCCCGTGCTGCTCGCGGGTCGGCGGCTCTCGCTCGCCGGCTTCGCGAGCTGCGCGAGGGCGGCTTCGGCGGCCGCCGCGTCACCCAGCAGCAGCTCGCCACCGCACTAGGAGTCAAGCCGGCGTCGATCTCCGCGTATGAGAACGAGATCAACCCAAGCCCGCCCCCGCCATATCGTCTCCGCGGCTACGCGACGTTCTTCGCCACGGAGCGGTCGGTGGCGGACGGCCGGGTGATTCCCGACCACGACCTCACCGACGACGAGCGCGCCGCCCGCGACACCCTCCTCGCCGAACTGCTCGCTCTCGCCGAGACCGCGCCACAGCCGCCGGCACCGGTGCTGCTGCGCCCGCCGGCTCCTCGACCCGGTATCTGGTCGTTCCCTGAAGGTGAGAGCGTCCGGCTCGTCTGCGGCCAGCTCGAGGACATGACGCATCCGTACGCAGATCCCCGGAACCCGAACTACAGCGAGCTGCTGACCTTCGCCGACCTCGATGCGCTGATGGAGCTCTACGCGCACGTGTGGAAGCTCAATCCCTCCTGCGACATCCGCTTCCTTCGGGGTGACGGGCTCACGGAGCCGGACGACTTGACCAGCCATCTTGTCATCATCGGCGGTAGCGGCCTGAACCCGGCTCTCGAGCTGATCCTGGAGCAGACCGACCTACCGATCCGCCAGCGGGTCGACTGGAAGGTCGACTTTGCCAACGACGGTGACGTGTTCGATCTGGGCAACGGTCGGACCCCCATCCTGCCCACCTTCTCCAGCAACCCGGGTCTGGGGCTCATCGAAGACGTTGGTCTGCTCGCTCGACTGGCCAATCCTTTCAACATCATGCGCACGCTGACGGTGTGCTCGGGGATCTACTCCCGAGGAGTCCTCGGCGCGGTCCGCACATTGACTGATGCAACGACGCGCGACCAAAATGAAGCTTATCTGGCCGAGCGGTTCCCCGATGGAACGCAGTTTGCGATCCTGATGCGAGTGCCGGTCGTGCTCGGCAAGGCGATCACTCCCGACCTGCAGAACGAGAGCGTGCGCCTGTACGAGTGGCCGGAACCGGATGAGGCGAGCGGCAGCCGGGATGACTCATCCACGGGTCGCGCCTGGTGAGCGGACCACGTCATTACGCCTCCCATGGCGTCCTGCTCTCGGAGCTGGTGCGCGGTGGGCTGCGGCTAGACGGAATAGTGACGCCAGCCACCCGTGAGGCACGGCAGCTGATGACCGTCGTCAAGCTCGGCGCCGCTCTCGGCGCGCCGGTCGTGCTCCTCTGCAGCAAGCAGGCGCGGCCGGCAGAAGTTGTCCAACGGGCATCGTCCGTCCGTGGGGCGCGGTGCGTCGCCGTCGATCTGGAAACCGATTACGAGCCGGACTGGCCGAAGTTCGGTACCAGTATGTTTCCCGATGCGATCTTCGGTGCCTATGGTGACCTGAGCCTCAAACGGAACCTGGGTCTGTTGATCGGCCGGATGGTCGGCTGGAAGACGCTGCTCTTCCTCGACGACGATATCTTCGGACTCAGCACCGCACAAGTCAAACAGGCGGTCGGAGCCTTACAGCACCATTCAGTGGTCGGGATGCCGGCCCGAGATTTTCCCGACAACTCGGTGGTCTGTCACGCGCGCCGATTCGACCCCAGTCCGGCTCCAAAGGAAGAGCAAGACGTCTTCGTCAGCGGCTCCGCGCTGGCTGTCAATGCGCAAGAGACCGAGTCCTTCTTTCCTCAGATCTACAACGAAGACTGGCTCTTCCTGGTACCTCATGTCGACCGCCGGGAGGCGGCCAGTCACGCAAAGGTCCGGCAGGAACGGTACAACCCGTTCGACTCGCCCGAGCGGGCAGCACGACAAGAGTTCGGAGACGTCCTCGCGGAAGGATTGATAGGATACCTGCACCAGAAGCCCATGATGCTGGATCGGCTACCCTCGCAAGGCTACTGGAAGGCGTTTCTGAGCCACCGAGCCGATCTCATCGCAACCGCTGCAGAGAACTGCCGTCAGCAGGCCGGACGAAATCCCTACGCCCGGGACGCACTACGGGCCTTGAAATGTGCGGAAGCCATGCGCTCGGCCATCCAACCAAAGGTGCTCGTCGATTACGTCGCAGCCTGGCAGGCAGAC
>JBJMII010000131.1:0-20267 GCA_045806925.1 Mycobacteriales bacterium
ATGGTGTACGCCAGCTCGTCCTCGACCGTGTCGGTCACGAAGCCGGCCAGCGGGTCCTGGCCGACCACGCCGACGAGGTGCGCCAGCTCCCGCGGCGGCGCGGTCCTGGTGTCCACCCCGTCCACAGTGACCCGGCCGGCCAGCCGGCCACCGGTGAAGTGCGGCACCAGCCCGTTCACGGCGCCGAGCAGGGTGGACTTGCCACTGCCGGTGCGGCCGGCGACGAGGCACAGCTCGCCCTCACCGACCACCAGGCGGAGGTCGTCGAGCACCGGCCGGCTCGCCCCGGCGTACGTGACCGTGACGGCGTCGAAGGAGATCATCGGGGCGCTCCCACCGCGACCCGGTCCGCGGCCGGCGGGACGGCGACAGCCGCCGGCGGGGGCGGGGCCAGCCACGCCGGCAGCACGGCGAGCAGCACGCCGAGCGTGCCGGCCGGTGGCAGCCCGGGCCAGCTCAGCGGCGTCAGCGACGGGTAGAGGTCGGCGGCGTCGACCCGGCTGGTGAGGATCAGCACCGCGGCGGCGGCCAGCCCGCTCGCCGCGACCAGCGTCTCCGCCGCCCGCCAGGGGTCCGGCCGGTAGACGCTGCGCCGTACCCGCCGGCCGGCGGCGGGCAGCCCGATGCCGGCCACCACCAGGCCGAGCAGCAGCATCGGCAGCCCCAGGTAGCGCGGGGTGGTGGGGTCGAGCACCCCGTACACCCCGGTGCAGACGCCGAGCAGGCCGGCGACGACGAGCGCGCCGGCGCCGCGGCGGGACACCCCGGCGTGCCGGCCGTAGCCGCGCGAGTCCATCGCGGCCGCCAGCGCCAGCGACCGGTCCAGCGCGTCTACCAGGACCGGCATGGCGATCCCGCGCAGCGCCCGGAGCCCGCGCTGCCGGGCGCCGCGCAGCCGCCGCGCCCGCCGGACCCGCAGCACGCTCTCCACCAGCTGGGGCGCGACCGACAGCGCGACCACCACCGTGGTGCCCACCTCGTACAGCGCACCGGGGACCGCCTTGAGCATCCGCTTGGGGTCGGCCAGCGCGTTCGCCGCACCGAGGCAGACCAGCATCGCGGCCAGCCGCATCCCGTCGTACAGGCCGCCGAGCACCTGCTCGGCCGCGACCGGCCCGAACAGCCGGATCCCGGCCGCCCACCCCGGCAGCTGCACCGCCGGCAGCGTGACCAGGACCACCTCGCCGTACCCGCCGCCGAAGACCACCCGGAAGAAGACCCGGGAGACGACCACGAACAGGCCGGCCCACAGGTAGTACCGGAACGCGAACGCCCACGGCGCGTCCCCCCGCCGGCTGGCCACCACGACCGCCGCCACCACCACGACCAAGGCCAGCAGCAGCGGGTTCGTCGTCCGGGTCGCCGCCGCGGCCAACCCCAGCGCCCACAGCCACCAGGCCCCCGGGTGCAGGGCGCGGGGCAGTCGGGTCACCCTGCCAGTCTGCTATGCGCGGGGACCGGCGCGGTGGCGCCACCGCAGCGCGAGCCGGAGACGGCCGCGCCGCGCAGAGGGAAGCGTGCTCATCGGTACGGTCGGGGAAGCCGGCGGGAGGAGCGGGCGTGGGGATGCGGAATCGGGTCACCCCGCTGGGTGACGTGGTCGCGATCGACCTTCGGGGCGCCTGGCTGGGGAACCGGGGGCAGCTGCACGAAGGGACGCAGATCGTCCGGTTCCACCGCAGCCAGCTGTGGATCGTCTGCGTGCTGGAGCACAAGGACTGGCGGCTGCCGCAATGGCGGCCCGGACACTTCACCGTGCTCTTCTTCCACGACGAGGCCGTCGCGCTCGCCGCCGGCCACCGGCCCTGCGCGCTTTGCCGCCGCACCGACTACGAGGTGTACCGGGACGCCTGGACGAGCGGCCTCGGCGGGCCGAGACCGAGCGCCAAGGAGATGGACCACCGGCTGCACGGCGAGCGGCTGGTCCGCGGCACGCACCGCCGCCGCTTCCACCCGTCCAGCTGGGCGGCGGTGCCGGCCGGCGCCTTCGTCCGGCTCGACGACGGGGCCGCCCTGGTCCGCGACGACGCCGTCGTGCCGTGGACCACCACCGGGTACGCCGCCCCGCGCCGCCGGCCGCGGACCGGCCGGGTCGACCTGGTCACGCCGCCCGCCACCGTCGCCGCCCTCGCCGCCGGATACCGGCCGCAGGTCGACCCCGGCGCCGGCGGGTAGGCGCCGGTCAGGCGTCGCCGCGCAGCGGCACCGGCAGGTCCGGCGGCGGCGCGAGCCGGCGCCAGAGCTCGGTGTCCGCGTCGGTGACCACCGCGGCCCGGCCGGCGAAGCGGACCACCCCGGCCCGGTCCAGCACGTCGTCCGGGAAGCGCCCGCGGGCGGCCCGTCGGGTCAGGTCGGCCAGCGGCAGCGGCCTGGCGGAGGCGACGAAGACCACGTTGCCGGCGTCCCGTTCCCGCAGCAGGTCCCGTTCGGCGACGAGCGCCACCTGGTCGAAGGCCGCCAGCAGCGTGGCCGCCTCGGCCCGGGACACCCGCAGCGGCGGGCAGTCGATCACGTTCAGCACGTACACCCCGTCCGGCCGCAGCACCCGCCGCAGCTCGGCGGCGAACTCCAGGGTGGCCAGGTGCGGCGGCACCAGCACCCCGGCGAAGGCGTCCCCGACGACCACGTCCGCCGACGCCGGCGCCCGCTTCGCCAGCCGCTCCCGCGCGTCCCCGACCCGGATCTTCAGCCCGCGCAGCGGCCGCAGCCCGAGGTGCTCGCGGGCCACCTGCACCAGCCCGGGGTCGAGCTCGTACACCACCTGTCTGGACCGCGGCCGGGTGGCCGCCACGTACCGCGGCAGCGTGAACCCGCCGCCGCCGATGTGCAGCACCTCCATCGGCTGCCGCGGCGGCCGGACCAGGTCCAGCAGGTCGCCGATCCGCCGCACGTAGGAGAACTCGAGGTGGGTCGGGTCGGCCAGATCCACGTACGAGCTCTCGTGGCCGTCCAGGAAGAGCATCCGCCCGGACGGCCGGGACGGGTCGCCGTCGATGCTGACCACGGTGTGCGCGGTCTGGATGTCGTACGGCGGGGGCGGCGGCAGCGCGGGGGCGGGGCGGGTGCCGCCGCGTCCGGCCGCCGGCGTGCGGCGGGGCATGATCCCAGGGTGGCACGCCAGAGCCCCTGCACCTTCTGCCGGATCGCCGCCGGCGAGCTGCCGGCGACGATCGTCCTCGACGAGCCGGACCTGCTCGCCTTCCTGGACACCAAGCCGGTCTTCCGCGGGCACGTGCTGCTCGCGCCGCGGCTGCACGTGACGACCTTCAAGGAGCTGCCGGCCGACCGGGTCGGCCGCTTCGCCGCGACCGCCCAGCGACTGGAGCGGGCGGTGGAGGAGGGTCTGGAGGTGCCCGGGTCGATGGTGCTGGTCAACAACGTCGTGAGCCAGTCCGTACCCCACCTGCACCTGCACGTCATCCCCCGCCGCCCGAAGGACGGCCTGCGGTTCTGGTTGGGGCCACGGCACCCCTACACCCATGACGACCCGCCGGAGGCCTATGCGGAGCGCATCCGGCGAGCACTCGCCGTCATCGGGTGACACTCCGCGGTTCCTGGACTCCCCCCAGCTGGCGTCTGCGAAGGATGCCCGCCGGAGCGGCGGGTAGGATCCGAGCTACTCCGGGGGTCAACGGCGACCGTCGGTCGTCGTGATCGGGAGCGCTTCGTGCCAGCACGGATGTCGGCGTGGGAGTCCGCCCAACACCAGCTGGCCGAGGCGGTCCGCCAGCTCGGCCTCGACGACGGCTTCCACGAGCTGCTCCGCACGCCGAGGCGCCAGGTCGAGGTCGCGGTGCCGCTCCGGCATGACGACGGCCACATCGAGGTGCTGCGCGGCTACCGTGTCCAGCACAACCTCACCCGCGGCCCGGCCAAGGGCGGCGTCCGCTTCCACCCGGCCACCGACCTCGACGAGGTCCGCGCGCTGGCGATGTGGATGACCTGGAAGTGCGCGCTGATCGGCGTGCCGTACGGGGGGGCGAAGGGCGGTGTCGCGGTCGACCCGAAGGCGCTGTCCCGCAACGAGCTGGAGCGGATGACCCGGCGCTACGTCTCGGAGATCCTCCCGGTGATCGGCCCGGAGAAGGACATCCCGGCGCCGGACGTGGGCACCGACGAGCAGACCATGGCCTGGATGATGGACACCTACTCCATCCACTCCGGCTACACCGTCACCGGCGTGGTCACCGGCAAGCCGGTCTCCATGGGCGGCTCCGAGGGCCGCGGCGGGGCGACCAGCCGCGGAGTGATGTACGCGGCGTTCAGCGCGCTGCGGGAGGCGGGCGTCGACCCGCGCGGCGCGACCGTCGCGGTGCAGGGCTTCGGCAAGGTCGGCGGGCTGGCCGCGCAGTTCCTGCACGATGCCGGCTGTCGGGTGGTGGCGGTCTCCGACGTCGCCGGCGGGGCGTACGACGGGCACGGGCTGGACACCGCCGGCCTGCTCCGGCACGTCCGGGCCGGCGCCCCGACCGTGGTCGGCTACCCGGGCACCGACAAGATCAGCAACGAGGAGCTGCTCGAGCTCGACGTGGACATCCTGGTGCCGGCCGCGCTGGAGGGCGTCATCCACGAGGGCAACGCGCCCCGGGTGCGGGCCCGCTTCGTGATCGAGGGGGCCAATGGGCCGACCACGCCGGACGGCGACGCCGTCCTCGAGGAGAACGGGGTGGTGGTGGTGCCGGACGTGCTGGCCAACTCCGGCGGCGTCGCGGTGTCCTACTTCGAGTGGGTGCAGGACCTGCAGGCGTACTTCTGGTCCGAGGACGAGGTCAACGACCGGCTCAAGGCGATGATGGAGCGGGCGTACGCGCAGGTCTCCATGCTGGCGACCGAGCGCAAGGTGTCCATGCGGACCGCGGCGCAGATGATCGGTGTCGGCCGGGTGGCGGAGGCGCACCGGACCCGCGGGCTCTACCCGTGACCGGACCTGACCGGCGCGCCGACCCAGGGGTGTCACCGGGGCATGCTGTAATGGCCGGAGCGGACCCGGCTGCCGGGATCCGCGCCGACCGCAGCCGTGCCGGAGGAGCAGGACGCCCGTGGACGCCGCCGAAGCACTGACCTCGCCGGTCCACCCGACCGACGGCGACGAGCCGACCGACGGTCTCTCCCGGCGCGAGCGCGAGATCCTCGCCTTCGAGCGGCAGTGGTGGAAGTACGCAGGGGCCAAGGAGCAGGCCGTCCGGGACCTGTTCGACATGTCCGCCACCCGCTACTACCAGGTGCTCAACGCGCTGATCGACCGACCGGAGTCCCTCGCGGCCGATCCGATGCTCGTCAAGCGGCTGCGCCGGTTGCGCGCCAGCCGGCAGCGGGCACGTTCGGCGCGGCGGCTGGGCCTCGACGGCTCGCAGGGGCGCAGGTAACCCGCTACACGTTCGATGATCTCGGCGGCGGATCGGGGGACCTGCCCAGCCGGGACGCTGGACCACCAGCACCACCAGCACCAGCACCACAACCACCACCGACATCGACACCGCGGACGGGGCCGCCTCGCACCGGAGGGAGACCCGTGAGCCGGGTCGGCTCGTCGTCCGCCGCTCCGCTCGGCGCCCGGCTCCTCGGCGGCCTGCTGGTGCTGGCCGGCATCGCGCTGCTGGTCGTCGGCGTGCTCGCGCTGCGCCGCGGGGACCAGTCGGTACCGGGCGCCGCCCCGGCACCGACCAGCACGGCGAGCCAGGCGCCGACGACATCGCAGCCGTCCCCGGCACCGACCACCGCCGCGGCGACGACGGCCCCGTCCCCGGCGGCCACCACCGTCGCGCCACCGCCCGCGTCCGGCCCGCCGCCGGCGGCCCGCGTCCCGCTGACGGTCCTGAACAACTCGACCATCTCCGGGCTGGCCGACCGGGCCGCCGCCGCCGCCCAGCGCCGCGGCTGGCGGATCGCCCAGGTGGGCAACTTCGCCGGCCGGCTGCCGGTGACCACCGCGTACTACACCCCCGGCAACGGGGCCGAAGAGCGGGCCGCCCGCCTGCTCGCCGCCGAGTTCCCGCAGGTCGGGCAGGTGCTGCCGCGCTACGCCGGGCTGCCGCCCACCCCCGCCGGCGTCGTGCTGGTGGTCACCCGCGACTGGACCTGACCGGCGGGCGCCGGCCGGCGTGCTCCCGCAGCGAGCGCCGCCGTCAGGCTAGGACGGCTCCTCTACCGTGCTCCCAGGATCTACCGTGCTCCCAGGATCTTGTCGGCCAGCCGGCGCCAGTGGTCGAGCAGGTCGAAGCCCTCCGGGTCGCGGAGCCATTGCAGCTGCAGGCCGTCCATGGCGGCCAGGATCTGTACGGCGGTCGCGGCGGGGTCGGGTACGTGTCCGGTGAGGATGCGTTCGATGTCGCCGCGGCTGCGCTGGTATCGGCGGGAGAAGTAGTCGTGGGCGGGGTGGTTCGGGTTGAGCGACTCGGCATCCAGCACGCTGTAGAGCCGCACGATCTCGGGTTGCGTGCTGTTGCGGAGCACGACGGCGTCCACGAGCGCGCGGGGGTCGTCCTGGCCGTGCGCCAGGGCGGTTGCTGCGGCGGCGTCCACCGTGTCGCGGTGCTCGAGGACCGCGACGAGGATCCCGTCCTTGCTGCCCATGTGGTGCAGCAGCCCGGCCACAGTCATGCCGCAGGCGTCGGCGACGCCCTGGACGGTGAGCCCGCGGAAGCCGTGCTCGGCGATCAGGCGGGTCGCCGCCCCGACGATCTCGGCACGCCGGTCCTCCGCCTCCAGGCGTCGTCGCCGGCGCGTCGGAGCGGTCGCCATGCATCGAGCCTCCCACATCGAAGGCACCGGGCTGCCTCGCGCGTGGTCGCCCTGCAAGCCGGGCACGCGGCTGGTCAGGGTCTGTTCCGGCAGCTGGGACCCTTGCCGCCCGGGTCCGGGGTTCGTAGGGTGACCCTTACCTATAGAGCAGTAGGTAAGGGTCTGACGAGGAGGGGCTGATGACGCGGCGAACGCCGTTCGAGGAGGCTGTCGCGGCGGCGCGCGCGGGCAAGGACCCGGAGGAGGCGGCGCGGGGCCTGTTCGCCCAGCTCACGCAGGGGGAGCGGCTCGGGCTGCTGGACGGGGACCAGGATTTCTGGCCGGGGATCCGGGAGATGATCGAGGAGGGGTACAACCTGCGCCCGATCGTCCACGGCGCCGTCGACCGCCTCGGCGTTCCCGGGCTGCGGTTCAGCGACGGGCCGCGGGGGGTGGTGATGGGGCACTCGACCGCCTTCCCCGTGTCGATGGCCCGCGGCGCGACCTGGGACGTGGACATGGAGGAGCGGATCGGCGAGGTCATCGGCGCCGAGGCCCGCGCGCAGGGCGCGAACTTCTTCGGCGGGGTGTGCATCAACCTGCCCCGCCATCCGGCGTGGGGCCGGGCTCAGGAGACCTACGGCGAGGATCCCGTTCTGCTCGGGGAGATGGGAGCGGCGCTGACCCGGGGGAGCCAGCGCCACCTGATGGCCTGCGCGAAGCACTACGCGCTGAACTCGATGGAGAACGCCAGGTTCAGTGTCGATGTCACGTGCGAGGAGGCGACCCTGCACGAGACGTACCTGCCGCATTTCCGTCGGGTGGTCGAGGAGGGCGTGTACGCGATCATGAGCGCGTACAACTCGGTCAACGGCGAGTGGTGCGGGCAGAACGAGCCGTTGCTCACCGGGATCCTGCGCGACCAGTGGGGATTCCGGGGGGTTGTGGTCTCGGACTTCATCTGGGGGTTGCGTGACGCCGTGCTGTCCCTGCGCGCCGGCTTGGACGTCGAGGAGCCGTTCCGGCAGCAGCGGGGGCAGCACCTGCCGGCCGCCTTGGAGGACGGCCGGGCCAGCTGGGCCGACGTCGAGCGCGCCGGGGTCCGGGTCCTCGCCGCGCAGTTGCGGCACGAGGCGAGTTCGCAGGCGCCGCCCCCGCCGCTGGACGTTGTCGCATCCCCGGAGCACCGGGCGCTCGCCCGGGAGGCCGCGTCCCTCGCTACGGTGTTGCTGCGCAACGAGCCGGTCGACGGCACCCCGGTGCTGCCGCTGCGCCCCGCCGACCTGCGCTCGCTCGCCGTGATCGGCCGGCTCGCCGACGAGCCGGGCACCGGCGATCACGGCTCCTCCGACGTGCGAGCGCCCCAGGTCGTCACCGCGCTCGCCGGGCTGCGGGCTGCACTGCCCGGCGTCGAGATCCGCCACGTGCCCACGGACGACCCCGCGGAGGCGGCCGCCGTGGCCGCCGGCTGCGGCGTGGCCGTCGTCGTGGCCGGGTTCACCGCCGAGGACGAGGGGGAGTTCGTCGACCCCGAAGCCTTCGGCCGGCCGGAGTTGCGGGCGTTGTACCCGCCGGCGCCCGACCCCGAGCTCGCCGAACGCTTGATCGGCGGCGCGGACGAGCACGTGGCGTCGCTGGTCGGGGGCGGCACCACGGGTGGTGACCGGGCCCGCTTGACGCTGCGGCCGATCGACGAGGACATCATCCGCGCCGTGGTCGCCGCGAACCCGCGCACCGTGGTGACCGTCCGCGCGGCCGGGGCGGTGCTGATGGAAGGCTGGCGGGAGTCCGTCCCGGCGGTGCTGATGGCCTGGTACTCCGGGATGGAGGGCGGGAACGGGCTCGCCGATGTCCTGCTCGGCAGCGTCGACGCCACCGGACGCCTGCCGTTCTCGATCCCCACCGACGGGGCGCACCTGCCGGCGCTCGACCCGGACGCGACCGAGGTCAGGTACGACCGCTGGTATGGGCAGCGGCTGCTCGACCGCCTCGGCGTGCCCGCGGCCTACCCGCTGGGCTTCGGCCTCTCGTACACGACCTTCGGGCTCGACGGCGCCACCGCCGAGCAGAACGGGCCGGAATCCCTTCACGTCGACACCACGGTCCGTAACACCGGCGATCGGGACGGCCGTCACGTCGTCCAGGTGTACGGCGTGCGCCTGGACGGCGACCGCGCCGGCGAACGGGCCCTGCTCGGCTTCGCGCCGATCCGGCTCCCCGGCGGCGGATCCCACGACGTCACCGTGTCCGCGTCGCTGCGCCCGCTCGGCCGATGGGACCCGGACACCCGCCAGATACGCATCCCCGGCGGCCCGATCCGCATCGAGGTGGCCTCCTGGTCCGGTGACCCTGACCGTCAAGAGACCGAGCTGACCCTGCCCTGATCCGCACGACCGGGGCGGACACCGGAAACGCAACAGGATCAAGCGGGTTGGTGGCGGGTGGCGAAGGCGGCCAGGGCGGCGACCTGGTCAGCCCGGAGGGAGGGGCGGACGGTGGCGCGGGCGGTGGCGACGTCCGCGGCGGTGACCTCGGGCGCGTCCAGCGAGCGCCGCATCGCGGCGAGGGCGGCCTCGCGGACCAGCTCGGCCAGGTCCGCGCCGCTGTAGCCGTCGGTGTCCGCTGCCACCGCGGCCAGGTCGACGCCCTCGCCCAGCGGGGTGTTCTTCGCCGCCGCGCGCAGGATCGCGGCCCGGGCCGCGGCGTCCGGCGGCGGCACGTACACCAGCCGGCCCAGCCGGCCCGGCCGCAGCAGCGCCGGGTCGACCAGGTCCGGCCGGTTGGTCGCGCCGATCACCACCACGTCGCGCAGCCCCTCGATGCCGTCCAGCTCGGTCAGCAGCGCGGCCACCACCCGGTCGGCCACCCCGCTGTCCGTCGACTGCCCCCGGACCGGTGCGAGCGCGTCCACCTCGTCGAGGAAGACCAGTGCCGGCGCCGCCTCCCGGGCCCGGCGGAAGAGCTCCCGGACCGCCCGCTCGCTCTCCCCCACCCACTTGGACAGCAGCTCGGCGCCCTTCACCGACAGCACGTTCGCCTGGCCGGCGCCGGCGATCGCCCGGACCAGGAAGGTCTTCCCGCAGCCCGGCGGCCCGTAGAGCAGCAACCCGCGGGCCGGCTGCACCCCGAGCCGGGCGAAGGTGTCCGGATAGGACAGTGGCCAGAGGACGGCCTCGGTGAGCGCCTGCTTCACCGGCTCCAGGTCGCCGACGTCGTCCAGCGTCAGCGCCGGGATGTCCAGTGTGGACTCCGCCATCGCGGTCGGCCGGACCACCTCGAGCGCGCCGAGCAGGTCGGCCCGGGAGATCATCGGGTTGGCGACGTCCCGCTGCCGGGCGGCCGCCCGGACCGCCGCCTCCCGGCGCAGCGCCAGCAGGTCGGCGACCACGAAGCCGGGGGTCCGCTCGGCGATCTCGTCCAGGTGCACGTCCGCGGACAGCGGGCTGGTGCGCAGCAGCACGTCCAGCAGCGCGCGGCGGCCGGCCCGGTCCGGCAGCGGCACGGACAGCTCGTGGTCCAGCCGGCCGGGCCGGCGCAGCTCGGGGGACACCACCTCCGGCCGGGCGCTGGTGCACACGACCGCGACCCCGGGGGCGGCCACCGCCCGGCCCACCACGTCCAGCAGCACGGTGGAGATCGGCTTGGCGTCCTCCCGCGGCGCCAGCGCCTCGACGTCCTCCAGCACCAGCACCGCCGGCGCCCGGCTGGTGGCCTCGGCCACCGCCTCGCGCAGCGCCGCGGCCGCCGCGGACGCCTCCAGCGCGGCGATCCCCGGCGCCCAGCGGCGTACCACCGACGCACCGACCGCCGCCGCCACCGCACGGACCAGCGTCGACTTGCCGGACCCGGCCGGGCCGGTGACGAGCACGCCGAGCTGCGGCGTGCTGCCGAGCCGGGCCAGCACCTCGGTGTGGTGGAAGCCGAGGTCCAGCCACTCCTTGAGCTGCGCGGCCTGGGACTGCAGCCCGGGCAGGTCCTCGATCGCCGGCGCCGGCTCGCCGGCCCGCTCCGCAGCGCCGCCGGTGACCAGCGGCGGCGTCGCGCTGCCGGTGGTGCTGCCGCCGTCCCGCCAGCCGACGACGGTGCCCATGGTCACCAGCGCCGGTCCGGCCGGCTCGGTGCCGGTGACGGTCAGCAGCGTGGTCGTCCAGGCCAGGCCCATTGCGGCGGACAGGCTGCGCCGGGCGGACGCCGCCTCCCGCAGCGCACCGGGCGCCGCGTCCTGCGGCAGCAGCGAGACGTTGTCGCCGGTGGTGACCATCTTGCCGAGCAGGGCCTCGCGCAGCATCGTCGGGCGCACCGCGGTCGTCGCATCCAGCGTGCCGGCCACCACCACCCGCCGGGCCTCCCGCAGCGGCGCCGGTGCCACCGTCACCCGGTCGCCGTCCCGGACGCCGAGGTTGCCGAGCAGCAGGTCGTCGCAGAGCAGGTCGCCGCGCGCCGCGTCCGGCCCGGACACCGCGGCCACCGCGCCGGTGGTGCGCCCGCCGGTCAGCCGGACCGCGTCCCACGGCACCAGCCCGAGCGCGGCCAGCACCTCGCGGTGCAGCCGGACGACGCCGCGGCGGGCGTCCAGGCGGGCGGTGGTCAGCCGGGCCGTCAGGGTCAGCTCGCGCTCCTGCGGCGCCGCGGCGGTCACGCGGCGGAAGTCTAGGCGAGCCGAGCCGAAGGTCACGGCGCGGCAACCGTACGGGTACGGATGGCGTCTGCCGGAGAGGAACTGATTCGTCCCGGTGGGCGTTCGCGTTACCGTCGGGCACGAGGGCAGACCTCGAGCCAGCCTGTGGTGGCAGGCGTAGGGAGCAGGGGCGGGCATGGACAGCAGTGGGTACCGCAGTGACGGTGTCGGGCTCGCGGTCGCGATCGTCAACTCGGTGTACGGCGCGGACTCCGACGTCGACGACGGCGAGGCGCTGGAGGCCTCGCTGCGCCAGTTCGGCGTGGTGACCCGAGCACTGTCCGTCCGCGAACGGTCCGGACTGCGCGGCTGGGCCGGCCACCTGCACGACGTCTTCGCCGCGGAGAGCGCGGACGAGGCGTCCCGGCTGCTCAACCAGATGCTCGACGTGGTGGTGACCCATCCCTACATCACCGACCACGACGGCCGGCACCACCTGCACTACGCGCCGGCCGAGTCCGCGCCGCTGCACCGGGTGCAGGCCAGCACCGCGATGGGTCTGGCCATCGTGCTCTGCGACTACGGGATGGCCCGGTTCGGCGTCTGCCGGGCGGTCGACTGCGAGTGCGTCTACGTCGACGTCTCGCGCAACGCCCAGCGCCGGTTCTGCTCCGAGAGCTGCGCCAACCGGACCAACGTGGCCGCCTTCCGGGCCCGCGCCAAGAACGCGCCGAGCGCCGACGCCCTGTCCACCTGACGCCCTGTCCACCTGACGCCCGCCGCCCGGTCAGCTGACCGCGAGCGTCACCTCCACCGCCGAGTCGCCGGCGGTCGGCTCCAGCTCCAGGTGCGACGCGCCGGCGGCGAGCGCGAGGTCGACGGCCGCGTGCCGCAGCGCCGTCGCGCTCAGCTCGTCGGCCAGCACCCGGAGCCGGTCCACCGGCGCCCGCACCGAGACGTGCGCCGCGCTCTTGGCCCGGCGCACCTCGCCGAGCACCCAGGAGGCCAGCTCCGGCAGCCGGGGGTCCAGCCCGCGCGCGGCGGCCCGCAGCGGTGCCGGGTCCGGCCAGGCCGCCCGGTGCACCGATCCCTCCCGCCACCAGGACCAGACCTCCTCGGTGCTGAACGCCAGCACCGGAGCCAGCAGCCGCAGCAGCGCGTCCAGCGCGGTCCGCAGCCCGGCCACGGCGGAGGCGGCGGCGTCCGGGCCGGCCGCTCCGTACGCCCGGGACTTCACCAGCTCCACGTGGTCGTCGCAGAACCACCACGCGTACGCCTCCGCCTGCGCCAGTGCCTCCGCGTGGTCGTAGCGGTCGAAGGCGGCGGTCGCCGCCGCGACGGTGTCGGCCAGCCGGCCGAGCGCCGCGCGGTCCACCGCTTCGCTCGGGGTGCCGTCCCGGCCGGCCAGGCCGAGCACGAACCGGGACACGTTGAGCAGCTTCACCGCCAGCCGGCGGCCGACCCGCAGCTGGCCCTCGTCGTACGCGGTGTCCACGCCGAGCCGCGCCTGCGCCGCCCAGTAACGCACCGCGTCCGCGCCGAAGCGGTCCAGCGGCTCCGCCGGGGTGGTCACGTTGCCCTTGGACTTCGACATCTTCTTGCGGTCCGGGTCGAGCACCCAGCCGGAGATCGCCGCGTCCGTCCACGGGAGACAGTCGAACCCGGTGTGCGCGCGCAGCACCGCGGTGAACAGCCAGCTGCGGATGATCTCGTGCGCCTGCGGGTGCAGGTCGTACGGGAAGACCCGCGCGAACAGGTCGGCGTCGGCGGCCCAGCCGCCGGCGATCTGCGGGGTCAGCGACGAGGTGGCCCAGGTGTCCAGCACGTCCCGCTCGGCGGTGAAGCCGCCGGGCCGGTCCCGCTGCTCCGGGGCGTAGCCCGCCGGCACGTCGACCGCCGGGTCCACCGGCAAGGTGTCCGCCGCCGGCAGCAGCGGCCGGTCGTACGCCGGCTCGCCGGCCGCGTCCACCCCGTACCACACCGGGAACGGCACCCCGAAGAACCGTTGCCGGCTGACCAGCCAGTCGCCGGTCAGCCCGCGCACCCAGTCCTCGTACCGGGCCCGCAGGTACGGCGGGTGCCAGCGCAGCTCCCGCCCGCGAGCCAGCAGCGCCGCCCGCAGCGCCGGGTCCCGGCCGCCGTTGCGCAGGTACCACTGTCCACTCACGACGATCTCGAGCGGGCGCCGGCCGTGCTCGTAGAACGCCACCTGGTGCCGCGCCGGCCGCGGCTCGCCGCGCAGCGCGCCGGCCTCCCGCAGCAGCTCCACCATCCGCCGCCGGGCGGACGGCACGGTCAGCCCGGCCAGCTCCCGGTACGGCCCGGGCGGCACTCCGTCCGGCGCCGAGGCCAGGAACCGCCCGTCCCGGCCCAGCACCGGCCGGGTCGGCAGCGCCAGCTCCCGCCACCAGGTCACGTCGGTCAGGTCGCCGAAGGTGCACACCATGGCCAGCCCGGTGCCCTTGGCCGGGTCGGCCAGCCGGTGCGGGTGCACCGGCACCTCAACCTCGAAGACCGGCGTCCGCAGGGTGCCCCCGACCAGCCCGGCGTACCGCTCGTCGGACGGGTGGGCCAGCACCGCCACGCATGCCGGCAGCAGCTCCGGCCGGGTCGTGTCCACTGTGTACCGGCCTGGCCCGGCCGTGGTGAAGGCGAGCGAGTGCCAGCCGCCGTCCACCTCGCGGTCGGTCAGCTCCGCCTGCGCCACCGCGGTGCCGAAGTCAACGTCCCAGAGCGTCGGCCCGTCCGCCCGGTACGCGTCGCCGCGGGCGAGGTCGTCGAGGAACGCCAGCTGCGAGGTCCGCCGGGACCGCTCGTCGATGGTGGAGTAGGCCAGGGTCCAGTCCACCGACAGCCCGAGCCGGCGCCACACCGCGGCGAAGGCGGCCTCGTCCTGCTCCGCCAGCGCCGAGCACAGCTCCACGAAGCCGCGCCGGCTCACCGGCACCGGCCGGCTCGGGTCCGGAGTGGACGGTGGGGTGAAGTGCGGGTCGTACGGCAGCGCGGGCTCGCACCGCACCCCGAAGACCTGCTGCACCCGGCGCTCGGTGGGCAGCCCGTTGTCGTCCCAGGCCACCGGGTAGAAGACGCTCCGGCCGCGCATCCGGCGGTAGCGGGCCACCAGGTCGGTGTGCGTGTAGGACAGCACGTGCCCGACATGCAGCGAGCCGCTGACCGTCAGCGGTGGCGAGTCGATCGAGAACACCTCGACCCGGCGGCGGGAGCGGTCGAAGCGGTAGGTCCCGGCGGCCTCCCACCGCCGGGTCCACCGGTCCTCCAGGCCGTCCAGGGACGGTCGCTCCGGCATCGAGTCCATGGCCCACCGTACGGCCGGCGGGCCCGCCGGGTCGCGCCGATTCAGCGCGCCTCGGCCGGCTCCGCGGCGTCCACCCGAGCCCGGTCGATCGCGCCGCCACGGACCAGCCGGGCCGCCTGCAGCCAGACCAGCACCAGCACGGCCGCGCCGGCCAGGTACGGCAGCCGCAGGTCCACCCGGCCGAGCAGGCCGCCGACCAGCGCGCCGACCGGCACGGCGCCGAGACCGATCAGCCGGTACACGCTCACCACCCGGCCCAGCAGCGGCGCCGGCGTGACCGCCTGCCGCAGCGACTGGACGATGACGTTGCCGATCGTCACCGCGAAGCCGAGCACGGCAAGCGCGGCGGCCGCCACCGGCACGAGCGTGGTCAGGCCGAGGACCGCCAGCACGCCGACCAGCAGGCCGACCGCGACCAGGTACGTGCCCGCCTCGCCCCACCAGCGGGTCACCCGCGCGGTGACCAGGCTGCCCAGCAGTGAGCCGGCCGCGGTGCTGGTCAGCAGCAGGCCGTAGCCGACGTTGCCGAGGCCGAGCCGGTCCTGCGCCAGCAGCACCAGCACCACCTCGGCGGCCATGAAGACCAGGTTGAGCACGGCCGTCAGCAGGGCGAGCCCGCGCAGCAGCCGGTGCCGGGCCAGCCAGCGCAGCCCGGCGGCGATGTCCGCCCGCAGCGACGTCGCCGGCCCGCTCCGCTCGACGGCGAAGCGGCCGCGGATGCGGCCGATGAGCACGGAGCTGCCCAGGAACGACACCGCGTCCGCCGCGTACGGCAGCCATGGCGCCAGCGTGAACAGCGAGCCGCCGGCCGGCGGCCCGGCGAACTGCTGGCTGACCGTCTGGGCGCCGAGCAGCCGGCCGTTCGCGGTGGCCAGCCGGCCCGGGTCGCGGCCGACCAGGGCTGGGATGGACGCCTGCGCGGCGCTGTCGAAGAGCGTCTGCCCGGTGCCGAGCAGGAACGCGCCGGCGGCCAGCAGCGGGATGCTCGCCCAGCCGGCCAGGATCGCGATGGCGAGCAGCGCCAGCACCGCAGCCCGGCCGAGGTCGACCGTCCACATCACCCGGCGCCGGTCCAGCCGGTCCACCAGCGCGCCGCTGACCAGCCCGACCAGCGCCCAGGGCGCGAACGAGGCGGCGCCGACCACGCCGATGAGCAGCGGGTCACGGGTCAGCGTGGCGGCCAGCAGCGGACCGGCGGTGAGGGTGATCCCGTCGCCGAGGGTGGAGACCGAGGCGGCGGTCCACAGCCTGCCGAAGTCGCGGCCGAGCCGGCCGGTCACGCCCGCGCCTCCGGTTCGGACCGGAAGAACGCGACCGCCAGCGTGTACGCCGGGGTGGCCGGGCCCGGAGCCGCCCGGAACTCCTCGACCAGCGCGCCCAGCCGGTCCCGGAAGTCGGCGGCCCCGGCCGGGTCGAGCCGGGCCCGGGTGGTGGTGATCATGTCGGTGGGGGAGCCGGCGGGACCGACCCGCTCCGCCTCGTCCGCGACCGTCCGCAGCAGCATCGGGCCGGCGTCCACGTCGCTGCCGGGCCGGTCCAGCTCGTACCGGCGGGCGGTCCGGCCGTAGTAGCGCTCGGTGACCCCACGGACCGGCCGGGTCCGCACCACCCGGACCAGCCCGGCCCGCTCCAAGGCCCGCAGGTGGAAGCTGACGCTGCCCTTGAGCACGTCCAGCGCCTCGGCCAGCTGCGCGCCGGTCATCGCCCGGTCCAGCAGCAGGCCGAGGATCCGGTGCCGGGTCAGGTTGCCGAGCGCGCGGTGCTGCTCGGCGGAGTCGACGACCAGCGTGTCCTCGAGCTCGTAGTCCGGGTGGTCCATCGGTCAATGGTCAATGACCATTGCCCATTCGTCAAGCCGGCCGGTCCGTCGAGCGGTCCCGGCTCAGACCCGCGGGTCGGGGTAGCGCAGCGTCCCGCCGATGCCGTCGCGGACCTCCAGCTGTCCGCGCGTCAGCATGACGATCGAGGCGTCCGTGCCGGCCGCGGCCCGGACCAGCGCGGCGTCCAGCCGGTCCCGGACCGGCTCGGTGACGCCCATCTCGGTGAGCTCCTCGCGGCCGAGCCCCAGGTGCACCGGCTCCGGCCCGACCCACGCCTCCGCATCCGACGACGGGTCGTCCACGATCAGCAGCGTCTCCACCTGCGCCTTGCGCAGCGCCTCGACGGTGTCCGCGATGCCGGCCACCGCCAGCACGTCGCCCACTCCCGCGGCCGCCCGCCCCCGGGCCTCGGCGAAGCGGTCCAGCACCGCCTGGTCGGCGTCGGCCGCGACCCGGGCGACCACGGCGTCGACCTCGGCGGCCAGCTTGTCCTCGTCGATGCCCTCCGCCCGGCCGCCGGTCTGCAGCTCCACCACCAGGCCGGCGGCCGGCTCGCCGAGCGCATTGCGCAGGAGCTCCCGCGCGCGCACGTCGCCGGCGAGCACGACCAGCTGGGCCCTGGTGCCGCGGACGGCGGCCTCGACGGCGTCCGCGACCTGCCGCGCGTTGGCCTCCCAGCGGTCCTCCACCCGGTGCTGGTAGCGCAGCTGGGACCAGCCGCCCACGCCGGTCTTGTGCACCTGGAACGTCTGGCCCTGCACCGCCAGCGACCACTCGCCGGACGGGCCGTGCACGGTCAGGTCGGCGCCGGTGCGGTCGACCCGGGCGAGCACGTACGGCACCAGCGGGCCGAGCTGCGCGACCATCGGCATCAGGTGTGGCAGCGCCGAGCAGCGCGCGAGCTCCCGGCGCGGCGGATGGGGCAGCACCACGTCGTAGTGCAGCCGTCCACCGGAGCCGACGAGCAGCTGGCCGTGCGGACCGCCGACGTCGGTGTGGCGGCCGGCGGCGGCCTCCATCGCGTCCAGCGTGGCATCGTCGGCGCCCTGCTCGGCCAGCGACTCCCGCAGGCCCCGCCAGCGCAGCTCCACCTTGTGCGGGCCCAGCTCCTCGGCGACGGTGGCGTCCAGGTACGCCGTCGCGTACGGGCCGAGGCCGGTGAGCACGGTCGGAAGCGTGTCGAGGCGAACCATGCCCGCTGCCTACCCTCGGACCCGCCGACCCTCACGCGGTCCGGCGGAAGGTCCGGCGGTAGCGCTGCGGCGAGGTGCCGACCCGGCCGACGAAGTGGTGCCGCAGGGTGCCCGCGCTGCCGAAGCCGGCCTGCTCGGCCACCCGGTCGACGTCCAGCTCGGTGGTCTCCAGCAGCCGCTGCGCGTGCAGCACCCGCTGCCAGGTCAGCCAGTGGTGCGGGGTGGTGCCGGTCTCGGCCCGGAACCGGCGGGCGAACGTGCGCTCGGACAGGTGTGCGCGGCGGGCCAGCTGGGCGACCGACAGGTCCTCCTCCAGGTGCTCGCCCATCCAGGCCAGCAGGTCGGCCAGGTCGTGCTCGTCGTCGACCGGCAGCGGGCGCTCCACGTACTGCGCCTGACCGCCGTCCCGGTGCGGCGGCACGACCATCCGGCGGGCCACCGCGTTGGCCACCTCCGGCCCGTCCACCAGCCGCGGCACGTGCAGGGACAGGTCGATCGCGGCGGACGTGCCGGCACTGGTCATCACCGGCCCGTCGGCGACGTAGAGCACGTCCCGGTCCAGGTCCACGTCCGGGAACAGCGCCCGGAAGTCGGCCGCGTAGTGCCAGTGGGTGGTCGCCCGCCGCCCGTCCAGCAGCCCCGCGTACGCGAGGGCGAAGGTGCCGGAGCAGAAGCCGAGCAGCCAGGAGTCCCGGTCGACCGCCGCGTGCAGCGCGTCCAGCACCGCGGCCGGCGGCCGCTCCGCCAGGTGCGGCCAGCCCGGCACGATGACGAGGTCGGCCTCGGCGACCCGGTCCAGCCCGTACGGGCTGTCCAGGGTGAAGCCGGACCGGATCCGGATGGGGCCGGGCTCCGGCAGGCAGAGCGCGAAGTCCCAGAGCGGGATGCCGCGGTCGGACCGGTCGGTGCCGAAGACCTCGCAGGCGACCCCCAGCTCGAAGGCGGACAGGTCCTGGGTGCCCAGGACCGCGACGGAGCGGCCGCGGATGACGTCCATGACATGATGATGGCAGGAATTTGATGAGAAGTGGTAGTCCTGCCACTCGCGCGGAGGTCGCGGGCGGAGCACTGTGCAGGCATGGAACTGCTCGCCCTGCTCCTCGTCCTCCTCGCCGTCAACGTCGCCCTGTGGCTCGGCTTCGGCACCGACAGCCGCGAGGACGACAACAACTGGCACCCCGCCACCCCCCGCTGACGGCGCCGGCTGCCACGCCTCCGCGTGGCACCCGGCGGCCTGTCGGCAGTGCCGTCAGTAGCGGTAGTGGTCCGACTTGTACGGCCCCTCGACCGGCACGCCGAGGTACTCGGCCTGCTTTTTGGTCAGGGTGGTGAGCTTCGCGCCGACCGCGGCGAGGTGCAGCCGGGCCACCTTCTCGTCCAGGTGCTTCGGCAGCACGTAGACCGTCTTCTCGTACTCGCCCGGCTTGGTCCACAGCTCGATCTGCGCCATCACCTGGTTGGTGAACGAGTTGGACATCACGAAGCTCGGGTGCCCGGTGGCGTTGCCGAGGTTCAGCAGCCGGCCCTCGGACAGCACGATGATCGAGTGCCCGTCCGGGAACGTCCACTCGTGCACCTGCGGCTTGATCTCGGTCTTGCCGATCCCCGGCACCCGGGCCAGGCCGGCCATGTCGATCTCGGTGTCGAAGTGGCCGACGTTCCCGACGATCGCGTTGTGCTTCATCCGGGCCATGTGCTCGGCCAGGATGATGTCGTCGCCACCGGTGGCGGTGATGAAGATGTCGCCGTCCGCGACCACGTCCTCCAGCAGGACGACCTGGAGGCCGTCCATCGCCGCCTGCAGTGCGCAGATCGGGTCGATCTCGGTGACCACGACCCGCGCGCCCTGGCCGCGCAGCGACTCCACCGCGCCCTTGCCGACGTCGCCGTAGCCGCACACGACCGCGACCTTGCCGCCGATCAGCACGTCGGTGGCCCGGTTGATGCCGTCGATCAGGGAGTGCCGGCAGCCGTACTTGTTGTCGAACTTGGACTTGGTCACCGAGTCGTTGACGTTGATCGCCGGGAAGAGCAGCTTGCCTTCCCGGGCCAGCCGGTAGATCCGGGCGACGCCGTTGGTGGTCTCCTCGGTGACGCCCCGGACCTCGGCGGCGACCTTGGTGAAGCGCTGCCGGTCGGTCTGCATGCTGTCCGACAGCGTCTTGAGGATGATCCGGTACTCGTAGTGGTCGTCCTCGGCGGGCGGCGCGACCACGCCGGCGGCCTCGAACTCGACGCCCTTGTGCACCAGCAGGGTGGCGTCGCCGCCGTCGTCGACGATCATGTTCGGCCCGCGGCCGTCGCCGAAGTCGGACAGCTGCATGGTGCACCACCAGTACTCCTCCAGCGTCTCGCCCTTCCAGGCGAAGACGGAGGTGCCGGCCGGCGCCTCGGGGGTCCCGGTGCGGCCCACCACGACCGCGGCGGCCGCCTCGTCCTGGGTGGAGAAGATGTTGCAGGAGACCCAGCGGACCTCGGCGCCGAGCTCCTCCTGGGTCTCGATCAGCTCCGCGGTCTGCACGGTCATATGCAGCGAGCCGGCCACCCGGGCCCCGGCCTGCGGATTGGCCTCGGCGTACTCCTCGCGGATCGCCATCAGC
>JBJMII010000132.1:0-13642 GCA_045806925.1 Mycobacteriales bacterium
GAGAGGGCCGGAGTGAACGAACCTATGATGTACCTGTTGTCACGCCAGTGGCACCGCAGGGTAGTTAAGTTCGGAATAGATAACCGCTGAAAGCATCTAAGCGGGAAGCTCGCTTCAAGATGAGATCTCCCACCGGGTCAACCGGGTAAGGCCCCCCACTAGACCATGGGGTTGATAGGCCGGAAGTGGAAGCGGGGTAACCCGTGGAGCTGACCGGTACTAATAGGCCGAGGACTTGACCACAAATGCTACGCGTCCACTGTGCGGTTCCCGGGGTGCGGTCGTCGCACGACCACATCTCCATAGAGTTTCGGCGACCATGGCGAAGGGGAAACGCCCGGTCCCATCCCGAACCCGGAAGCTAAGCCCTTCTGCGCCGATGGTACTGCGTGGGTGACTGCGTGGGAGAGTAGGACGTCGCCGGACATCTTCCTCGATGGGGGACCACCTCGGTGGTCCCCCATCGACGTTTCTGCCTGAGAGGAATGCACGCGTGCAGGAAGGAAAGCGCCCGGAAGAGTCCGGCGAGGGCCGAGAGCCGCGGGGCGCCGGTCGATCCGACCGGCCTCAGACCGCCCGGGGATCTGGTGCCAGGGGATCTGGCGCCGGGGATCTGGCGCCGGAGGATCTGGCGCCCGAGGATCTGGCGCCCGAGGATCTGGCGCCCGGGGCGGCGGCGCCGGTGGGGCCGCTCGTGACCGGGACCGGGCGGAGGGCACCGGCCACGGGGCCGACGAGCGCCGCAGCGGTGCCGGTCAGCGTGGCCGGTCCGGTTTCCGTGGCGGCACCGGCGGTCCCCGGCGTGACGGCGTTCCTCCACGCGGCGATCGCGACGCGCGCGCCGGCGGTGCCGGAGGGTCAGCTGGTGACTGGGGCGATCGGGGTGGGGCGGAGCGGTCACGAGGCGCTGGTTCGCGCGCCGGCGGTGCCGGACGGTCAGCTCGCGACCGCGCTGTGCCGGCCAGCGACGACCGGCCGCGCGGCGGCGGTGCGCAAGGCGGCGCAGACCGGGCGCGGGGCGCTGGTTCGCGCGCCGGCGCCGTCCAGCGACCGGGCGGTGACCGGGCCCGGCGCGGCGCCGGTCTGGACGAGCGCGCCTCCGCCGGTCGCAGCCCGCGGCGCCGGAGCGCCGAGCGATCAGCGGCCGATCGGGGCGGTCGGCCGGACGGCCCGGGCCGGGATCGAGCCCCGGGGTTCGGCGACGACCGCGCCCGAGGCGCCGGCGGCCGTGACGCCCGGACCGGCGCCGGCCGGCAGCCGGGCAGCGGTGGCCGAGACGAGCTGTCCGTCGGCGGCCGCGGCGCCGAGCGCTCGCCGGGTGAGCGATCCGGCGGCACGCCAACCGGCGGCGATCGGCCCCGACGCAGCGGTGACCCTGGCGGCGCAGCCCGCGGGGGAGAGCGGCGTCGGGAGAGCTCCGGTCCGCGGGGCGCGCTGCGGCTGAGCGGCGACGCCGGTGGTTCAGCCGGCGACGACCGGCCGCAGCGCAGTCGTGACAGAGAGGACTCGGCTCGGCGGTGGGCCCGGCCCCGACCGGACGGTGCTGAACGTCACGGCCGGGACTCGGGGCCCCGTGGCGCGGAGCGCCAGCGGGGTGACCGGCCGGCGGGGGACCGCGGTGCCCGGTTCGGGCGGGACAGCGAGCCGCGGCCCGCTGCCGGCCCGGCGCGGCGCGGCAAGGATGCCGTGGCGGTCGCCGGCTCCCGGCGGCCGGCCCCGATGGTCGAGCCCCCGACCGACGTCGATCCCCGGGACCTCGCGCCGGAGGTGCGCTCGCAGCTGCGCACGCTGAGCAAGGTCGCCGCCGACCGGGTCGCCCGCCACCTGGTCGCCGCCGGCCGGCTGGTCGACGAGGACCCGGAGGCGGCGCTCGTCCAGGCTCGCGCGGCCCGCGCGCTCGGTGCGAGGGTGGCCGTGGTCCGCCAAGCGGTCGGCGAGACCGCGTACGCGGCCGGGGAGTGGGCCGAGGCGATCGCTGAGCTGCGGACCGCCCGCCGGATGACCGGCGACGACTCGGCGCTGCCGCTGCTCGCCGACGCGGAACGCGCGCTCGGCCGCCCGGACCGGGCGCTGCGGCTGGCGCAGTCCGCGCAGGCACGGTCGCTTCCGCCCGCCGAGCGGGTGGAGATGCGGATCGTCGAGGCCGGCGCCCGCCGCGACCTCGGCCAGCTCGATGCGGCGCTGATCACCTTGCAGGGCACTGGCCTGGACCGGCGGGCGGTCGAGCCGTGGTCGGCCCGGCTCTGGTACGCGTACGCAGACTTGCTGGTCGCGCTCGGACGGGAGGACGAGGCGCGCGACTGGTTCGCTGCCGCCGCCGCGGTCGACCAGGACGGCACAACCGATGCGGACGAGCGGGTCCTCGAGCTCGACGGGGTCGCCGTCCTCACCGACGACGAAGAGCTGACCGATGACGGTCAGCTCCTGGGCCAGCAGTCCGACCCCCGCGGGGACCACCTGCCGGCGCCCGCGGAAGGGCAGCCGCAGGACGCGCCGTCCGGGAACGCAAGCCGCGCGGACCGGCCGCCGCGGAACGAGTCGCCGCCCGCAGAGAAAGCGCCCGTGGACCGGGCGCCGACCGGCGGCGGGCAGGTCGGCGACGAGCGGTACCGGGCAGGTCGGGCGGGCCGGGCGGCCGACCAGCCGCCGGAACCGGCGCCGGACCAGCCGCCGGCACCAGCGCCGGACCAGCCGGCGGACCAGCCGCCGGAACCGACGCAGGAACCAGCGCCGGACCAGCCGCCGGAACCGACGCAGCAACCGGCGCCGGACCAGCCGCCGGCGGACGGTCGGCCCACGGACCGAGCGGCCGACGGCGACCCGGCCGACCGGGAGCCGGTGCACGAGCGGGCGGCGGAGGAGGGTTCGGCGGCCCGTCCGGCGCTGGGCGGGACCGTGGCCGCGATCGCCTTCAGCGACGCCGCCGGCGGTCAGGACCAGTCCGGCTCGTCCTCGTAGGCGCGCATCAGCAACCCTGTCCGCGGCTTCGGGGTGAAGAGCGTCGACTTCCGCGGCATCCGCTCGCCGGCCTCCGCGACCGCCGCGACCGCCTCCACCGGCGTCGGGTTCAGCAGCAGCGCCGTCCCGCCGGTGCGCTGGGCCGTCGCCACCGCAGCCGGCACGTCGTGCTCGAAGCCGACGACGTCCTCGTGGTCCCGCAGCCCCCACAGCCGGTCGATGAGCACCCGGTGCGCGATCGTCACGTCCAGCGACCGCCAGGCCGCGGACCGCTCCGCCGGCAGCGCCGAGTCGACCAGCGCCGGGTCCGGGTCGGTCAGCAGCACCCACCGCGACCCGTCGGTGAGCAGGAAGGCCGTCCCCTTGCCGGCCTCGGTCAGCTCCGCCAGCGCAGACCCGCCGGCCACGTCGCGTACCGTGAACCCGGCGGCGGCCTGAGCGACGGCGTCGGACAGCGCCAGGGCGGGCATCACCCGGTGGATGGCGCGCACCTGCGGCCCGTACGTCCTCGCGTCCACCAGCAGCGCCAGCCCCCGGTCCCAGGGGCCGGCCCCCGAGCCAGCGGCGTGCCGGTCCGCCTGGTGCCGCAGGTAGGTCGCGTACCGGTGGTGCCCGTCGGCGATCACCGCCCGGCGCGGGAGCAGGTCGTCGGCGACCGACCGAAGCGTGTCGGGGTCGGTCAGCGCCCACAGCCGGTGGGTCACGCCGCCGACCGTGACCGAGACCAGCGGCGGCTGGTCGTCGCAGGACGCCACCGCCTGGGACGCCGGCCCGCCACCGGAGTAGACCAGGTAGATCGGCTCCAGGTTCGCCTCGGTGGCCTCGGTCAGCGCGAGCCGGTCGGCCACCGGGCCGGCCATCGTGTTCTCGTGCGGCAGCACCACACCCGCCTCCGGTGCGGTCAGACCGACCGCGCCGACCAGGCCTCGGGTCCGCCCGGACCCCCCGGGCGAGCCGGATGCCCCGGAAGACCCAGCTGACCCGGATGACCCAGCTGACCCCGATGGCCCGGATGACCCAGCCATCTCGTACACGTACAGCGCCGGGGTGTCGTCCGCCCGCAGCACCCCGTCCGCACGCCACCGGCGCAGCAGGTCCGCGGCCGCCCGGTAGGCGCCGGGCGGGCCCCCGGCGGCGTCCCGTGGGAGGATGAGCCGGACGACGTTGTGCGGATCGGCCGCCTCGAGCTCCAGCCGCTCGTCCTCGTCGACCACGTCGTACGGCGGGGACAGCAGCCGGGCCAGGTGGGACCGGTCCACGCCGGCGTACCGCAGCGCACGGAACGGCGACAGTCGGAGGCCCTCGGGCACCGGGGAGGAGGCGGGTGGCACCGACGCAGACGACGTCATGGTCCGCATCGTAGGAGTCGGCGGCGGACCGCCGCGCGCGACCACCAGCGCGCCCGAGAAGGAGGAGGACCGTCCGTGCGGAGCAATCGGGACGACGACTGGGACGACGAGGCTCCACCCCCGCCACCGTTCGCCGACGCCCCTCCGCCGCCGCCCGACGTCCTGCCGCAGGGCGAGGTCTACGACTGGTACGTCCGGGGTCTCGACCTGCTCGAGAACGGCAACCCCGCGGCCGCCGTCACGCTGCTCACCCACGCCGCCAACTCCGAGCCCCAGTCCCGCAGCGTGCGGGAGGCCCTCGCGCGGGCCCAGTTCGACTCCGGGATGTACGACGAAGCTGTGCAGAGCTTCAGCTGGATCATCTCGATCAACCCCGCGGACGACTACGCGCAGTTCGGCCTCGGGCTGGCCGCGGCGAAGATCGGCGACCTGCCGTCCGCCGTCGAGCACCTCGCGCTGGCCGCCGCGATGCGCCCGGACATCACGCACTACTCGACGGCGCTGCGCGGCGCCCGGGCGGCGCTGGCCGCCAACCGGTGATCCCAGCCCCGGCGCGGCGCTACGACGTCGCCCTGCTCGACCTCGACGGCGTCGTGTACCTGGGACCGACCCCGGTCGCCGGTGCGGTGGAGGCGCTGGCGGGCGCCCGGGCGGCCGGGATGCGGCTCGCCTTCGTGACCAACAACGCCTCCCGCACCCCGGAGGCTATCGCCGGGCTGCTGCGCGAGATGGGCGTGCAGGCCGAGGTGGCCGAGGTGGTCACCTCGTCGCAGGCCGCCTGCCACGTGCTCGCCGAGCGGCTGCCGGCCGGCGCACCGGTGCTCGTGGTCGGCGGCGAGGGACTGCAGCAGGAGGCCGTGCAGCGCGGCTTCAAGGTGGTGACCAGCGCGGACGACGAGCCGGCCGCGGTCGTCCAGGGGTACGGCGCAGACGTGGGCTGGCGGGAGCTGGCCGAGGCGAGCGTGGCGGTGCGCCGCGGTGCCTGGTGGGTGGCGACGAACCTGGACCCGACGCTCCCGTCGGTCCGCGGGCCGCTGCCCGGCAACGGCGCGCTGGTTGCCGCCGTCCGGGCCGCCACCGGCGCACAGCCGCAGGTCACCGGCAAGCCGGACCCGGCGATGCACCGCGAGTCCGTGCAGCGCAGCGGGGCGCGGGACCCGATCGTGGTGGGGGACCGGCTGGACACCGATGTCGAGGGCGCCAGCCGGGTCGGCTGCGACAGCCTGCTCGTGCTCACCGGCGTCAGCACGCCCGCGGACCTGCTCGCCGCCCGGCCGGAGCGGCGCCCGACTTACGTCTGTGCCGGCCTGGACGGGCTGCTGACGCCGTACGAGGCGCCGGTGCCGTCCGGCGTCACCTGGACCTGCGGAGGATGGACGGTGACGGCGGGGCTCCGGTTGAGCGGTGCCGGCGAGGACCTGCACGCGCTGCGGGCACTGTGCGCGGCGGCCTGGGCGGGTTCCCCGGGGGCGGTCACGGCGGACGGGGCGGCCGCGGCACTGGCCGTGCAGCGGCTCGGCCTGGAGAGCGGCTCGGCCTGAGCGGCTCGGTGGAGCGGCTCGGCTCGGCCGCTGGGGCGTGTCCCGGGGATGTTGGTGGATGCGGACGGCGTCCAGGCGTCGATCCGCGCCCCCGCGCCGGACAGGCGAAAAGTGTGTGGAGCGGAGGAGGAGTCCGATACCTCTGTTGTATCGGGGACGACGACAACGCGGCCGGTCGGCTGCCCCGCGCGAAGGCGCGGGCATCGGCATGGAGCGTCGGCCCGCGCCGCCGGAGATGCACGGGACACGCCTACAGGAACGAGCGCAGCTTCAGCAGGTCGAAGACGCTCGCGTCCACCTTCAGCCGGCCGCTCGCCCACGCCTTGGCGAAGTTGAGCCGCCCGTCGACCAGGGCGATCAGGTCGTCGCTCGCGGTGGACAGCTTGATCTGCCCGTCCGGCGCGGCCACCTGTCGGATGTCGAGGATCTCCCCGCCGCGCAGCTGTCCGGCGAAGGTCACGCCGAGGTCGGGCAGGTGGCAGGTGATCGACCGGTCGAGCATCCGGCCACGGGCCTCGGCCCCGTCCGGCGACCGCAGCCGCTCCGCCAGCCGGTGCATGGCGGCCTCGCACTCCTCGACCGTCGCCACTGGAGAACCCCTCCCGTCACCCACCACTCAGGCCCGCCGGGACCGTACCTCACCGGGCCGATGCCGTAGCGTGGTCGCACTGGAGACGACGGGGTCGCAGGCAGAAGGAGCCGGCCATGGTCCGCGAGACGCTCACCGGGTACTGGACCTTGGTCAGCGGGCTGACCGAGGTCACCGTGGAGCGGGCCCGGGCCGCCGCCCGGGCGATGCTGGCCCAGGGCGAGGCGACCCGCGACCAGGTGACCGGGCTCGCCCAGGAGATCACCGAGGCGTCCCGGGCGAACCGGGAGGCGCTGCTCAAGCTGGTCCGGTTCGAGGCGGAGCGGGCGACCGGGCGGCTGGGGTTCGCCAGCACGGACGAGGTGGCCACGCTGCAGGGGCGGGTGCGCGAGCTGGAGCGGTCGATCGCCGAGCTGCGCGCGGCGGCCGATGCGGAGCCGCTGCCGGCCGGCCCGGCGGCGGCCGGGCCTGCGAAGCCGGCGAGGAAGACGCCGGCCAGGAAGGCGTCGGCGAGCAAGCCGGCGGAGCCGGCCAAGGCGGCCAAGGCGGCCAAGGCGAGCAGGGCGCCGCGCAAGCGCGCGGCCGGAGGCGCGCCGTGACCGAGGGAGTGGACCTCGACGGCACGCCGCAGGACGCCGGCGGTGCGCCGGAGGTCGTCCGCCAGCTCGCCGCGGCCGCCGCCGCTCTGGAGGAGCTCGACGGGCTGCCGGTGGCCGAGCACGTCGCCCGCTACGATGCACTGCACGGCGAGCTGTCCGAGACGCTCGCCGCCATCGACGGAATCTAGCCCGTGGTCCGGCGCGCCCGGCTGGACGCGGAGCTGGTCCGTCGTGGCCTCGCCCGCTCCCGGGAGCAGGCCGCCGAGCTGGTGCACGCCGGCCGGGTCCGGGTCGGCGGCAGCACCGCGACCAAGCCGGCCACCGCGGTGGACCCGGCCACCCCGGTGCTGGTCGAAGCACACCCGGACCAGCCGGACTACGTCTCCCGCGGCGGGCACAAGCTGGCCGGTGCCCTGGACGCCCTGCCGACCCTGCGCGTCGGCGGCCGCCGCGCGCTGGACGCCGGCGCGTCCACGGGCGGCTTCACCGACGTGCTGCTGCGCCGGGGCGCGCGCGAGGTGGTCGCGGTGGACGTCGGCTACGGCCAGCTCGCCTGGTCGCTGCGCACCGACCCGCGGGTCACCGTCCACGACCGTTCGAACGTCCGCGAGCTGACCCCGGCGGCGATCGGCGGCCCGGCCGAGCTGACCGTCGCCGACCTGTCCTTCATCCCGCTCACCCTGGTGCTGCCCGCGCTTGTCGCCTGCACGGCGCCGGACGGCGACCTGCTGCCGATGGTCAAGCCGCAGTTCGAGGTGGGCCGGGAACGGGTCGGTGCCGGCGGGGTGGTCCGCGACCCGGCCCTGCGCGCCGAGGCCGTGCTCAAGGTCGCCGCGGCCGCGTACGAGCTGGGCCTCGGTACCGAGGCGGTCGTCCGCAGCCCGCTGCCCGGCCCCGCCGGGAACGTCGAGTTCTTCCTCTGGCTGCGGCACCGCGGGCCCGCCGCCGACCCCGACGCCGTCGCCGCGGCAGTGGCACCGTGAACGGGAGGGCTCGCAGCGCGAGCGGGGGAGCGACGGCGGCTGACCGGCTGGCGCTCGCGCCCGCCGGTCGGTGGACGGGGTGGACGCCGTGAGGTCCGCGCTGCTGGTGACCCACACCGGCCGGCCGGACATGGTGCACCGGGCCCGGCAGGTGCAGGCCCGGCTGGTCGAGGCCGGCTTCGAGGTGCGGATGCTCGCCGAGGAGGCCGCCGACCTCGGCGTCACCGACGTCCGCGCGGTGCCGCTCGGCGAGCCGGCCGCGCTCGGCGTCGAGGTGGTGCTGGTGCTCGGCGGCGACGGCACCTTCCTGCGCGCCGCGGAGCTGGCCCGGCCCTGCCGGGCGACGCTGGTCGGCGTCAACCTCGGCCGGGTCGGCTTCCTCGCCGAGACCGAGCCGGAGGCGCTGCCGGAGACCGTCCGGCACATCGTCGAGCAGACGTACCGGGTGGAGGAACGGCTCACCCTCGACATCGAGGTGACGCTCGGCGACCGGAGGGTCGCCACCGACTGGGCGCTGAACGAGGCGTCGGTGGAGAAGACCAAGCGGGAGCGGATGCTCGAGGTCACGCTGGAGATCGACGGCCGGCCGCTGACCAGCTTCGGCTGCGACGGGGTGGTCTGCGCCAGCCCGACCGGCTCCACCGCGTACGCCTTCTCCTCCGGCGGGCCGGTGGTGTGGCCGGAGGTGCAGGCGCTGCTGGTGGTGCCGACCTCGGCGCACGCGCTCTTCGCGCGGCCGCTGGTGATCTCGCCGGACTCGACGGTGGCCGTCACCGTGGACGACAGCGGGCACGACGGGATCCTCGGCTGCGACGGGCGGCGGACCTCGCCGGTGCCGGCCGGCGCCCGGGTCGAGGTGCGCCGCGGTGCCGAGCCGGTACGGATCGCCCGGATGCACCCGCGGCCGTTCACCGAGCGGCTGGTCGCGAAGTTCGGCCTGCCGGTGGACGGGTTCCGCGCTCAGCGCCGCTGAGTCGTTACGCTTCCGCCCGTGCTGTCCGAGATCCGCATCCGGGGCCTCGGCGTCATCGAGGACGTCACCCTGGAGCTCGGCCCCGGCCTGACCGTCGTCACCGGCGAGACCGGCGCCGGCAAGACGATGGTGGTGACCGGCCTGCACCTGCTCTTCGGCGGCCGGGCCGACCCGGCCCGGGTGCGGTCCGGCTCCGGGCGGGCGGTGGTGGACGGCCGGCTGCGGCTGCCCGCGGACTCGCCGGTGCTGGCCCGCGCCCGGGACGCCGGCGCCGAGGTCGACGAGGACGGCGAGCTGCTGGTGTCCCGGGCGATCGCGGTGGAGGGCCGGTCCCGGGCGTTCCTCGGCGGCAGCGCGGTGCCGGCCGGGTTGCTCGGCGAGCTGGCCGAGGGCGTGTTGGCCGTGCACGGGCAGTCCGACCAGCTGCGGTTGCTGCGGCCGGCGGAGCAGCGCGCGGCCCTGGACCGGTACGCGGGGGAGCCGGTCGCCGCCCTGCTCGACCGGCACCGGGCGGCGTACGGGCGGTGGCAGCAGCTGGCGGCGGACCTGGCCGACCGGACCGCGCGGGTCCGGGAGCTGGCCCGGGAGGCGGACGTGCTCAGGCACGGGCTGGCGGAGGTCGCCGCGGTCGAGCCGCGGCCCGGCGAGGACGTCGCGCTGGCGGCCGAGGCGGAGAAGCTGGCGCGCTCGGACGCGCTCCGGCTCGCCGCCCGCACCGCGCACGATGCGCTGGCCGGCGACCCCGCCGATCCCGCCGCCGGTGCCGCCGACGCGGCCGCGCTGCTCGGCGCCGCCCGGCGCGCGCTGGCGCACGAGTCCGCCGCCGACCCGGAGCTCGCCGCCCTGGAGAAGCGGCTGGACGAGCTGGCCTACCTGGCCGCGGACGTGGCCGCCGAGCTCGCCTCGTACGCGGAGCGGACCGACGCCGACCCCGGCCGGCTCGCCGAGGTGGAGGACCGGCGGGCCGCGCTCAAGGCGCTGACCCGCAAGTACGGCGACCGCGACGGCACTGTCGAGGAGGTGCTCGGCTGGGCCGCCGAGGCCGGCCAGCGGCTGTCCACCCTGGACGTGTCCGAGGACGCGCTGGCGGCTCTCGCCGCCGAGCGGGACGCCGCCGGCGCCGAGCTGACCCGGCTCGCCGGCGAGCTGTCCGCGCTGCGGGCCGAGGCGGCCGAGCGCTTCGGCACGGCGGTGACCGGCGAGCTGGCCGGGCTGGCGATGCCGCGGGCCGCGGTGACCGTCGAGCTGCACCGCCGGCCGGCGACCGGCGACACCCCCGCGGTCGAGCTGGCCGGGAAGCGGGTCGCGGTCGGCCCGGACGGGGTGGACGAGGTCGAGGTGCTGCTGCGGCCGCACGCGGGTGCGCCGCCGCTGCCGATCCAGCGCGGCGCCTCGGGCGGCGAGCTGTCCCGGGTGATGCTCGCGGTCGAGGTGATCTTCGCGGGCGCCGACCCGGTGCCGACGATGGTCTTCGACGAGGTGGACGCCGGCGTCGCCGGCCGGGCGGCGGTCGAGGTCGGCCGCCGGCTGGCCCGGCTGGCCCGCGACCACCAGGTCCTGGTCGTCACCCACCTGCCGCAGGTGGCCGCGTACGCCGACGCGCACGTACTGGTGGACAAGGCGGACAGCGACGGCACGCTGGTGACGAAGAGCGACGTCCGGCTGCTGGACGAGCCCGGCCGGGTGCGCGAGCTGGCCCGGATGCTGGCCGGGCTGGAGGGCTCCGAGCTGGGCCGCGCGCACGCCGAGGAGCTGCTGGCGACCGCAGCGACGGACCGCGCCGGCGGCTGACCTGCGCCAGTTCGGCGGGCTGACGGGTGTTTCGCTCCGCTTCCGCACCGTGGTCGGGTGGCACGCTGAGCGCCATGAAGCTCGCTCTGCGTCGACGGACGGAGACGCCGCTGCCCGGCATCCCCGGGGTGGCCCGGATCGACCGCCGGACCGACCTGCTGCTGCCGCGGCTGCGCTGCGGCGACATCGCGGTCCTCGACCAGGTCGACCTCGACCGCACGACCGCGGACGCGCTGGTGGCCGCGCAGGTCGCCGGTGTGGTGAACGCCAGCCCGTGCATCTCCGGGCGCTACCCGACGCTCGGCCCGGAGATCCTGGTGGCGGCCGGCATCCCGGTGCTCGACGGGGTCGGCACCGAGGTCTTCGGTGCGCTCCGGGACGGCGCGAAGGTGAGGCTCGACGGCGACAGCCTGTACGCCGGGGCGGACGTGGTCGCCGGCGGCCGGCGGCAGACCCTGGAGACGGTCACCGCGCAGCTGCTGGAGGCGAAGGCGGGCCTGTCCGCGCAGCTGGAGGCGTTCGCGGCGAACACCGTGGAGTACATGAAGCAGGAGCGCACGCTGCTGCTCGACGGCGTCGGCGTGCCGGAGATCCGGACCAGGCTGAAGGGCCGGCACGCGCTGCTGGTCGCCCGCGGCTACGACTACCGGGCCGACCTGGCCGCCCTGCGGCACTATGTCAAGGAGCTCAAGCCGGTGCTGGTCGGCGTCGACGGCGGCGCGGACGCGCTGCTGGAGGCCGGCTACCGGCCGGACCTCATCGTCGGCGACCTGCGGGTGGTCTCCGACGAGGTGCTGCGCTCCGGCGCCGAGGTGGTCGTGCACGCCGACCCCGCCGGCCGCGCGCCGGGACTGGAGCGGGCCCAGGACATCGGCGTGGACGCCGTCCCGTTCCCGTCCGCCGGCACCAGCGAGGACATCGCGCTGCTGCTCGCCGACGCGCACGGCGCCGAGCTCGTCGTCACCGTCGGCACCCACGCCACACTGCTGGAGTTCCTGGACCGGGGCCGGGCGGGGATGGCCTCGACGTTCCTCACCCGGCTGCGGCTGGGCGGCAAGCTGCTCGACGGCAAGGCGGCCAGCCGGCTCTACCGCAGCCGCATCTCCGGCCTGGCGCTGCTGGTCGTCGTGGTCGCCGCCCTGGCCGTGGTCGGCGCCGTGCTGGCCCTGACGACCGACGGCCGTACCTGGGGGGCGATGGTCGCCGGGTGGTGGGACACCGGGTACGCCTGGGGACGGGACCTCTTCTCGTGATCGACTTCCGCTACCACGTCGTCTCGCTGGTCGCCGTCTTCCTCGCCCTCGCCCTCGGCGTGCTGCTCGGCACCACCCAGCTCAGCGGTGCGGTCTCGGACGACCTGCGGGGCCAGGTGCGCCAGCTGGACTCGGACAAGCGCCAGCTGCAGACCGAGCTGCGCACCCTGCAGGGCCGGACGAGGAGCGACGACACGGTGACGGCGGCGCTGGCACCGAAGCTGGTGGCCGGCACGCTGCGGGACGCCAAGGTGGTGCTGGTGGCGACCCCGCAGGCGGCCGACTCGACCGGGGACGGCGTCCAGCAGGCACTGGAGCGGGCCGGCGCGCAGGTCACCGGGCGGGTTCAGCTCACCGACGACTACGCCGACCCGCGGCGGGCGGCGGACGCGAAGGCGTACGTCACCGGCGGCGGGCAGCCGGCCGGCTTCCAGCTGCCGGAGAGTGCGGACGCCGGGGTGCTGTCCGGCGCCCTGCTGTCGTACGCGCTGCTGGGCACGAAGAAGGACGACCCGACGCCGGCCGTGACCAGCGAGGTGCTGGCCGGCTTCGCCAGCCTGCGGATGCTGCGGGTGGACAGTGCACAGGTGACACCCGGGGACCTTGCGGTGGTGGTGGCGTCCGGCCCGGTGCAGGGCGCCGAGCCGGCCGCGCGGCTGCAGGCCCTCGGCGACCTGGTGTCCGCGCTGGACGGTGCCGGGCGCGGCGCGGTGGTGGCCGGGACGCCCGCCGCGGCCGGCCGGGACGGGCTGGTCGCGGCCGTGCGCGCGGACAGCGGGCTGGCCTCCGCGGTGTCCACCGTCGACCACGCCGACCGGCCGGTCGGGCAGGTGGCGGCCGTCTTCGCGCTGGCCCAGCAGAGCGCCGGACGCAGCGCGCAGTACGGCACCGCGGCCGGCGCGGAGGCCCCCTTCCCCCCGATCTCCTCCAGCTAGAGCCGCCGGGAACCGGCCCGCGGGTGGTCGAGCCGCCGGGGCCCTCGCCCCCGGCGAGGCTCGATGGACGAAGCCCGCTGACCCACGCCACCGGCGCAGGCGACTGGACGCCCGGGGTCCGGGGGGCCCGGCCCCCGACGGCAACACGGCGCGCCGGACGGCGGGTGGGCGACACCGTGTTACCGTGGATTCCCGTGGATCGCGGGCCGAGAGCAGCCGACCGGCCCGCATGGACACCGCGGGAGACCCCCTTGGCGCAGTCGGTTCGCCGGACCAGGCACGTTTTCGTCACCGGGGGCGTCGCCTCCTCGCTGGGCAAGGGCCTGACGGCCAGCAGCCTCGGCAGCCTGCTCAAGGCCCGCGGGCTGCGGGTGACGATGCAGAAGCTCGACCCGTACCTCAACGTCGACCCCGGGACGATGAACCCGTTCCAGCACGGCGAGGTCTTCGTCACCGAGGACGGCGGCGAGACCGACCTCGACGTCGGGCACTACGAGCGCTTCCTGGACACCTCGCTGCAGTCGTCCGCGAACGTGACGACCGGCCAGGTCTACTCCGCGGTGATCGCGAAGGAGCGCCGCGGGGAGTACCTCGGCGACACCGTCCAGGTGATCCCGCACATCACCAACGAGATCAAGGACCGGGTCCGGGCCGCCGCGCTCGGCGACGAC
>JBJMII010000133.1:0-12193 GCA_045806925.1 Mycobacteriales bacterium
CGGCCGCGGGGCCTCCGGCGGCTGCGCCGCCCCGGCCGCGCCTGCGGGACCTGCCGGCCCCTCGGCGCTGTCCGACGGCCCGGCCGGGATCACCGACCGGCCGGACGCCGCTCCCGCTCCGGCCGGCTCCTCCGGCACCGGACCGGACCCGGCCGCCGGGATGGACCCGAGCGGCGGCACCGGCCCTGCAGCCTGGGAGCCGCCAGCCGGCGAGCCCGCGGGACCACCCCTGGTCGGGACGGCCGGCCCGGTCGGGGCGGTGGCGCCGGGGGGCGGGGTCGCGCCGGTGCTGGACGAGAGTGCGGGGGCGTGCGTCCCGTTGCCGTTCCCGGTCGAGGTGGGGCGTTCGAAGAACGCGGCCGGCGCCCCGGTCCCGCTCACCGACTCGATCCTGGCCAGCGCCTTCCGCACCCCGTCCTCGAACTCCTGCACCAGCGCCCGGGCCGGGTCGGCCGGCCCCACCTGCGGTGGCGTGACCGGCCCCACTTCCGGCGGCACGACCGGTGGGGTGAGCGGCGGCAGCGGCTGCGCTGCGGGCACGGCCCGGCCGTGCCCGTTGGCCGACGGCTGACTCCCGGCGTCGCGCTGCACTGCCGAGTCCTGCTGCGCGCGCCGGACGCCCTCCTCGAAGTCCTCGATCGACCGGCGCGCCTCTTCGGCGGGCTGCACGCCATCCGGTGGCAGGTCGTCCGCCGGCGGGGGGCCGGTGTCCGGCAGCTGCGCGCCGGGGACCCGCCGGCGGACCCCGCCGGACCCGTCAGCCGCCGGCGGCGCGAGCGGGAACGGCCGGACCACCGGGTCGTCCGGAACGTCCGCCGGCTCGTCCTGGGTGGGCGCGGCCGGCTCCCACCACCCGCGGACACCCTCCTCGGGAGCCCCGGCGGGCTCGGCAGGCCCGGCACGCCCGGCAGGCCCGGCAGGCCCGAGCAGCGCGAGAGGCCCGAGCGGCGCAGCCGGAGCAGCCCCCCCACCCGCGCCCAGCATCGCCCCCGCCGGCACCGCCTCCGGCGCCGGGGACGGCGCCGGGCTGGCCGCCGGCCGGACCACCATCGCGGCCGGCACCAGCACGTCGGCGGTCACGCCGGTGCCGGGTGTGGCCCGCAGCGTCACCCGGATCCCGTGCCGGCGGGCCAGCCGGCCCACCACGAACAGCCCGAGCACGTCGGTCGGCGCCATGTCCAGCCGTTCCCGCTCGACCAGCCGGGCGTTCTCCGCGGCGAGCTGCTCCGGCGTCATGCCGAGCCCGTGGTCGACGATCCGGATCAGCACGTTCCCGTCGCCGACGGTGCCCGCGCGGACCTCGACCTCGGTGTTCGGCGGCGAGAACGAGGTCCCGTTCTCCAGCAGCTCGGCGAGCAGCAGGATCACGTCCGGGGTGACGTGCGGGGTGAGCAGCACCGGTTCGACCTCGGTGAGCCGGACCCGCTGGAAGCCCTCGATCTCACCGAGCGCGGACCGGATGGTGTCGCTGACCGACAGCGGCTCGCCGGTCATCTCCGGGTCGACCGCGCCGGAGAGCACCACCAGGCTGTTGGCGTTGCGGCGCAGCCGGGTGGACACGTGGTCGAGGCGGTAGAGCCGGTCCAGCAGCACCGGGTCCTGCTCGTTGCGCTCCAGCGAGTCGATCATCGCGAGCTGGCGGCCCACCAGGTTCTGGGTACGCCGGCCGACGTTGCCGAACATGGTGGCCACGTTCCGCCGGCTCACCACCTGCCGCTCGACCAGGTCGGCGGCCACCTGCTGCACCCGGTTGAAGGCCTTGGCCAGCTCGCCGAGCTCGTCCGCGGTGCCGACCTGCACCGGCCGCAGCCGGGGGGTCGCCGCCTGCGGGTCCTCGGTGTCGGCGACCCTGACCAGCTCCTGCTGGGCGACGTCGGCGACCTCGTCCGCGGACGTGGTGAGCCGGCGCAGCGGCCGGGAGATGGAGCGGGCCACCAGGATGCTCAGCACGCCGGCCGCGATGAGCACCAGCAGCGCGACGGCGATGCCGAGCCCGGCCAGCCAGCTGTCCCGGCGGGCCGACTGGGCGGCGCCGTGCACCGCCTGGGCCGCGGCCCGGGTCTCCACCAGACGGGCCAGCGAGGTCAGCGACTCCACCTTGGGCAGCAGGTCCGCCTGCACCGGGGCGTTGATCGACTCCGCGGGCAGCTGGGTGAGCCGGTCGAAGTAGTCGGAGACCCGGCGGCTGGACCGGCCGCCCTCGACGTCCCGGTACAGCTCGACCACCGAGGTATCGGCCAGCGGGACGAAGACCCGCTCCTCCCGGTCCTCGATCGCCCGGCCGGCGCTGACCACGGCGATCACCCGGGGGGTGACCCGCCGGCCCGGCTCGATGAACAGCGCGGCGCCGGCGGCCGCGGACGCCTCGTCGTGCCGGATGATCGAGTCGAGGGCGAGCTGGTTACGCCCGGTGGCGGTGCCGAGGTCGACGCCGTTGGACAGCCGCAGCACGCCGACCAGGTCGTTGATCGCCTCGGTGAAGCCGGTGTAGACCATGATGCCGCCGGCCCGCTGCCCGAGCACCTGGATCCTGATGCCCTCGAGGCTGGACCGCTCGGTCACGGCCCGCAGCGCCGAGTCGAGCAGGTCGTCCCCACCACCGTAGTCGGCGGACAGCTGCTCGCTGAGATCGAGCACCCTGGCGGACCGGGCGACCACCCGGTCCCGCCGCTCCAGGCCGGAGAGGTAGCCGAGCGAAGCGAGCCGCTCCTGCTGCAGCTCTTGCACGAGCTCGCCGATCCGGACCGCGCGCTGGATCACGTCCGCCGACCGTGACGACTGCTCCGCGGCCACGATCCGGGCGGTGACCAGCGGCACCGCGCCGATGAGCAGCAGCAGGAGCAGCGGCAGCACCAGCAGGGCGAGCTTCTGCCGGACCCGGAGCCTACCGAGCAGCACGGGCACCTCCCCGCTGCTCGGGCCGGCCCGCGCCGACCAGGCCGGGCGCCGGTCCCGCCGGGACCTGACCCGGCACGGCCCATGCGGGGCCGGCCGGACCGGCGACGCCCTGACCCCGTCCCGGCTGACCCCGTCCCGGCTGACCCGGTCCGGCCTGACCCGGTCCGGCCTGACCGCGCGGGCCGGCCGACGGGTCGGCGGAGGTCGGCGCCCGGGACCGCCGCAGCTCGACCACCGCCACCCCGGCCAGCACCACCCCGAGCAGCGCCGCGCCGACCGCGACCAGCCGGGCCCGCCTGGTATCGCCCTGCCGGTCGGACAGCAGCCGGTCCAGCTCGCCGAGCGCCGCCTCCTGCAGCGTCAGCGCGTCCCGCTGCAGCCGGTCCTGGTCGGTCCGCAGGTCGATCTGGGAGCGCTGCGGCGGCGGCGCGAGCAGCGAGTTCGACGGGGCGACCGCGTCGACCGCCGTCCGGAAGTCGTCCAGCGGCCGGGTCAGGCCCGGCCCCAGGGTCGTGCTGGTGGTGTCGCCGAACGCCTTGACCAGCCCGTCGCTGAGGTCGGTGGCGTTGGTGGCGACCCGGTTGCGGGCGGCGGTCAGCTGCGCAAGGGAGTCCGCCTCGGCCAGTCCGGACGCCGCGCTCAGCACGCTGAGGTCGGTGTACCGCCCGGAGTCGACCAGGATCTCCGGGATCCGCAGCGCCGCCGCGTTCATCACGTAGTACGCGTCCAGCTCCGGGTCGAGGATCAGCCGGGAGCCGTCGCCGACCTTGCGGTTCAGCTCCATCAGCTGGGTGACCACATCGCTGTACTGGGTGTACGCCTCCGCCGGCCGGGTCCAGGCCCGGCCGGTCCGCTGCTGGACCAGGCCCCGGATCGTGCTCCACCGCTCGGTGGTCCGCAGCCGGGCGCCGAGCCGGCCGTCGATCTCGTCCACCGCCGCGATCGCCGAGCGCACCGCCGCGGTGTCCACCGGCTTGCGGGCCACCGCGTCGGACTGGGCCTGGGTGGCCACGCTGAGCAGCCGGGTGAGCGGCCCGAGGTAGGCGACGCCGCGCCGCTCGTCGGCGACGAAGGACAGCCGCCCGCCGGTGCTCCACCAGACCTGGGCGAAGAGCACGGCGACCGGGGTCAGCAGCACGACGGCCACGGCAGTGGCGGCGGCGGCCCGGACGGCCCGCTGTCCAGTGGCGGACCTGCTGGACGACGAGGTGGAGCTCAGGGACATCCTGGCCTTTCCCGCTTCTCCCCCAGTTGGCGCGCGGACGGTTTCCCAAGTCGTCCGACTGGGCGGCACAGTATCCGACTTTCCCCGGCGGCAAGCGGTGTCGGCGAAACCCGGTGGCGAGTTGCGGCCCGAATTCGAGCCGTACGGCGGTGGGTGATCGGGTGGTCACCGAGACGGCCCCGGACCGGGACACCGTCCGCGGCTGTCGGTCATGGACCGGTCACTGAACGGATATGCTCGCCGCCATCGGGTCCCGGGTCAGCCGCTCCCGCCGCGGACCATGGACACGTCGACCTCGCCGTCCTGCTCGCTGACCCGCACGACGGCGCTGCCCGGCCGGCCGTCGCCGGGCGCCACCATCACGGCCATCCCGGGGTGCCGGCGGACCACCTGCGCCACCGCCTCCACGACCTCGACGAAGTCGCCGCCGAGGCCGGCCACCGGCTCGGGCACCGCCCGTTGTCGCAGCACGCGGCGAGTCAGCTCGTCGCGCCGCTGCAACCGCTCCAGGCGGTCGTTGATGTCGGCCATCGTCGGCCCACCCTACTGCCAGGTAGCCGCGCCGCGCGGGTTCGCGGTCTCCCGGCCGGCCGGGTTCACCCGCCCGGGGAGTCAGGGGCCGGTGCAGGGCACGACCTAGGCCCAGAGCTGACCCTCCAGCGCCCGCTCCGCCTCTTCCAGCGTCCCGCCGTACGCCCCGGTGGACAGGTACTTCCAGCCGCCGTCGCAGACCAGGAGGGCCACGTCCGCCGGCTCCCCGGCGGCGGCCGCCTGGTCCGCGACGCCGAGGGCCGCGTGCAGGATCGCCCCGGTGGAGATGCCGGCGAAGATGCCCTCGGTCTCGATCAGCTGCCGGGTCCGGCGCAGTGCCTCCTTGGAGCCTACCGAGTAGCGGGCGGACAGCACCGCCGGGTCGTACAGCTCCGGCACGAAGCCCTCGTCCACGTTGCGCAGCCCGTACACCAGGTCGCCGTACCGCGGCTCCGCGGCGACCACCTGCACGCCGGGCTTGTGCTCCCGCAGGTACCGCCCCGCGCCCATCAGCGTGCCGGTGGTGCCGAGCCCGGCCACGAAGTGGGTGACCGTCGGCAGGTCCCGGAGGATCTCCGGGCCGGTGGTCTCGTAGTGCGCCTGCGCGTTCGCCGGGTTGCCGTACTGGTAGAGCATCACCCAGTCCGGGTTGGCCGCGGCCAGCTCCTTGGCCATCGCGACGGCCTGGTTGGAGCCGCCGGCCGCCGGCGAGGAGATGATCCGGGCGCCGTACGTCTCCAGCAGCAGCCGCCGATCCACCGAGGTGTTCTCCGGCATCACGCAGGTCAGCCGGTAGCCGCGCAGCCTGGCCACCATGGCCAGGGAGATGCCGGTGTTGCCGCTGGTCGGCTCGATGATGGTCGAGCCGGGCCCGAGCAGCCCGTCCTTCTCCGCGGCCTGCACCATGTAGAGCGCGGCCCGGTCCTTGACCGAGCCGGTCGGGTTGCGGTCCTCCAGCTTGGCCCACAGCCGCACGTCCTCGGACGGCGACAGGCGCGGCAGCCCGACCAGCGGCGTGTCGCCGAACGCGTCGAGCAGCGACGCGTAGCGCATCGTCAGCCGCCGGCCACGGCAGGCAGGATGGTGACCTCGTCACCGTCGGCGAGGCCGGTGTCGAGCGCCCCGGTGAAGCGGACGTCCTGGTCGTTGACGTAGACGTTGACGAAGCGGTGCAGCGCGCCGGCGTCGGTGACCAGCCGGGCCTTGATCCCGGGGTGCTGCGCCTCGAGGTCGTCGATCAGCGAGCTGAGCGAGCTGCCGCTCGCCTGCACCGCCTTCTGACCGCCGGTGTACTGCCTGAGGATCGTCGGGATCCGGACCTCGATCGCCATCGCTGGGGACTCCTGGGGAACTCGGGTGGCTGATGCTCGACTAGTCATACCCTGAGGGCCGAACCGCCTGCGCGGTGCAACGCTTCCCTCACTCGCCGGTTTCCCCGACCGGGCTGTGCTCGACCACGCGGACCTCTTCCTCGGTGACCGTCTCGTCCACGATCCGGAACGAGCGGAACTCGAGCTCGTCCGGGTCCCGGGTGGACACCAGCACGTAGTGCGCGGCCGGCTCCATGGCGAGCCGCCGGTCCGTGCGCGACGGGTACGCCTCGGTCGCGGTGTGCGAGTGGTAGATGACCACCGGCTCCTCGTCCCGGTCATCCAGGTCCCGGTAGAGCCGGAGCAGCTCCATCGAGTCGAACTCGTAGAACGTCGGCGACCGGGCCGCGTTGAGCATCGGCACCACCCGCTCCGGGCGGTCCGAGCCGGCCGGCCCGGCGACCACGCCGCAGGCCTCGTCCGGGTGGTCCCGGCGGGCGTGCTCGACGATGGCGTCCCGGACGGCCCGGCCGATGGTCAGCACGGGTGCGAGGTTACCGCTGTCACAAGATGACCTCTTCCGTAGAGTGACCCGGATGGTGCCGGGGACCGGGATCGACGCGCAGGCCGCGATCGAGTCACACCTGCGCCACGGCTTCCCGGGACAGCGGGTGGTCGTGCAGGGCTGGCGCACGGACGCGATGGCCATGCCGCACGTGCGGGTGCTCCGGGTCGACCCGGAGACCCGCGGCGGGCTCTGGCTGCACGTCAGCAGCGGCGCCTCGCCGCCGGCCCCAGGCGGGCCGCCGACCGGGGCCGGGGCGGCCGGGGAGTCGGCGGGCTCCGAGTTCGTGCTGGTCACGCCGTTCAAGACGGTGCGCGCGGTGGAGCTGCTCGCGATGGTCGTCTACTTCCACGGCGTGGACCAGCTCAAGGTCGGTGACACGGTCTCGGTCGGCGAGCCGTGGCTGCCCGGCTCGATCTGCGGCCACCTGCTGGTCAGCTCGCCCTACCTGCTCGCCGACGAGCTGTGGACGCTGCCGCTGCCCGGCCGGGTGGTGCACTTCCGCTGGGTCATCCCGATCACCGCGGGCGAGCGGGCGTACGCGGCGGAGCAGGGACTGGAGGCGCTTGAGCAGCGCTTCGAGGAGGCCGGCCTGGAGTACTGGGACCCGCACCGCGCCTCCGTGGTCTGACCCACCGTCACCCGTCGGCGACCTCGACCAGCACGCCCTGCAGCTCGGTCAGCCACAGGTAGACCACGTACGCCGGGGCGTCCGGGTCCTCGGGGTCCGGCTCGGCCATCTCCTCGGTGACCTCCAGCCGGGTGCCGAGCGCCAGCCGCACGTCGTTGATCGTGCTGAGCCAGCTCTCCGTGCTCTCCGCGTCCAGCCGCACCTCGCCCGGGCCGTCCCCGGGCAGCGCGGCGAGCAGCCGCTGCGCGGAGTCCACCTTGTCCCGGCGCAGCGACGCCTCGGTCAGCCGGCGGAACTCGCCGGCCGCCCCCGGGTCGTCCCGGTAGGCGTCCGGCAGCAGCCGGGCCAGCGCCGGGTCGTCCGGGCGGGCCCGGTCCGGCCCGCCGATCCCGGTGAGCGCCGCCAGCTCGGCGTCGCTGGGCAGCCCCGGGGCCGGTCTCGCCGGTGTCGGCGCCGCCTCCTGCTCGGCCAGCAGGTCGCGGACCTCGCCGACCAGGTGCCGCAGCAGCGACGCCTCGACCTCGTCGAAGGACAGCACCACGCCTCTGCGGGTGCGCTTGATCCCGGTCACTGCTGCCCTGTCCTCATAGCTGTGCCCTCACTGCCTGGGCCCTCACTGCTGCTGCAGGGTGGCCCACAGGCCGTAGGCGTGCAGCCGGGCGACGTCGTGCTCCATCTGCTCCCGGGAGCCCGAGCTGACCACCGCGCGGCCGCGGCGGTGCACGTCGAGCATCAGCTTGGTCGCCTTCTCCCGGTCGTAGCCGAACAGCTTCTGGAAGACGTGCGTCACGTACGACATCAGGTTGATCGGGTCGTTCCAGACCAGCGTCACCCAGGGCAGCGCGGCCTCGACGTCGGTGCCCTGCTCGGTGCCCCATTCAGTGACGCCCTCGGTCCGGTCATCCGTGCCGGGGCGCCGGGCCGGCGCGATCGAGCCGCTCACGGGTTCCATGGTGGCACGGGAGACCCGCCAGCTCCCAGACGCGCCGCCCGGCCGCCACCGGCAGGCGGGTCCGCGGAGGCGTCGAGAGCGACGCCCTACGCTCGGCGGGTGCCCTCGACCGCCCTGCTGACCGACCGGTACGAGCTGACCATGCTCGCCTCCGCGCTGCGTGACGGCAGCGCGGGGCGGCACTGCGTGTTCGAGACGTTCGCCCGCCGGCTTCCGGACGGCCGCCGGTACGGCGTGGTGGCCGGCACCGCGCGGCTGCTGGACCTGCTGGAACGGTTCCGGTTCGGCCCGGACGAGCTGGCCGCGCTGGCCGCCGCCGGCCTCGGCGGGCCGGCCCTGGACGCGCTCGCGCAGTGGCGGTTCGCCGGCGACGTGGACGGCTACCCGGAGGGCGAGCTCTACTTCCCCGGCTCCCCGGTGGTCACCGTGAGCGGCACCTTCGGCGAGGCGGTGCTGCTGGAGACGCTGGTGCTCTCGGTCCTCAACCACGACTGCGCCGTCGCCTCCGCGGCGGCCCGGATGGTCACCGCGGCCGGCGGCCGGCCGCTGATCGAGATGGGCTCCCGGCGCACCCAGGAGGAGGCCGCGGTGGCGGCCGCCCGGGCGGCGTACCTGGCCGGCTTCGCCTCCACCTCCAACCTGGAGGCCGGCCGCCGGCACGGCATCCCGACCACCGGCACCGCGGCGCACGCCTTCACCCTGCTGCACGACAGCGAGGCGGCGGCCTTCAAGGCGCAGGTCGACACGCTCGGCGTCGGCACCACCCTGCTGGTGGACACGTACGACATCGCCCAGGGCATCCGCACCGCTGTCGAGGTGGCCGGCCCTGGGCTCGGCGCGGTCCGGATCGACTCCGGCGACCTGACCGTGCTGGCCCACCAGGCCCGCGAGCAGCTGGACGCGCTCGGCGCCACCGGCACCCGGATCGTGCTGTCCGGCGACCTGGACGAGTGGGCGCTGGCCGCGCTGGCCGCCGCGCCGGTGGACGCGTACGGGGTGGGTACCGCGGTGGTGACCGGCTCCGGCGCGCCGACCGCGGGCATGGTCTACAAGCTGGTCGAGGTGGACGGGCGGCCGGTGGCGAAGCGGTCGGAGCACAAGGGCACTCACGGCGGCCGGAAGACGGCGCTGCGCCGGCACCGGGCCACCGGCACCGCCACCGAGGAGGTGCTGGTGCCCGCCCGCGCCCGGCCGAAGCTGGGCCCGAGCGACCGGCAGCTGCAGGTGCCGGTGATGCGCGCCGGCAAGCGGGTGGCCGGGCTGCCCGACCTGGAGGAGTCCCGCGAGCACCTGCGCCGGGCGCTGCGGACCGTACCGTGGGAGGGGCTGAAGCTGTCCCGGGGCGAGCCCGCCCTGCCGACCGTCCTGGTGGAGGGACCATGACCCTGGCCGCGATCGTGGTGGACGTGCAGAACGACTTCACCGAGGGCGGCTCGCTCGCCGTCGCCGGCGGCGCCGAGGTGGCGGCGGCGATCACGGCCCGGCTCGCGCAGGGCGGCTACGACGCCGTGGTCGCCACCCGGGACCACCACATCGACCCGGGCGGGCACTTCTCCCCGACGCCGGACTTCGTCACCAGCTGGCCGGCGCACTGTGTGGTGGGCTCCGGCGGCGAGGAGCTGCACCCGCGGCTGGACCGCTCGTATCTGCAGGCCGTCTTCGACAAGGGCGAGCACGCCGCGGCGTACTCGGGCTTCGAGGGGCACCTGGCTGGGACCGGGCGGGGCGGGTCAGCGGGCAGAGCCGGCGTCGGGCTGGCCGACTGGCTGCGGGCGTCCGGCGTGGACGCGGTCGAGGTGATGGGCATCGCGACCGACCACTGCGTCGCGGCCACGGCGCTGGACGCGGTCGCGGCCGGGTTCGGGGTGACCGTCCGGCTGGACCTGACCGCCGGAGTCGCCGCGGCCAGCACCGAGGCCGCCGTCGAGCGGATGCGGAAGGCCGGGATCAAGCTGGTCGGCAAGCCGGTCGTACGGTCCGGCTAGGGTCGCCAGGGCCGCGCCGCCGTCAGCGGGACCGGTCCACGCCGACCGTCTCGCCGCTGCGCCGGGCCGCGTCCTCCGGCTCGTCCGGCCGCAGCCCGAGCACGAAGAGCAGCGCGTCCAGGTGCGCGCTGCGGGTCGGCTCGCCGTCGGCCGGCGGCCGGGTCGAGTCCACCGCCACGCCGAGCCCGGCCAGGCTCATCAGCTCCGCCGCCTCCGGCCCGCAGCCGACCGCGACCGTCTGGCTCAGCGGCACCCCGTACGCCTCCGCGAACCGGACCAGCGCCCGCGCCCGGCCGCCGCGGTCGACCACCTCGCCGACCATATGGCCGGTCAGCCGGCCGTCCGCGGTCTCCAGCCGGTTGGCCGCGAGGAAGTCCAGCGCCAGCCCGTCCACCAGCCGCTCCGCGACCTGGGCGACGCCGCCGGTGACCACCCCGCACCGGTAGCCGGCCCGGCGGGCGGCGCCGATCAGTGCCCGCGCGCCGTGCGTCCACTGCACCTGCCCGTGCAGCCGGTCCAGGCAGCGGACCGGCAGCCCGGCCAGCAACGCGGCCCGGGCGCGCACCACCTCGGCCGCCGGCCGGCCGCCCGCCTCGGCCAGCATCCGGCGCGAGTCGGCGCCGCGGCCGGCCTCGTCGGCCAGCGCGGCGAGCTGGTCGAAGCCGGTGACCGCGGTATCCAGGTCGAGCAGCAGCAGCCGCTTGGCCCGGCGCTGCAGGCCGGCCCGCTCCACCGCCACGTCCACCCCGGCCGCCGCCGCGCCGGCCACCAGCCCGGCTCCCAACCGGCGCGGGTCGGCACCGGAGACGACCAGCTCCAGCGCGGTGACCGGACGGTGGGTGAGCCGGACGATCGAGTCGATGTTGCCGCCCAGCTCGGTGATCCGGCGGGCCATCTCACCCACCGCCCCGGCCCGCAGCGGCCGGCCCAGCACCAGCACGTGGTGTCGCAGCGGCACCCGGGCGGCGATGTCGTCCGGGTCCTCGGTGATGGTCACCTCCACCTCGGTGCCGAGCGCCTCCGCGGCGTGCGTCACCGCGCGGCGCAGCGGGGCCGGGTCCCCGTGCAGCGCGAGCACCACGCCGAGCACCAGCCGGTCGCTGATCACCACCTGCTCGACGTCGAGCACCTCGACGTCGTGGGCGGCGAGGGCCGCGAAGAGGGCCGAGGTGACACCGGGACGGTCGTAGCCGGTGACGGTGACGAGCACGGAGTGTGGGTGCATGAGTAAGAGGTCGTACGAGGGAAGAAACGACCCCGACGGACGCCGGTCGCCCGGCCGGGCTCGTGGATCACGCTACGATATCAGCCGCCTACATGAGGTCACAAAGGGCTCACGCCACGAAAGTGTTACAGCCGGATCAGGTCGGGTCCGGGTCCTTCGCGCCCTGCCGCGGGCCGGTCGCGGCGCCGGCCAGGTTGTCCGGACCGACCGGCCCGCTGCCCCCGTGCGCCTCGAGCTCGAGCCGCTCGGCGAGATGCGGGTAGTGCAGCTCGAACGCCGGCCGCTCGGAGCGGATGCGCGGCATCACGGTGAAGTTGTGCCGCGGCGGCGGGCAGGACGTCGCCCACTCCAGTGAGTTGCCGTGGCCCCACGGGTCGTCCGCGGTGACCACCTCGCCGAACCGGTACGACCGGTAGACGTTCCACAGGAACGGCAGGGTGGACAGGCCGAGCAGGAAGGCGCCCACCGTGGAGACGGTGTTGAGCGTGGTGAAGCCGTCGGTCGGCAGGTAGTCGGCGTACCGGCGGGGCATGCCCTCGTTGCCCAGCCAGTGCTGCACCAGGAAGGTCAGGTGGAAGCCGATGAAGGTGCCCCAGAAGTGCAGCTTGCCGAGCTTCTCGTCCAGGTAGCGGCCGGTGAACTTGGGGAACCAGAAGTAGATGCCGGAGAAGACGGCGAAGACGATCGTGCCGAACAGCACGTAGTGGAAGTGCGCCACCACGAAGTACGTGTCGTTGAGGTGGAAGTCCAGCGGCGGCGACGCGAGCAGCACCCCGGTCAGCCCGCCGAGCAGGAAGGTCACCATGAAGCCCAGGGCCCACAGCATCGGCGTCTCGAAGCTGATCGAGCCGCGCCACATGGTGCCGATCCA
>JBJMII010000134.1:0-9696 GCA_045806925.1 Mycobacteriales bacterium
AAGATGGGCACGGATGAGGCCAAGGCGTTGCGCGGCAAGGCCGCCATCGCCAACGCCCGACTCGCGTATGAGCGGTACGAGAAGGTGCTCGGCTCCGACCGCTGGAAGGCGCTCGCGGAAGCCGGCGCTCACGTGCAGCGGCCACTTTGGGCGTCGACCGGAGTGAAGGACCCGTCCTACGACGACACCATGTACGTCGTCGAGCTCGTCGCGCCGGACACCGTCAACACCATGCCGGAGGCCACGCTGGATGCGGTCGCCGACCACGGCCGGATCACCGGGAACACCGTGCAGGGTGGCTACGACGAGGCCAGGCAGGTCATCGACCGGCTGAACAACCTCGGCATCAGCTACGACGAGGTGATCGAGCTGCTCGAGGTCGAGGGCGTGCAGAAGTTCGAGGACTCCTACGCACAGCTCGCCGAGAGCGTTCGCGCCCAGCTCCAAAAGGCGTCCTGACCGGCGCACCGAACATCGGTCCCCGACGGCGGAGGAGCGAGCGAGTTGTCCACCACTGACGAAGTCTCGACGATCGACACCGGCGCCGGCACGAGCGGTGCGGCGCCGGGAGCCGCGCACACCGGGCCACCCGCCACTCCCCCGTCGGCCATGTCGGACATGACCGGCGCCGCCCGCCGCAACCCGCTGCGCGATCCGCGCGACCGGCGGCTGCCCCGCGTGCCGGAGCCCTGCGCGCTGGTCGTCTTCGGGGTCACCGGCGACTTGTCCCGGAAGAAGCTGCTCCCGGCGATCTACGACTTGGCCAACCGCGGCCTGCTGCCCGCGGATTTCGTCCTGCTCGGCTTCGCGCGCCGGGACTGGGGCGACGGCGACTTCGAGTCGATGGCGAAGAAGGCGGCCAAGGAGCACGCCCGCACCGAGTGGAAGGACGAGGTGTGGGACCGGCTGTCCGGCAACATCACCTTCGTCCCGGGGTCGTTCGACGACGACGACGCCTTCGACGAGCTGGCCAAGACGCTCAAAGAACTGTCCGACTCGCACGGCATCAAGGGCAACGCGGCGTTCTACCTGTCGATCCCGCCGTCGGCGTTCCCGACCGTGCTCAAGCAGCTGCAGCGCACCGGGATGGCCGACAACGACAAGTCCGGCGGCTGGCGCCGGGTGGTGGTGGAGAAGCCGTTCGGCACCGACCTGGAGTCCTCCCGCGAGCTGAACGACCTCGTCGACGACGTGTTCACGGCCGAGGACGTCTTCCGCATCGACCACTACCTGGGCAAGGAGACGGTCCAGAACATTCTGGCCCTCCGCTTCGCCAACCAGCTCTTCGAGCCGGTGTGGAACGTGAACTTCGTCGACTCCGTCCAGATCACCATGGCCGAGGACGTCGGCATCGGCAGCCGGGCCGGGTTCTACGACATCACCGGCGCGGCCCGCGACGTGCTGCAGAACCACGTCCTGCAGCTGCTCGCCCTGATCGGCATGGAGGAGCCGGTCGAGTTCACCCCGGACGCGATCCGCACCGAGAAGATCAAGGTGCTGCGGGCGATCACGGTGGCCGACGACCTGGCGGCGTACGCGATCCGCGGGCAGTACACGCAGGGCTGGCTGGCCGGCGAGCGGGTGGTGGGCTACCGGCAGGAGAAGGGCGTCCCGCCGGACTCCAAGATGGAGACGTACGCGGCGGTCAAGCTCGGCATCGAGACCCGCCGGTGGGCCGGCGTGCCCTTCTACCTGCGCACCGGCAAGCGGCTGCCGCGCCGGGTCACCGAGATCTCGATCCTGTTCAAGAAGGCGCCGCACCTGCCGTTCTCCAAGACCGACACCGAGGAGCTCGGGCACAACCAGCTGGTCATCCGGGTGCAGCCGGACGAGGGCGTGACGCTGAAGTTCGGCTCGAAGGTGCCCGGGTCGCAGATGGAGGTCCGGGACGTCTCGATGGACTTCCTCTACGGCGAGGCCTTCACCGAGTCCAGCCCGGAGGCGTACGAGCGGCTGATCCTCGACGTGCTGCTCGGCGACGCGACGCTCTTCCCGCAGGCCGCGGAGGTGGAGGCGTCCTGGCGGGTGGTCGACCCGCTGGAGGACTTCTGGGACGGCAGGGAGCCGGCGTTCTACCGGGCCGGCGAGTGGGGACCCAAGGAGGCCGACGAGATGCTCGCGCGCGACGGGCGGGCATGGAGGCGACCGTGACGACACCCGGAGCGAAGCGGTGACGACACCCGAGGCGAGCGGCTCGACCCGGCAGCTCGCGCCGCCGACAGGAGCGAGCCGGTGACGACACCCGAGGCGAGCGGCTCGACCCGGCAGCTCGCGCCGCCGACAGGAGCGAGCCGGTGACGACACTGTGGGACACCACCGGCACCGCCGTGGTCAAGGCGCTGGCCGCCGAGCGGCGCACCGGCGGCGCCGTGCTGTCCGGGCTCGCCCTCACGCTGGTCGTGGTGGTCGACGAGAAGGACGTGCACGAGGCGGAGGCGGCGGCGACCACCGCTGCGTCCCGGCACCCGTGCCGGCTGCTCATCGTCATCCGCCGGCAGATCGAGGCGCCGGTGCCGCGGCTGGATGCCGAGGTGCTCGTCGGCGGCCGGCTCGGGCCGGGCGAGGCCGTCGTGATGCGGATGTACGGCCGGCTCGCCCTGCATGCCGAGTCGGTCACGCTGCCGCTGCTCGCTCCGGACGCGCCCGTGGTGACCTGGTGGCACGGGCCACCCCCGGACCTGATCGCGCACGACCCGCTCGGCGTCTTCGCCGAGCGGCGGATCACCGACGTCGCCCGCTGTCCGGACACCCTCGCGGCGCTGCGACAGCGGGCCGAGGACTTCCGGCCCGGCGACACCGACATCGCCTGGACCCGGACCACGCCCTGGCGGGCCGAGCTGGCGTCGGCGTTCGACACGGTCCGCGCGGCGCCGGTCGCGGCCAAGGTGACCGGCCGCCCCGATGACCCGGCCACGCAGCTGCTGGCCGGCTGGCTGTCGTCCCGCTTCGGTGTGCCGGTACCGGTCGAGCAGGCCGCGGGCCGGGCAGCCGGGGCCGGCGGCATCGGGGTGTCCGAGGTGGTCGTCGAGCTGGAGGGCGGCGGCACGGTCCGGCTGGCCCGCAAGGACTCGACCACCGTGGTGCTGGAGCGGGCGGAGCAGCCGGCCAGCGAGCTGGCGCTGCCGGAGCGGGAGTTCGGCGACCTGCTCGCCGAGGAGCTGCGCCGGCTGGACGCGGACCAGCCGTACGCGGACGCGCTCGGGGTGGTGACCGGGATCGGCGGGCTGGCGGACGCGCCGGCCGAGCCGCGGACCCATGTCTGGCTCGACCCGATGCTGCAGGACGGCGGGGGTGCGGCCGGGACGCCGGGGTCCGCGGCGGCGCCGCCGCCGGCGCCGGCGACCTCGGCCGACCGGGACGCCCACACCGGCGCGCACGGCGAGAGCACCGGGCCGAGCGGCGCCGACGCACCGCCCCCCGTGGCCGGACCGGGCGGCACCGAGGCGGCTGCTCCCGACGCCCCGTCCGCATGAGCGGCTACCAGGACCGGTCGCCCGGCGTCGCCGGCCCCGCGGTCGACCGGCCCCGGGGCGGGGAGGCGGCGTGAGCGGGCCGGAGGTGGTCGTGCACGCCACCCCCGACCTGCAGGCGAAGGCGGCGGCCGCCCGGCTGGTGACCCGGCTGGTGGATGCCCAGGCGGCGCGGGGCGCGGCGTCGGTGGTGCTCACCGGCGGCGGGATCGGCACCGCGGTGCTTCGCGAGCTGCGGGACAACCCGGCCCGCGACGCCGTCGACTGGCTGCGGGTGGACGTCTGGTGGGGTGACGAGCGGTGGGTGCCGGCCGACGACCCGCAGCGCAACGACCTGCAGGCCCGGGAGTCGCTGCTGGGCGCGGTGACGCTCGACCCGACCCGGGTGCATCCCTTCCCGGCCTCGGACGGCCCCTTCGCCGGGGACCCGGAGGCGGCGGCGGCCGGGTACGCGGCGGAGCTGGCCGCCGCGGCCCGCCCGGAGGACCACGGGCCGGTGCCGCGCTTCGACGTGCTGATGCTCGGGGTCGGCGAGGAGGGGCACGTCGCGTCGATCTTCCCGGAGTCCCCGGCCGCGTACGAGGAGCGCACGGTGGCGGCGGTGCGCGGCTGCCCGAAGCCGCCGCCGACCCGGCTGACGCTGACCTTCCCGGCGATCCGCTCGGCCACCGAGGTCTGGCTGGTCGCCGCCGGGGAGAGCAAGGCGACCGCCGCCGCGCTCGCCCTCGGGGGCGCCGGCCCGGTCCAGGTCCCCGCCGCCGGCGCCCGCGGCCGCGTCCGCACCCTCTGGCTCCTGGACCGCGCCGCCGCCTCCCGCCTGCCCGCCTCCGTCCTCCGCCTCCCCATCGGCTGAACGGGCGGGCTCCGCCGGACGAGCCGAGGCCATCGCCGACCGAATGGCACCGGCTCCCACCTCCCTCGGTCCCGCGCGCCGAGCGGCGGCTGTGCACGGAGCCGGCAGCCTGGCTGCCGCGGACTGAGCTCCGCGGGTCAACGCGTTCGTCGCCGCCAGCGAGCAGGTCGCCTTCGCTCGGGGCCGGTCGTGGCCGGCGCGCTGGTGGCGGTGACCGGGCCGGCGGCCGTGCCGGCCGCCGCACTCTGGCTGCTGGCCGGCCACGGACCCCGCCGGCTCAGCGCGACCTGACCCTCAGCGGCTCACCGGCCGCGGCGGTCCCGGAGCTTGGCCAGCGCCTCCTCGAGGATGGCCTCGCCGTCCGCGTCGGTGCGGCGCTCCCGCACGTACGCCAGGTGCGTCTTGTACGGCTCGTTGCGCGGGGCCGGCGGCGGGGCCTGCTCGCTCTGGCCGGCCGGCAGGCCGCACCGCGGGCAGTCCCACGTCTCCGGCACGGCCGCCTCCTCGGCGAACGCCGGCCGTGTCTCGTGCCCGTTCACGCACCAGAAGGGGATCCGGCGCCGCGGCACCGACTCCCCCCGCTCGGCCTCGCCCATCGGCCCTGCCCCGACCCGGCTGCCCCGGATGGCACTGCCACCAGCCACTGTGCCTGCTCTCCTCGAACGTGGGCCCGGGCGGACCCGGTGTGCCCGGACGGGCAGAGATATCGGGCCAGGCCTCCCGACCAGCTGGCGGCGCGGATCGACATCCACCAGATGATCGAGAGGCACGGCCTAGCCGCCGGCCTTCAACAGCAGACCGAGACCGACGATGCAGATGGTCCAGACCGCGCCGCAGAAGAGGGTCAGCCGGTCGAGGTTCTTCTCCACCACCGACGAGCCGGACAGCGACGAGGACACCGACCCGCCGAACAGCGACGACAGCCCGCCACCCTTTCCCCGGTGCAAGAGGATCAGCAGGATCAGCAGCGCGCTGGCGAGGATGAGGACGATGGACAGGCTGAGGATCATCGCCGGGACGGAACCCTTCCGCGGGGTCGGTGGACTGGCGTAACCACCGAAGCTTACTCGACTCCCAGCGACACCACGTCGTAGCCGCGGAAGGCCGGGTGCACGTACGCGTTCCGCAGCCGGCCGCTGCCGATCAGCACCGCCCGGTCCTCGACCAGCGGCGCGTACGCGGCCGCGCTCATCGCCTTCGCCGCCACGTCCCGCCAGGCGATGGTCGCCTGCACCGGCTCCAGCGTCGCCGCGGCCTCGTCGACCGCCGACTCCAGGTCGCCGCCGCCCAGCTCGGCGACGTTGGGGTTGGCCGCCGGCCGGATGCTGCGGCCGTCCGCGAGCGGCACCAGGAAGGCGTACGGCGACGGGAAGTCGGCCGCCCACTCCGCCACCACCAGCCCGAGCCCGGCCTCCCGCACCGTCGCCGGCGAGCCGGCCACCGCGGACAGGAAGGTGCCGCGCGGGTACTCCTTCACGGTCACCGTGATGCCGACCCGCCCGAGCGCGCGGGCGACCGCGTCCGCGGCCACCTTGCCGCGGCCGTCGTTCACGGTGCCGAGGGTGGTGCCGAAGCCGCCCGGCCGGCTGCACCGGGCCAGCTCGGTGCGGGCGGCAGGCAGGTCGCCGCGGTTGCCCTCGCCGGCCGGGTACGGCGCGGTGGCCGGGTAGCCGGGCAGCCCGCGCGGCCACAGCGTGGTGGCGAGCGAGGCCGCGTACGTCCCGCCCAGCGCGTCCTTCACCGCGGCCTTGTCGATCGCGTACTGCACCGCCCGCCGGCAGTGGACGTCGGCGAAGGGCGGCACGCCGGCCGGCATCGCCACGAAGCGCACCGTGCCGGTGCCCGGGTCGTCCACCCGGCTGGCCAGCGCGGGGTCGGCGAGCGCGCGCGCCGACGCCTCCGGCTGCAGCCCGCTGCCGGTGACGTCCGCGTCCGCCTCGCCGGACAGGAGCTGCCGGTCCCGCTCGGCCGGCAGCACGTTCGGCTTCAGCAGCACCCGGTCCGGCAGCGCGGTCCGCACCGGGTCCAGCTGGCGGGACCACCGCCCGTTGCGCTCGAACGAGACCGTGCCGTCCGTCCCGACCGAGGCCACCCGGTACGGCCCCAGGGACAGCGGCTTCCGGCCGTACGTCGCCGCGCTGTCCGCCTTCTGCCGTACCGGGCTGGCCGCCGGCAGCGCCATCACGTCGTCCCAGTCCGCGAACGGCCTGACCAGCTTGAAGACCACCGTGCGCGGGTCCGGTGCGGCGATGCTCTTCAGCCCGTTCCGGTCCTTGTACGGCCCGTCGTAGGGCGCCGCCCGGTCGTCGAGCAGCTGCACCGCCCAGGTCGGGCCGCCGGTGATCACGTCCGAGGCGAAGAGCCGCTCGATGCCGTACTTGACGTCGGCCGAGGTGAGCAACGAGCCGTCCTCCCAGCGCACCCCGGGCCGCAGCGTGTAGGTCCAGGTCCGGCCGCCGTCGGTGCTCCGGCCAGGTGCGGTGGCCAGGTCCGGCACCACCCGGGTGCCGTCGGCGCCCGGCTTCGGCGCGTACGCGACCAGCTGGCGGGTGTAGAGCCGCATCACGTTCCACACCCCGGGCGAGTACGACCGGGCCGGGTCCAGGCTGTCCACGGTGCCGCTGACCAGCCGCAGCGTCCCGCCCGGCCGGCTGGACGGGTGCCGCACCCCGGTGCTGCCGGTGTCCAGCCCGCGCACCGCGGACGGGTCCACGCCCGACTCGCCGGAGGCGCCGGTGCGGCAGGCCGCGAGGCCGGCGAGCAGGGCGAGCGCCGCCAGCGCGGCGCCGACCCGCCGGGACCGGACCCGCCGGGACCGGACCCGCCAGGACCCGACCCGGCCGCTCACCGCCCGGGCGCGCCGACCCGGGCCGCCGCCGGCTCGGCCGCGCGGCAGATCCGGGCGAACTCCTCGCCGTCCAGGCTCGCCCCGCCGACCAGCGCGCCGTCCACGTCCGGGCCGGCCAGGATGTCCGCCGCGTTCGACGCCTTCACCGAGCCGCCGTACAGGACCCGGACGCCGTCGGCCAGCTGTCCGGAGTACCGCTCGGCCAGCCGGGTGCGGATCTCCCCGGCCATCTCCTGCGCGTCCTCGGGGGTGGCCACCTTGCCGGTCCCGATCGCCCACACCGGCTCGTACGCGATCACGATCCGGCCGGCCTGGTCGGCCGGCAGGCCGGACAGCGCCGCGTCCAGCTGGTCGCAGCAGTGCGCGACGTGCGCACCGGCGTCCCGGACGGGCTCCAGCTCGCCGACGCACAGGATCGGGACGAGCTCGTGCGCGTACGCCGCGCGCACCTTGGCCGCGACCAGCGTGTCGTCCTCGCCGTGGTGCTGCCGGCGCTCGGAGTGCCCGACCACGACGTACGAGCAGCCGAGCTTCGCCAGCATCGACCCGCTGACGTCGCCGGTGTACGGGCCGGACGCGTACCGGGAGAGGTCCTGCGCGCCGTAGCCGAGCAGCAGCTTGTCCCCGTCCACCAGCGTCTGCACGCTGCGGATGGCGGTGAACGGGGGCAGCACGACGACCTCCACCGCCTCGAGCTCGCGCTCCTTGAGGCTGAACGCGATCTTCTGCACCAGCGCGATCGCCTCGAGGTGGGTGAGGTTCATCTTCCAGTTGCCGGCCACCAGGGGGCGGCGGGCGGGCTTGGCCGGCATTACTCCTCCAGCACGGCTGTCTCGAGGGCGACGACGCCCGGCAGGGTGCGGCCCTCCAGGTACTCCAGCGACGCCCCGCCGCCGGTGGAGATGTGGTCGAAGGCGTCCTCCTCGACACCGAGCTGGCGGACCGCGGCGGCCGAGTCGCCGCCGCCGACCACGGTGAAGGCCCGGCTGCCGGCGATCGCCTCGGCGACCCGCTTGGTGCCCGCCGCGAACGGCGGCACCTCGAAGACGCCCATCGGCCCGTTCCAGAAGACCGTGCGGGCGTCGGCGATCGCGCCGCCGAAGACGTCCGCGGTGGCGGGGCCGACGTCCAGCCCCTTGCTGCCGGCCGGGATCCCGTCGATGTCGACGATCCGGGTCTCCGCGTCCGCGCTCACCTGGTCCGCGACGACGACGTCCACCGGCAGCCCGATCCGGTCGCCGTCCCGGCGCAGCAGCCGTCCGCAGGTGTCCACCTGGCCGGCCTCGAGCAGCGACTCGCCCACCTCCAGGCCGCGGGCCTTGAGGAAGGTGAAGCACATCCCGCCGCCGACCAGCAGCCGGTCCACCTTCGGCAGCAGCGCGGAGATGACCCCCAGCTTGTCCGACACCTTGCTGCCGCCGAGCACCACCACGTACGGCCGCGGCAGGTCCGCGGAGTGCCCGGTCAGCCGGGACAGCACCTCCAGCTCGCGCAGCAGCAGACCGCCCGCGTACGCCGGCGACCGCAGGGCGACGTCGTAGACGCTGGCGTGCTTGCGGTGCACGGCGCCGAAGGCGTCGTCCACGTACGAGACCGCGAGCCCGGCGAGCCGGTCGGCGAAGGCGCCCCGCTCCGCGTCGTCCTTGCTCGTCTCGCCCGGCTCGAAGCGGACGTTCTCGAGCATGGCGACGTGGCCGTCGTCCAGCCCGTCCACCGCCTCCTTCGCACCGGGCCCGACGGTGTCGCCGGCGAACCCGACCTCGGCGCCGAGCAGCTGGCCGAGCCGGGCGGCGACCGGCCGCAGCGTGTACGCCGGGTCCGGCGCGCCCTTGGGCCGGCCCAGGTGCGCGCAGACGACGACGCGCGCGCCCGCCTCGCTGAGCCGCCGGATGGTCGGCACCGACGCCCGGATCCGGCCGTCGTCGGTGATCCGGGACCCGTCCAGCGGCACGTTGAGGTCCGAACGGACCAGCACCCGGCGGCCCGCGACCCCGCCGGCGAGCAGGTCGTCGAGCGTCTTCACCAGGCGGTCCTCAGCGGGCCGGTCCGCGCGGGGCCGGTCGTCACGACAGGCGGGACCCGATGAACGTGACGAGGTCGGCCAGCCGGTTGGAGTAACCCCACTCGTTGTCGTACCAGCCGACCACCTTCGCCTGGTCGCCGATGACCTTGGTCAGCCCGGCGTCGAAGATGCAGGAGGCCGGGTCGGTGACGATGTCCGAGGACACGATGGGGTCCTCCGTGTAGCGCAGGTAGCCCTTGAGCGGGCCGTCCGCGGCCGCCGCGTACGCGGCGTTGACCTCCTCGACCGAGCTGTCCCGGCCGAGCGTGACGGTCAGGTCGGTGCACGACCCGGTCGGCACCGGCACCCGCAGCGCGTAGCCGTCCATCTTGCCCTTGAGCTCGGGCAGCACCAGGCCGATCGCCTTGGCCGCGCCGGTGCTGGTGGGCACCACGTTGATGGCCGCCGCGCGGGCCCGGCGGAGGTCCTTGTGCGGGCCGTCCTGCAGGTTCTGGTCCTGGGT
>JBJMII010000135.1:0-10478 GCA_045806925.1 Mycobacteriales bacterium
CCTGCCCCGCGGCGTGGGCGCACAGCCCCAGGGGGAGGAGGGGATCGTGGTACCTCAGCGAGGGGGATTCATGGCACCCCGTGTGCTCGTCGTCGTGCTGGTGGTCGCGCTGGCCTGCGCGGCCGGCGGGGGGCTGGCGCTGCTCGGGGCCGGCCGGCCATGGCTGCGGCTCACCGCGCGGCGCCGGCCGCCGTTCTCGGACGTGATGCTCGAGCTCACCGGCCGCGACCTCGAGCCGCTGGTCGCCGCGCTCGGGCTGGTCGGCCTGGCCGGCGTGGTCGGCCTGCTGGCCACCCGACGCTGGGGCCGGCTCGCCGTCGGCGCGGTGCTCGCCGCCGCCGGTCTGGCCGTCGCGGTCGGCTCGGTCCCGCGCGTCGCCGCCCCCGGTGCCGGCCGCGCGCGCGAGCTGCTGGTGGACTCCGGCCGGGCCGGCGGGGTGGCCGCGGACGCGGCGGTCACGGCGACCGCCGTCCCGCTGTGGCCGCTGGTCGCCGGGCTCGGCGGGCTGCTGCTGGTCGCCGGCGGGGTGGCCGTCGTGCTGCGCGGCCGGCGGTGGCCGACGATGTCCGCCCGGTACGAGAAGCCGGCCCGGTCCGAGGCGGCCCGGTCGGAGGCGGCCCGGTCCGAGGTGAAGCTGTGGGACGCGCTGGACAGCGGGCAGGATCCGACCGCGCCGGCCGAGCGGCCCGGCTGACCGGTTCCGTACACCGCTCGAACACGCGGCTGACCCGGCGCCGTGCGCACCTGCCGCAGGCTCCCGCCGTACGGTGACTGCGAGGAGGCGCGCACGGTGGGGGACAGCAAGGGTCTGGTCCTCGTGGTCGAGGACGAGCGGGCCATCGCCGACCTGATCCGGCTCTACCTGGCGCGCGAGGGCTTCGGCGTGCATGTCGAGGCGGACGGCGCGGCGGGGCTGGCTGCCGCCCGCCGGCTGCACCCGGTGGCGATCGTGCTCGACGTCGGGCTGCCGTCGCTGGACGGCACCGAGCTGTGCCGCCGGCTGCGGGCGGACGGGGACTGGACGCCGGTGCTCTTCGTGACCGCGCGGGACGACGAGGTGGACCGGGTGCTCGGGCTGGAGCTGGGCGCGGACGACTACGTCACCAAGCCGTTCTCGCCGCGGGAGCTGGTGGCGCGGGTCAAGACGGTGCTGCGGCGGGCGCGCGGGGCGGAGCGGGCCAGCCCGCTGCTGTCGGTCGGCCGGGTGCGGCTGGATCCGGACCGGCGCCGCGCGTACGTGGGGGAGCAGGAGGTGGTGCTCACCACCACCGAGTTCGACCTGCTCGCCTTCCTGCTGCGCCGGCCGGGCCGGGTGTACGAGCGGGAGCACCTGCTGTCCGAGGTCTGGGGCTACGCGGCCGCGGCCGGGACCCGGACCGTCGACGTGCACGTCGCCCAGCTGCGCGCCAAGCTCGGCGACGCCAGCCCGATCCGCACCGTCCGCGGCGTCGGCTACTCCGCCGAGGCGCAATGACCCGGCCCACCCCACCCCCCGGCCGGACCGCCGGTCCCACCGGTCCGGTTCCCGGCGCGGGTCCGGGGGGTGCCGGCCCGGCGGACGGGTGGCGGCCGCCCGGCGGCCCGGACCACCCCGGCCCGGCCTGGTTCGCCGGCGGACGGAGGCGGCCGACGCTGGCGGCGCGGGTCGCGCTCGTCACCACCGCGGTGGCCGCGGTCACGGTGCTGGTCGCCGGGCTGGTGTCGCTCGGGCTGGTGCGGTCCGCGGGCGACGAGGACGCCCGGCGGACGCTCGCCGCGCTCGCCGACGCCGCCGCGCAGGGCCCGCCGACCCGGGCCGGCGCCACCGGCCCGCTGATCTCCCGGCAGCGCACCCGGGCCCAGCTCACCGGCCTGAAGATCGACTTCACCCTGGTCAACCGGCAGGGCGGCACCAGCGGCGGGCCGGCGGACGGGCTCGCCGCCCGGGCGCTGTCCCGGGACGAGCGGCTCGAACTGGTCGACGGCCGGTCGTTCTCGCTCACCCGCGACGTCGGCGGCACCCGGACGCTGGTCGAGGCACGGCAGACCGGCAGCGGCGGCATCGTGCTCGCCCAGGCCCTCTCGGACGCCAGCTTCGCCCGGGAGGCGGTCGGCCGGATCGGCGTCGCGCTGCTGGTCGGCCTCGCGGTCGCCGTGCTCGCCGGCATCCTGCTGGCCCGGCTGTTGGCCCGCCCGCTGCGCCGGGCCGCCGCCGCGGCGCACGACCTGGCCCGCGGCCAGCGGGACGTGCGGCTGCCGCCGGAGGGGCCGGCCGAGGTCGCCGAGCTGGCCGACGCGCTGACCCGGCTGTCCGGCGCGCTGGCCGGCAGCGAGGGCCGGCAGCGGGACTTCCTGCTGTCCGTCTCGCACGAGCTGCGCACCCCGCTGACCGCGATCACCGGCTTCGCCGAGTCACTGGCCGACGGCGTCACCACCGGAGCGGACGTCCGCCCGGTCGGCCGGACCGTGCTCGGCGAGGCCCGCCGGCTGGACCGGCTGGTCAGTGACCTGCTCGACCTGGCCCGGCTCGGTGCCCAGGACTTCCGCATCGACCGGCACCCGGTCGACCTCACCGCGCTGGTCGCCGCCGCCGGCGACGTCTGGCGGGCGCGCTGCGAGGCAGTCGGCGTGCAGGCCCGGGTCGACCTGCCGCGCCACCCGGTGCTGTGCGTCACCGACCCGACCCGGGTCCGGCAGATCGTGGACGGCCTCGCCGAGAACGCACTGCGGGTCACCCCGGCCGGCGCCCCGATGGTGCTCGGCCTGTACGAGCTGCCCGGCACCGCGGTCCTGCAGGTCCGCGACGGTGGCCCCGGGCTGACCCCGGAGGACTGCGCGGTCGCCTTCGAGCGGTCGGTGCTCTACCAGCGCTACCGCGGTGTCCGGCAGGTCGGCACCGGCGTCGGGCTGGCCCTGGTGCACGGGCTGGCCACCCGGCTGGGCGGCACCGCGGAGGCCGGCCGGGCGCCGGAGGGCGGGGCCTGCTTCACCGTCCGGCTGCCGCTGACCGACCCCGCGCCGCCCGCCCAGCACGCCGTCAGGGCACCCCTGCCACGGCTGGTCCCGCCGCCGCCCGGCGGGGCCGGGTCAGGGCCGACCCGGGGAAGTCGGTAGGGTCGGAGTCGGCAGGACCCCTAATCCGACGGAGGGGCCAGCGTGACCGTTCTCGACGAGATCCTCGTCGGCGTCCGCGCCGACGTCGCCGCTCGCGAGGCTGCCGTTCCCTTCGCCGAGGTCAAGCTGGCGGCGGCGCGGCGTCCGGGAGCGCTCGACGCGATCGCCGCGCTGCGGGCGCCGGGCGTCGGCGTGATCGCCGAGGTGAAGCGGGCCAGCCCGTCCGCCGGCCAGCTCAGCAGGATCCCGGACCCGGCCTGGCTGGCCCGGGAGTACGAGTCGGGCGGCGCCCGGGTGATCAGCGTGCTCACCGAGGAGCGCCGCTTCGGCGGCTCGCTCGCCGACCTGGACGGTGTCCGGGCCGCGGTCGGGGTGCCGGTGCTGCGCAAGGACTTCGTGATCTCGTCGTACCAGGTGCACGAGTCCCGGGCGCACGGCGCCGACATGGTGCTGCTGCTGGTCGCCGCGCTGGAGCAGAATGTGCTGGTGGGCCTGATGGAGCGGTCCGAGTCGCTGGGCATGACCCCGCTGGTCGAGGTGCACACCGAGGCGGAGGCGGACCGCGCGCTGGAGGCGGGCGCCCGGGTGATCGGCGTCAACGCGCGGGACCTCAGGACGCTGCAGGTCGACCGCAGCGTCTTCGAGCGGATCGCGCCCGGCCTGCCCAGCCACGTGCTCAAGATCGCCGAGTCCGGGGTGCGCGACCCGCACGACCTGATCGCGTACGCGGGGGCCGGCGCCGACGCGGTGCTGGTCGGCGAAGGCATCGTGACCAAGTCCAGCCCGCGGCAGGCCGTCGCCGAGCTGGTCACCGCGGGGTCGCACCCGGCCACCCCCCGGCCGGCCCATGACCGCTGAGCCGGTCCCCGGCGCCGGGCCGGCCGGCCGGCCGGACGCGGTGCCGGACTCCACCGGCCACTTCGGGCCGTACGGGGGCCGGTTCGTCCCCGAGGCACTGATCGCCGCTCTGGACGAGCTGACGGAGGCGTACGCGGAGGCCCGCACCGACGCTGCCTTCACCGGCGAGCTGGACCGGCTGCTCCGGACGTACGTCGGACGGCCGACGCCGCTCACCGACGCGGCCCGGCTGACCGCGCACGCCGGCGGCGCCCGGATCCTGCTCAAGCGGGAGGACCTCGCGCACACCGGCTCGCACAAGCTGAACAACGCGCTCGGCCAGGCGCTGCTGGCCCGGCGGATGGGCAAGAGCCGGGTCATCGCGGAGACCGGTGCCGGGCAGCACGGGGTGGCGACGGCGACGGCGTGCGCGTACCTCGGCCTCGAGTGCGTGGTGTACATGGGCGAGGAGGACACCGTCCGGCAGGCCCTCAACGTGGCTCGGATGCGGATGCTCGGGGCGTCCGTCGTCGCGGTGAAGACAGGCACCAGGACGCTGAAGGACGCGATCACCGAGGCGATGCGCGACTGGGTGACCAACGTCGCGAGCACCCACTACGTGATCGGCTCGGTGATGGGGCCGCACCCGTTCCCGGCGCTGGTCCGGGACTTCCAGCGGGTGATCGGGGACGAGGCGCGGGCCCAGCTGCTGGAGCTCGCGGGCCGGCTGCCGGACGCGGTGGTCGCCTGCGTCGGCGGCGGGTCCAACGCGCTGGGCATCTTCACCGCTTTCGTGCCGGACCCGTCGATCGCGCTGGTCGGCTGCGAGGCGGGCGGCACCGGGGCGGAGGGCGCGCTGCACGCCGCGACGCTGGCCGGCGGGCGGCCGGGCGTGCTGCACGGCATGCGCACCTACCTGCTGCAGGACCCGGACGGGCAGACGCTGCCGACCCACTCGGTGTCGGCCGGGCTGGACTACCCCGGGGTCGGGCCGGAGCACGCCTGGCTGCACGACACCGGCCGGGCGACGTACCGGTCGGTCACCGACGGGCAGGCGATGGAGGCGATGCGGCTGCTCTCGCACACCGAGGGCATCCTTTGCGCGATCGAGACCGCGCACGCGGTGCACGGCGCGGTCGAGCTGGCCGGCGAGCTCGGCCCGGACGCGATCGTGCTGATCTGCCTGTCCGGGCGGGGGGACAAGGACATGGACACCGCGGCCCGCTGGTTCGACCTGCTGTGAGCGAGCGCGAGGGCTCGCAGCGCGAGCGGGCACTGGGCGAGCGCGCACTGTGAGCGTGCTGGACCGGACCTTCGCCACCGCCCGCGCCGAGGGCCGCGGCGTGCTGGTCGGCTACCTGCCGGCCGGGGCGGCGCCGGACGCGACGTTCACCGCGATGGTCTCGGCCGGCGTGGACGTGGTCGAGGTCGGCCTGCCGTACTCGGACCCGGTGCTCGACGGCCCGGTCATCCAGGAGGCGGTGGACCGGGCGCTCGCCGCCGGTACCACCCCGGCGGACGTGCTGCGCACGGTCGAGGCGGTGGCCCGGACCGGCGCCCCGGTGCTGGTGATGACGTACTGGAACCCGATCGAGCAGTACGGTGTGGACCGTTTCGCCGCGGACCTGGCCGCGGCCGGCGGGGCCGGGATGATCACCCCGGACCTCACCCCGGAGGAGGCCGGCCGGTGGCTGGCCGCCGCGGAGAAGCACCAGCTGGATCCGGTCTTCCTGGTCGCGCCGTCGTCCACGGACGCGCGGGTGGCCCGGATCGCCGGGCTGTGCCGCGGCTTCGTCTACGCGACCTCGGTGATGGGAGTCACCGGGGCGCGGCAGCAGACCAGCTCGGCGGCCCCCGTGCTGGTCCGCCGGGTGCGGCAGGTGACCGACCTGCCGGTCGGGGTCGGGCTCGGGGTGTCCACCGCGGACCAGGCCGCGGAGGTGGCCGGGTACGCCGACGCGGTCATCGTCGGGTCCGCTTTCGTCCGCGCGGTGCTGGACGCTCCGGCCGGTGCGGCCACCGCCGCGGGTGCGCTCGCGGCCGAGCTGGCCGAAGGCGTTCGCCGCCGGGGTCGTTGAACCGTGCCTGCCGGGGACGCCCGGAGGCGTCCGCTCCGGCCTACGGTCAGGCGTGCGCCGCGGTGCGGCTGAGGTCCCGGACCACCCCGGACCGGCCGGCGCCGCAGTCCTGCAGCGCCGCCTGCGCGGTGGCGGTGACCGGGTCGGGCAGCGCGAGCGGCCCGTACCAGCCCAGGTCGCAGATCCGGCCCCGCCCGTTGAGCACCGGCTCGCCGGAGACCGGCTCGCACCGGAAGGCGTAGGTCAGCACGTCCGGCAGCTCCTCGTCGGCGCCGGCCAGCGCGCCGGTCAGGTGGTAGAGCCCGAGCAGGTCCACCACCCGGGTCTCCATGCCGGTCTCCCGCCGGACCTCCCGGACGATCGCGGTCATGGGCAGGTCGTACGGGCCGAGGTGGGCGCCGGGCAGTCCCCACCGGCGCCGGCCGCTGCTCTGCTGGACGAGCAGCACGCGGCCCTCGGAGTCGCCGATGACGGCCGCCACCGCCCGTTTCACGTCCCTCATGGGCGAACCCTAGACGCCGCGGGCGGTGCGCGACAGACCGCGGGCCGTCGGCGGGCGGCACCGAGGCCGCCCTAGACTCGGCGGGTGCCCGCCTCCGGCTCCGTCCTGAACCTGGCCTCGTTCCCCAGTCCCGCCCGCAGCGTGTGGTACCTCGGTCCGATCCCCCTCCGGGCGTACGCGCTGTGCATCATCGCCGGGATCGTGGCCGCCATCTGGATCACGCAGAAGCGCTGGGTCGCCCGCGGCGGCCGGCCCGGCACGGTCTCCGACGTCGCGGTCTGGGCGGTCGTCTTCGGCCTGGTCGGCGGCCGGCTCTACCACGTGGTCACCGACAACGAGCTGTACTTCCGGGCCGGCCGGGACCCCTGGCGGGCGTTCGCGGTGTGGGAGGGCGGGCTCGGCATCTGGGGCGCCATCGCGCTCGGCGGGGTGGGCGCCTGGATCGGCTGCCGGCGGGCCGGCATCAGGCTGCCGCCGTTCGCGGACGCGGCGGCGCCCGGGATCGCGGTGGCGCACGCGATCGGGCGGTGGGGCAACTACTTCAACCAGGAGCTGTTCGGCCGGCCGACCGGCCTGCCGTGGGCGGTCGAGATCGACCCGGACCAGCCCAACGCGGTGGCCGGCGCGACGACGTACCACCCGACGTTCCTCTACGAGTCGCTGTGGTGCCTCGCGCTGGCCGGGGTGCTGGTGCTGGTGGACCGCCGGTTCCGGCTCGGCCACGGCCGGCTCTTCGCGCTCTACGTGATGGGCTACACCGCCGGCCGGGTGTGGATCGAGCTGCTCCGCATCGACACGGCGAACCACGTCCTCGGCCTCCGGCTGAACGTGTGGACCTCGATCCTGGTCTTCGCCGGCGGGCTGCTCTACTTCCTGCTGGTGCGCGGACCCCGGGAGACCGAGGTCCAGCCGGGCCCGCCCGCCGCCGACGGGACGGTCGCCGCCCCGGACCCGGACCGCACGGACGACCCCGACGACACCGTGGCCATGGACGCGCCGAACGTCGAGGACGCCGGTGACCGGTCCGCGTCCGCCGTCCCCGCCGCGCCGGACGGCGACCGGCGCGGCGGGGACGGCGAGACCGTCCGGGACACCGGCGCCGCCCGCCGCCCCTGACCGCGGGCGGGGCGGGTGGTGGATGGCTGGCTGCGGCCGGTGCCTAGTCTGAGCGGATGGCGCGGGCCGAGATCCACCACCAGCACCGGGACGTCACCGGTGGCTGGCTGCGGCCGGCCGTCTTCGGCGTCATGGACGGGCTGGTGTCCACGTTCGCGCTGATCGCCGGGGTGGCCGGCGCCGGCACCCCCGGCCGCACCGTCGCCGTCGCCGGCTTCGCCGGCCTGGTCGCCGGCGCCTTCTCGATGGCGACCGGTGAGTACACCTCCGTCGCCACCCAGGCCGAGCTCACCCGGGCCGAGCTCGCGGTCGAGCGCACCGAGCTCGCCGCCCGGCCGGCGGCCGAGCTGCAGGAGCTGGCCGAGCTCTACCAGTCCCGCGGTCTCGACCCGGACCTCGCCGGCCGGGTCGCCGAGCAGCTGTCCCGCGACCCGGAGCTGGCCTGGCGGGTGCACGCCCGGGAGGAGCTGGGCGTCGACCCGGACGCGCTGCCCAACCCGTGGCTGGCGGCCGGGTCGTCGTTCGCCAGCTTCACCGTCGGTGGCCTGCTGCCGCTGCTGCCGTACCTGCTCGGCGCCGACTCGCTGCCGGCGGCCACCGCGCTGGCCGCGGCCGGCCTGTTCGCCACCGGCGCCCTGACCGCCCGGTTCACGGCACGCAGGTGGCTCTACACGGGTCTGCGGCAGTTGTTCGTGGGTGCCGCCGCGGCTGCGGTCACGTTCGCCGTCGGAGCCACCGTAGGTGCGGGAATCTCGTGACCAGCTGCCCGGTCGGGCCAGCTTTCGAGTGTCAGTGGCTGGATCTAGGGTGACGACCACTATCCGGCAATCGGGATCGGGGGATCCATGGCGAGGATCGAAGTCACCGTCGACGGCGTCCGCTACCGCGACGAGGTGGAGCCCCGGCTGCTCCTCGTCCACTACCTCCGGGACCGGCTCGGCAAGGTGGGCACGCCGGTCGGCTGCGACACGTCCAACTGCGGCGCCTGCACGGTGCTGCTGGACGGGCAGAGCGTGAAGAGCTGCACCGTGCTGGCCGTGCAGGCCGACGGTGTGGAAGTCACCACGATCGAGGGCCTGGCCACCGACGGCCAGCTGCACCCGGTGCAGCAGGCCTTCCACGAGCAGCACGCGCTGCAGTGCGGCTACTGCACGCCCGGCATGATCATGGCCTCGGTCGACCTGCTGAAGGCCAACCCGGCGCCCACGGATGAGGAGATCCGGCACGGGCTGGAGGGCAACCTCTGCCGCTGCACCGGCTACCAGAACATCGTGCGGGCCGTCCGGTCCGCCTCCCAGTCCATGGGAGCGGCGTCGGACGCCCAGACCGAGGAGGTGACCGCATGACCGAGGAGGTCGACGCCGGGTTGATCGGCGAGCAGGTCGCGGAGCACCCCGAGCAGCTGGACGCGCCCGACCCGAGCAAGCACATCGGCAAGCCGCTGCGCCGCAAGGAGGACCGCCGGCTGATCACCGGCCGGACCCGGTGGACCGACAACATCACGATGCCCGGCCTGCTGCACGTGGCGCTGGTCCGCAGCCCGGTGGCGCACGCCCGGATCACCCGGGTGGACGTGTCCGCGGCACTGGACCGCCCCGGGGTGGTGGCCGCCTTCACCGGGGCCGACCTCGCCGACCAGCTCGGCACGCTGCCGTGCGCGTGGCCGGTCACCGCGGACATGGTGCACCCCGACCACCACCCGCTGGCGGTCGACGAGGTCCGGCACGTCGGTGAGGCGGTCGCCGTAGTGGTGGCCAACGACCGGTACGCGGCGGCCGACGCCGTGGAGGCGGTGCGGGCCGACTACGAGCCGCTGCCGGCGGTGGTGGACATGGAGGAGGCGCTCCGGGACCGGGTCCTGGTGCACTCGGACAAGGGCACCAACAAGGCGTTCCTGTGGCCCTTCGACGGCGGCGACTACGACGCAGCCAAGGCGAAGGCCGACGTCGTGGTCAAGCGGCGGTACATCCAGCAGCGGCTGATCCCGACGGCGATGGAGCCGCGCGGCGTGCTGGTCGAGCCGCTCACCGAGGGCGACGAGTACACGGTGTACTCCACCACCCAGATCCCGCACATCCTGCGGCTGATGCTGGCCCTGGTCACCGGGCTGCCGGAGCACCGGATCCGGGTGATCGCGCCGGACGTCGGCGGCGGCTTCGGCTCGAAGCTCAACGTCTACGCCGAGGAGGTCATCGCGCTGGTGCTGGCCCGCAAGCTGGGCCGCCCGGTGAAGTGGACGGAGTCGCGCAGCGAGGGCTACCAGGCCACCATCCACGGCCGGGACCAGATCCAGGACATCGAGATCGCCGCCACCCGGGACGGCACGATCCTCGGGCTGTCCGTCGACCTCAAGGCCGACATGGGCGCCTACCTGCAGCTGGTGACGCCGGGCATCCCGATCCTCGGCGCCTTCATGTACAACGCGATCTACAAGATGGAGGGCTACCGGTTCCGCTGCACCGGCGTCTTCACCACCAAGACGCCGACGGACGCCTACCGGGGGGCCGGCCGGCCCGAGGCGACGTACGCGGTGGAGCGGATCGTCACCGAGCTGGCGCACGAGCTGGGCATCGACCCGCTGGAGCTGCGCCGGAAGAACTGGATCGGGCACGACGAGTTCCCGTACACGACGATCGCCGGGCTCACCTACGACAGCGGCAACTACGAGGCCGCGACCGAGAAGGCCGTCGGGATGTTCGACTACGACGGGCTGCGCGCCGAGCAGCAGCGGCGTCGCGAGTCGAAGGATCCCGTGCAGCTCGGCATCGGCATCTCGACGTTCACCGAGATGTGTGGTCTGGCGCCGAGTCGCGTGCTCGGTCAGCTCAGCTACGGCGCCGGCGGCTGGGAGA
>JBJMII010000136.1:0-30917 GCA_045806925.1 Mycobacteriales bacterium
GGCGACCGCAACGTCAGCGTCATGGACGCCTTCCGCACCGCCGACCAGGTGCTGCTGTCCGGTGTCCAGGGCATCACCGACCTGATCACCACGCCCGGCCTGATCAACCTCGACTTCGCCGACGTCAAGTCGGTGATGAGCGGCGCCGGGTCGGCGCTGATGGGCATCGGCAGCGCCCGCGGCGACAACCGGGCGGTCTCGGCCGCGGAGCTGGCGATCGCGAGCCCGCTGCTGGAGGCGTCCATGGAGGGCGCGCACGGCGTGCTGCTGTCCATCTCCGGCGGCTCCGACCTCGGCATCTTCGAGATCAACGAGGCGGCCTCGATGGTCGCCGACTCCGCGCACCCGGAGGCGAACATCATCTTCGGCGCGATCATCGACGACGCGCTCGGCGACGAGGTGCGGGTGACGGTGATCGCGGCCGGTTTCGACGGCGGCTCGCCGAAGCACCGCCCGGCCGACGCCCCGGCACGGGAGCGCCCGGCCGCGACGATCCCGAGCACGCCGGCGATGCCGACCGTGACGTCCCGGTACGGGCCGCCCGCCACGTCCGCGCAGCCACCGCTGCGCCCGCCCTCGCCGGCGGGAGCGAACGGGCACGTCCGGCGCAAGGTCGAGCTGGACGACGACCTCGACATCCCGGACTTCCTCAAGGGTTAGGGCGGCTCCCGCCGGCTGGACATGCTCTAACCTCCGCCCGTGCCCCGAGTCCGCCGGATCGTCACCTCCCGATCCGGCGGTGCCAGCAGGCCGCCGTACGCGTCGTTCAACCTCGCGCTGCACGTCGGGGACGATCCGGCTGCGGTCCGGGCCAACCGGTCCCGGCTGGCCCGGGCGACGGGGCTGGCACCGGCTCGGCTGGTCTGGATGCGGCAGGTGCACGGCTCGACGGTGGCCGTCGTGGACGGCCCGTGGCCGCGTCCGGTCCCGGCGACCGACGGGCTGGTGACGGCGACGCCGGGACTTGCGCTGGTGGTGCTCGTCGCGGACTGCGTGCCGGTGCTGATCGCCGCTCCCACCGCCGTGGCCGCCGTGCACGCGGGCCGGGCGGGCGCCGCGGCCGCTGTCGTGCCGGCCGCGGTGTCCGCGCTGGCTGGCCTGGGCGCCGACCTGGGCCGGTCGGACGCGCTGCTCGGGCCGGCGATCTGCGGCGGCTGCTATGAAGTGCCGGCGACGATGCGCGACGAGGTCGACGCCGCGCTGCCCGGCAGCGCCACGACCACCCGCCGTGGCACCCCCGGCCTCGACCTGCGTACCGGCCTGGCCGGCCAGCTCGCCGGCCTCGGTGTCGCCCGGGTGGTGGTCGACTCCCGCTGCACGGCCGAGGACCCGGAGCTGTTCAGCCACCGGCGGGACGGCGTGACCGGCCGGCAGGCCGCCGTCACCTGGCTCGAGGTCTGACCCCCGCGGATAGACCCCTCCATTTTTGCTACGTCTCTGCTCCGCCCAACGATGCAGAGACGTCTCTGCTCGGCGGAGTGATGCAGAGACGTCCCTGCCCCGCCGAGTAATGCACGGGGCGTATGTGCTCCGCGGAGCGATGCAGGGGCGTCTCTGCACCGCCGAGCGGTGCAGAGACGCAGCAAACGGGAGCGCTCCGCTTCCCGGGCGGCGGGGACCCTGGTCCTGCTGCGCCAGTGCGTCGCCGGGTGAAGCAGAGCCGCAGTCGGTGCGGAAGGAGGGCGGTGCGCAGGACTGGCAGGATCGGGGCCGTGACCGGGGATCCGCGGACGGAGGAGATCGCCGCGAACCTGGCCGCGGTCCGGGACCGGATCGAGGCGGCGGCGCGGGAGGCCGGGCGGGACCCGGGCGAGCTGACGCTGGTGGCGGTGACCAAGACCTTTCCGGTCGAGGACGCCCGGCGGCTGGTCGCGCTCGGGGTCAGCGAGCTGGGCGAGGCCCGGGACCAGGAGGCGCGGGTCAAGGCCCGTGAGCTGCCGGGGCCGCGCTGGCACTTCATCGGCCGGCTGCAGCGCAACAAGGCCGCATCCGTCGCCTCGTACGCGGCCGTCGTGCACACCGTCGACCGCCCGGAGCTGGTCCGCGCGCTCGCCCGCGGCGCCGAGCGGGCCGGGCGGGACCGGGTCGAGGTGCTGATCCAGGTGAGCCTGGACGGCGACCCGGACCGGGGTGGCGCGCTGCCGGAGGACGTGCCGCAGCTGGCTGACGCCGCCGCCGGCACCGGCCGGCTGCAGGTGGCCGGTGTCATGGCCATCGCCCCGCTGGACGCCGACCCGGACGCCGCCTTCGGCGCGCTGGCCCGGATCGCCGACCGGCTGCGGGCCGGCCACCCGGCCGCGACCGTGGTGTCGGCCGGCATGAGCGGCGACCTGGGGGCGGCGGTCCGGCACGGCGCGACACACCTTCGAATCGGTACGGCGTTGCTCGGCGGTCGCCCGCCCCTGCCGGGGTAATGTCGGCCGCGCCCGGGTCAGGATGTCCTGGCCGCGACGTGTCACCGCGAGGAGGAGGGTCCCGATGGCGGGCGCCATGCGCAAGATGGGGGTCTACCTCGGTCTCGTCGAGGACGACGACCGGCGCGGCGAGGTCGGCGACTACGAGGAGTACGACGAGTACGCCGAGGCGGAGGTGGTGCCGGTCCGGCGCGTCGCGGCCGGGCGGGGTGGCTGGGAGGACGCCGCCGAGTCCCGCCCGGTGGTGCCGCACCACGACGGCTACCGCGAGCCGGCCTACCGGGACGTGTCGGAGGAGCCGGCCAACTACCGGATCACGACGCTGCACCCGAGGACGTACAACGAGGCCAGGACGATCGGGGAGCACTTTCGCGAGGGCGTCCCGGTGATCATGAATCTCACCGAAATGGACGATGCGGACGCAAAGCGCCTGGTCGACTTCGCCGCCGGGCTGTCGTTCGGGCTCCGGGGTAGCATCGAGCGGGTGACGAACAAGGTGTTCCTGCTCTCCCCGCAGAACGTCCACGTCACCGCCGAGGACAAGGCCCGCATCGCCGAGGGCGGGTTCTTCAACCAGAGCTGACACAGGAGATCGGTGACCGTAGTCCTGGAGCTGGCGTACTTCGTCCTCCTCGTCTTCTTCATCCTGCTTATCGCCAGGTTGGTGTTCGACTACGTGATGATGTTCGCGAGGTCGTGGCGCCCATCCGGAGTAGCGGCGGTTGGGCTGGAGGTCGTCTATTCGGTCACCGATCCGCCCCTCAAGGCGCTACGGCGGGTCATCCCGCCGTTGCGTCTGGGAAACTTCAGCATCGACCTGGGTTTCATGGTCCTGCTGTTCGCGGTCTACCTGCTGATGACGTTCGTCGGTCAGGCAGCCCGGACCAGTAGCCTCTGACCGAGGCCGTAGTCTGACCGGTGTCCCGTCGACCCGAGGTGATCCGATGCCCCTGACCCCAGCCGACGTGCACAACGTCGCGTTCAAGAAACCGCCGATAGGGAAGCGCGGCTACGACGAAGACGAGGTGGACGCGTTCCTCGACCTCATCGAGGCCGAGCTGGCCCGGCTCATCGAGGAGAACAACGACCTCAAGCAGCAGGTCGACGACATGGCTCGCGTCGGCGGCCCCGGTCCCGGCCAGCTCCGCCAGCCGCCGCCCCCGCCACAGGCCCCCGAGCCGAGGGTGATGGCTCCACCGCATGCCGCGCCGCGCATCGACGAGAACAGCCAGGTCGTCAAGGTGCTGGCGATGGCCCAGGAGACGGCCGAGAAGTACGTCTCCGATGCCAAGACCGAGGCCGACCGGATGATCGGCGACGCCCGGTCCACCGCGGACCGGATGATCGGCGAGGCGCGCGCCAAGGCCGACGCGATGGTGGGCGACGCCCGCACACAGGCCTCGTCGCTGGAGCGTGAGGCGCGGGGGAAGGCGACCTCGCTGGTCCAGGACGCGGAGCGCAAGCACAACGAGATCATCGGCGGGCTGGAGCAGCGCAAGGGCACGCTGGAGAAGCGCATCGAGGAGCTGCGCACCTTCGAGCGGGAGTACCGGACCCGGCTGAAGTCCTACCTGGAGTCCCAGCTGCGCGACCTGGACGGTCGCGGCTCCGCCGAGCCGGCCGCGGTGGCCGCCGTGGCGGGCTACGCCGGTGGTTACGGTGGGCGGGGCGAGGGCGACGGCCGCGCCGACAACTGAGGCCCGTTCCGTCCGGCCGGTGCAGCCGCCACCGGCCCCCGGGCCGCCGCCCGGGGACCGGTCGCCGTGATCCTGCTCAGCCTCGTGCTGGTCGTCGCCTCGGCGACGTTCCTCGGCTGGGGGATCACGACGACGAGCGAGCAGCTCGTCTGGGCCTCGCTGCTGGCCGGTCTCGCCGCGGTGGCGCTGGTGACCGGTTCGGTCGTCCGGTACCGCCGGCGGTTGGCCGCTGCCGAGGCCACCCCCGCGACGCCGCCCGAGGCCACCGCCGCGACGCCGCCCGAGGCCGCACCGGTGACCAAGGCCGCGCCGCCCGCCTGGTGGTCCGGCGGGTCCGCAGCCGCCGCCCCGGGCGTCCCGCCGGCCGGGGCCTGGCCGTGGTCGCCCGACGTGACCGGCGCCGCTGGCAGCCCTGCGGGGCGGTCCGGCTGGACCGGTCCCGTCGCCCCACCGCCACCACCCACCGGGCCCGGCGAGACCGCCGGCCAGCCGGCCGAGCAGCCCGACCGGGCCTGGCCGCCCGCTACCACCGAGGGTGCGGTTGAGCAGGCAGCCGCGACCGGCCACGGCGCCGCGCCCGACCGCCCGCTGGGCGAGCCGTTCCCGGAGGCACCGGTGGACGACGGTGAGCCTGCCGTGGAGGATGTCCCGGTCCGGGACGCGCTGCGGGTGGCGCAGCTCGACGACGACGTCCAGGTCGTCGACGGGCACCCCCGCTACCACCTCACCGGCTGCCCGGCCCTGGCCGGCGCCGAGCCCGTCCCGGTGCCGGTCTCCGCGGCCCGCCGCGCCGGCTTCACCCCGTGCGCGGTCTGCGGGCCGGACCGGGCGCTGCTCGCCCGGGCCCGCGACCGCCGCCCGCCGGCGCCTTAGGGCGTGTCCGGTGAATCTCGGGGGGCGAGGGCCGACGCCTGGACGCCGTCCGCATCCACCAAGATCCCGGGACACGCCTAGCCCGGCCGGGCCCGTCCGCCGCGCCGCCGCGGACCGCCGAGCGGCGCAATTGGCATGTGGCGAACAGATTGGTCCGTCCAGCCCAGCGCATGAGCGGGCGGCTCGGTGCCGGCACCGACTCCAACGGGCCCAGGGAGCAGCGGTCCTCGACCGAACGGCCTAGGGTCCCGTGAGCAACCTCACGAGGACCTAGTCGGCCTTGCGGAGCGAGAACGCCAGCCCCAGCTCGTCGTCCCGGCGCGCGTCCGCCCCGACCGGACCCTCGGCGAAGCCGGACGCCAGCACCTCACCGGCGACCAGGTCGCCGTGCTCGCGCAGCGCCGCTGCCAGCTCCGGGTCGCTCGCCGACCAGGTCAGCGTGATCCGGTCCGAGACGTCCAGCCCGCTCGCCTTCCGGGCGTCCTGCACCAGCCGGACCGCCTCCCGGGCCAGCCCGGCCCGGCGCAGCTCCGGCGTCACGGTCAGGTCCAGCGCCACCGTCTCCCCGCCGTCGGCGGCGACCGCCCACCCGGTCCGCGGCGTCTCGGTCACCACCAGCTCGGCGGCGCTCAGCGACACCGGCTCGCCGCCGACCTGCACCACCGCCGGCTGCCCGGCCCGCAGCGCCGCCACCAGCCCGGCCGGGTCGGCCGCCCCGACCGCGGTGGCCACCGCCTTGGTCCTGGCCCCGAAGCGCCGGCCCAGCGACCGGAAGTTGGGCTTCACGACGACGTCGACCAGCTCGTCCCCGACATCGGCCAGCGCTCCCACCGACTGCACGTTCAGCTCGTCGGCGAGCTGCTCCCGCAGCTGCTCGGACAGCGCCGCCCAGCCAGCCGCGCCGACCAGCGCGCGGCTGAGCGGCTGCCGGGTGCGCACCTTGGACGCGGTCCGCGCCGAGCGGCCCAGCTCGACCAGCCGGCGCACCAGCGCCACCTGCCCGGCCAGCTCCTCGTCGACCAGCCCGGAGCCCCGGGCTCCACCGGTCTTGTCGGCTCCGCCGACCCTCGGCCAGTCACGCAGGTGCACGGAGTCCGGCAGGTCCGGCCAGACGGAGCTGACCAGCGCCTCGTGCACCGCCTCGGTCACGAACGGCACGAACGGCGCGAGCAGCCGGGTGAGCACCTCCAAGCACTCGTACAAGGTGGCCAGCGCCGCCGGGTCGCCGTCCCAGAACCGCCGCCGCGACCGCCGGACGTACCAGTTCGACAGGTCGTCGATGAACGCGGTGAGCCGCCGGCCGGCCCGTGCGGTGTCGAAGGCCTCCATGGCCGCGTCCACCTCGAGCACGGTGCGGTGCAGCTCGGACAGCGCCCACCGGTCCAGCAGCGGCCGGTCCGGCACCGCCGGGGCCGGGTCGCCCGGCGTCCAGCCGGCCGCCCCGGCGTACAGGGTCAGGAAGGACGCCGTGTTCCAGTAGGTGAGCAGGACCTTCCGGACGATCTCCGCCAGCGGCCCGGGCCCGATCCGCCGGGCCGACCAGGGCGAGCCGGAGCAGAGCATGAACCAGCGCAGCGCGTCCGCCCCGTGCCGGTCCATCAGCGGGATCGGCTCCAGGATGTTGCCCAGGTGCTTGCTCATCTTCCGGCCGTCGTCGGCCAGGATGTGGCCCAGGCAGAGCACGGTCTCGTACGACGACCGTCCGAAGACGACGGTGCCGACCGCCATCAGGGAGTAGAACCAGCCGCGGGTCTGGTCGATCGCCTCGCAGATGTACTGCGCCGGGTAGGCCGCCTCGAACTGCTCCCGGTTGCGGTGCGGCGCGCCCCACTGGGCGAACGGCATGGAGCCCGAGTCGTACCAGGCGTCGATGACCTGCGGCACCCGGCGCGCGGTCTGCCCGCAGTCCGGGCAGGGCAGGGTGACCTCGTCCACGTACGGCCGGTGCGGGTCCAGAGTGGACAGGTCTCGGCCGGCCAGGCCGGCCAGCTCGGCGATCGAGCCGACGCAGGTGTCGTGCTTGTCCGGGCAGCGCCACACCGGCAGCGGGGTGCCCCAGTAGCGGTCCCGGGACAGCGCCCAGTCCACGTTGTTGTCCAGCCAGTCGCCGTACCTGCCGTGCTTGACCGTCTCCGGGTGCCAGTCGGTGCGCTCGTTCTCGGCCAGCAGCTGCTCCTTGACCGCGGTGGTCCGGACGTACCAGGACGGCAGCGCGTAGTAGAGCAGTGCGGTGTGGCAGCGCCAGCAGAACGGGTAGGCGTGCTCGTACGGCTCCTCGCGCAGCAGCAGCCCGCGCTCGCGCAGGTCCGCCACCAGCGCCGCGTCCGCGTCCTTGAAGAAGACGCCGCCGACCAGCGGCAGGTCCGCCCGGAAGTGCCCGTCCGGCTCGATCGGGTTGACCACCGGCAGCCCGTACGCCCGGGTCGCGGTCAGGTCCTCCGCGCCGAACGCCGGGGACTGGTGCACCAGCCCGGTGCCGTCCTCGGTGGTCACGTAGTCGGCCAGGATCACGAAGTGGGCGCCCGGGATGTCGACCAGCTCGAACGGCCGCCGGTACGCCGAGTGCTCCAGCGCCGCCCCCGCGAAGCGGTCCAGCACCTCCACCCGGTCGTCCCCGAGCACCTTGCCCAGCAGCGCCTCCGCCAGCACGAACGTCCCCTGTGGACTGCGCGCCACCACGTACTCGACGTCCGGGCGGGCGGCCACCGCGGTGTTGGACACCAGCGTCCACGGCGTGGTCGTCCACACCAGCAGGTCCGCGCCGTAGCCCGCCGCCGGCCCCGAGGTGACCGGGAACCGCACGTAGACGGACGGGTCGACGACCGTTTCGTACCCCTGCGCCACCTCGTGGTCGGAGAGGCCGGTGCCGCAGCGCGGGCAGTACGGCGTGACCCGGTGGTCCTCCACCAGCAGGCCCTTGTCGAAGACCTGCCGCAGCGACCACCAGACTGCCTCCACGTAGGAGGTGTCCATCGTCCAGTACGCGTCGTCGCTGTCGAGCCAGAAGCCCATCCGGTCGGACATCTGCTGGAACTCCTCGACGTGCCGGCGCACCGACTCCCGGCAGCGCGCGTTGAACTCGGCGATCCCGTACCGCTCGATGTCGGGCTTGCCGGAGAAGCCCAGCTCCTTCTCCACCGCGATCTCCACCGGCAGGCCGTGGCAGTCCCAGCCGGCCTTGCGGGGGACGTGGTAGCCCTTCATGGTCCGGTAGCGCGGGAAGACGTCCTTGAAGACGCGGGCCTCCACGTGGTGCACGCCGGGCCGGCCGTTCGCGGTCGGCGGCCCCTCGTAGAACACCCAGGACGGCCCGGACCGGGTCTGCTCGAGGCTGCGGGCGAAGACCTTGCGGTCCCGCCACCGCTCGATCACCTCGCGCTCCAGTGCGGGCAGGTCCACGTGCGCCGGCAGCGGCTGGATGCTCAACGGGTTACCGTCCTTCCATCGGTGCTGCTCCGCCGATGGAGGGACGAGCCGTCCGAAGTGGACGGATGGCCCGCGGTACCACCCTCCTTGGGCGCCGCGCGGACGCCCCGCTCTTGCCCTGCTCGCCGGGTCTACTCCGCACCGCCGGTGCGTTTCTTCCGGGGCTCGGGGGTGATCTTCGGGCCGGCCAGGCCCCCGGGCTCCCACCGTCCCCGGGTCGCTCTCGGCTGCGTCCGGCCCTACTCGTCCCCGTCCACGCCTGTCGGGTACCGATGGTACCGCCCGGCGCGCCGGTCTCCCATCGGGTTACCTGGGACCATGTCTCGGTGACCGAGCGGGTTGGCGACTGGGTTGCCCCGGCCGGCGCTGAGGTCGCCGAGGTCGGCGGTGTCTCGCTCGAGGTGATCGCGCTGGCCGGCGCCGCCGTGCTGCTCGTCGCCGTGCTCGCCGTCCGGGTCTCCAGCCGGCTCGGCCTGCCCAGCCTGCTGCTCTACCTCGGCATCGGGGTGGCCATCGGCGAGGCCGGGTTCGGGTTGCACTTCGACGACGCGGCGCTGTCCCAGACGCTCGGGCTGGCCGCGCTGGTCGTCATCCTGACCGAGGGCGGGCTGACCACCCGCTGGCACGCGGTCCGCCCGGCGGTGCCCATGGCGGTGCTGCTGTCGACGGTCGGGGTGGCGGTCAGCGTCGTGGTCACCGCCGCCGCCGCGGTCGTGCTGCTGGACATCGGCTGGCGGACCGGCCTGCTGCTCGGCGCGATCGTGTCCTCCACGGACGCGGCCGCGGTCTTCTCCACGCTGCGCGCGCTCGGGCTGCCGGCCCGGCTGACCGCGACGCTGGAGATGGAGTCCGGCTTCAACGACGCGCCGGTGGTGATCCTGGTCACCCTGCTGTCCAGTGGCGCCGTCGGCTCGCCGGTCGCGGTCGTCGCGCTGGTGCTCTACGAGCTCGCCGCCGGCGCGGTGATCGGCGTCGGGGTGGCCGGTGCGGCCGCCTGGATGCTGCGGCAGGCTGCGCTGCCGGCCGCCGGGCTCTACCCGCTGTCCGTGCTCGCCGTCGCGGTCGGGTCGTACGCGCTGGCCGCGGTCGCGCACGCGTCCGGCTTCCTGGCCGCGTACCTGACCGGGCTGGTGCTCGGCAACGTGCCGCTGCCGCACCGGCGGGCCACCCTCGGCTTCGTCGAGGGGCTCGCCTGGCTCGCCCAGATCGGCCTGTTCGTGCTGCTCGGGCTGCTGGTCAGCCCGGCCCGGCTCGGCGCCGCGCTGCTGCCGGCGCTGGGCATCGGGGCCGCGCTGCTGCTGCTCGCGCGGCCGCTGTCGGTGCTGGCGTCCTGCGTGTGGTTCCGGGTGCGGTGGCCGGAGCAGGTCTTCATCAGCTGGGCCGGGCTGCGCGGGGCGGTGCCGATCGTGCTGGCCACCATCCCGCTGACCGCCGGGGTGCCGCACGCGCGCAGCTTCTTCGACCTGGTCTTCGTCCTGGTTGTGGTCTTCACGCTGGTGCAGGGCACCACGCTGGACCGGCTGGCGAGGCTGCTCGGGCTCGCCTCGGCCGGCGAGCCCCGTGACGTCGAGGTCGACTCGGCGCCGCTGGAGGACCTGGGCGCCGACCTGCTGCAGGTGCGGATCCCCGGCCGGTCCCGGCTGCACGGCGTGCTGGTCCGCGAGCTGCGGCTGCCACCGGGCGCGGCGGTGTCGCTGCTGGTCCGCGACGGCAAGGGCGCCGTGCCGGGGCCGGACACCCGGCTGCAGCGCGGCGACCAGCTGCTGGTGGTCGCGACCAGCCAGGCCCGGGAGGAGGCCGAGCGGCGGCTGCGGGCGGTCAGCCGGGCCGGCCGGCTGGCCGGCTGGCGCGGCGAGAGCGGTGAGCGGAAGGACTACCAGTGACAGCCCGTACGCGTGGCGTTGAGTATCGACGTTCTGTTCCATAACCGGCCGAACCGGACCGTACCCGGCGGTTTTCGCCACTCTCCGTTGATAGCCGTTGTCGGGGAGTCTCGGGGACCGTATCCTTTGCCCCCACACTCGTGATCTTCGATGATCACGAGTGCCTGTACGAGAACCGGGAGGGCTCCATGACCGAGGCCCGCGGCCGACAGGTCCGGGCCGAACGACCACGACGGTGAAGGCGGTGCGGACGACCGTGGCGAAGAACGCAACGACCGCGAAGGTGGCTCTCGAGCAGACCACCGGCGCGGTGATTCCCCCAGCAGCGACAGCCCCCTCGGCCCCGGCCACCAGCCGGCGCAGGACGAGTGCCCCGCGCGCGGGCACGCAGCCCGACACCACACAGCCTGACACCATGCAGCCTGACACTCGGCCCGAGGCCGCCTCCGCACCCGCTCGCCGCGCCGCTCGCGGCACCGGGGCCGGCGCCAAGGCCGCCACCGGTCGCTCCACCCGGACCAGCGCGACCCGCAGCACGAACACCGGCAGCTCCGGCCGTCCTGCCGGCTCCGCCGGCCGCGGTCGGGCGCCGGCGCATACCGCGCCGGCCCCGACCGCCGAGCGGCCGCCGCTGCCGCCGGGCGACTGGACGCTGGAGGAGCTCGCCGAGGTCCGCATCGACCTGGTCCGGGAGATCGACGAGCGGCGCGCCGACTACGACCGGGCGCTGGCCGAGATCACCCGGCTGCAGCAGAGCTCGAACGACGGGGCCGGGGACGACCAGGCCGACGCCGGCTCCAAGACGTTCGAGCGGGAGCAGGAGCTGTCCATCGCGAACAACCGGCGGGACCTGCTGCGGCAGATGGAGCGCGCCATGGAGCGGCTGGACGCCGGGACGTACGGGCGGTGCGAGAGCTGCTCGCAGCCGATCCCGAAGGCCCGCCTGCAGGCCTTCCCGAGCGCGACGCTGTGCGTGCGCTGCAAGCAGCGGGAGGAGCGCCGCTGACGGCCGGGACAGGGCCTGGGACGATGGCGGGGTGACAGCGCGCCCGCGAGCCCCCAGGGCGGGAGGAGGGCCGGCCGGCCGGCTGCCCCGCGCGAAGGCGCGGGCATGGGCATGGCGAGTGCCGGCCGGTCCGATCAGCGGCCTCAGCGCCGCCCACCGTCCCGCCGGCTCTGGCCAGCCGGGGGGCCAGCCCGGGGGTCAGCCGGCGGGCCAGCCGGGGGAGCCGGCCCGGCCGCGGCGCACCGCGGTGCTGGCGGTGACCGCGATCGGGCTGCTGCTGGCGGACCTCGTCACCAAGGTGGTCGTCGTCGCCCGGCTGATGGGCCGCGCGCCGGTCAAGCTGCCCGGCCACTTCCTCTGGCTGACGCACGCGCGCAACCCGGGCGCCGCCTTCTCCTTCGCGGAGGGTGCGACGGTGCTGTTCACGGTGGTCGCGGTGGTCGTCGTGGTGGTCATCGTGCGGACCGCGACCCGGCTGCGGTCGGTGGCCTGGGCGGTGAGCCTCGGCCTGGTGCTCGGCGGTGCCGCCGGCAACCTGGTGGACCGGCTGTTCCGGTCGCCCGGACCGCTGCGCGGGCACGTCGTGGACTGGATCAGCCTGCGGACGCCGGACGGCAGGATGCTCTTCCCGATCTTCAACCTGGCGGACTCCGGGATCGTCTGCGGCGGGATCCTCGCCGTCCTGCTGGCCGTGCTCGGCTACGAGATGGACGGCACCCGCTCCGTCCTCGCCCCGACCGCACCTCCTACGCCCGGCAGTGCCCCCCCTGCCGCCGCCCCCGACGCCGGGCCGCCGGCGGGTCCGGGACGGCCGGCCCCGGGTGCGCCGGCCCCGGGCGGGGGACCGTGACCGACCGCCGCACGCTGCCGGTGCCGGAGGGGCTGGACGGGCTGCGGCTGGACGCCGCGCTGGCCCGGCTGTTCGGCTTCTCCCGGACCACCGCCGCGGCCCTGGTCGACGCCGGCGGCGTCACCGTGGACGGGGCCGGCGCCAGCCGCTCCGACCGGGTCGCCGCCGGCGCCTGGCTCGAGGTGGCCATGCCGGAGCCGCCGGTCCCGCCGTCCGCGGCGCCCGCCCCGGTCGAGGGCCTGCGGATCGTGTACGCCGACGACGACATCGTGGTGGTGGACAAGCCGGTGGGCGTCGCCGCCCATCCCAGCCCCGGCTGGGACGGCCCGACCGTGGTGCAGGGCGTTGCCGCGATGGGCCACCGGGTGTCCACCAGCGGCGCCGCCGAGCGGCAGGGCGTGGTGCACCGGCTGGACGTCGGCACCACCGGGCTGATGGTGCTGGCCAAGTCCGAGCGGGCGTACACGGTGCTCAAGGACGCCTTCCGGACCCGCACCGTGGACAAGCGGTACGCGGCGCTGGTGCAGGGCCACCCGGACCCGAGCCGGGGCACCATCGACGCGCCGATCGACCGGCACCCCAGCCAGGACTGGAAGTTCGCAGTGGTCGCCGGCGGCCGCCCGAGCGTGACCCACTACGACACGGTGGAGGCGTTCCGGGCGGCCAGCCTGCTCGACGTCAAGCTGGAGACCGGGCGGACCCACCAGATCCGGGTGCACCTGGCCGCGGTCCGGCACCCGCTGGTCGGCGACCTCAGCTACGGCGCCGACCCGACGCTGGCCGCGCGACTGGGGCTGAGCCGGCAGTGGCTGCACGCGGCCCGGCTCGGCTTCGCGCATCCCGCCGGCGGGCGGTGGGTCGAGTTCACCAGCCCGTACCCGGACGACCTGGCGCGCGCGCTCGCGCTCGTCGCCGACTGACCCGGACGCTCGCGGTGACCGGTTCGGCGGAGCCGTGAGGGCGGTCGCGGAGGGCGCCACCCTCGACGGCCCGGTGCGGGTGCTGGCCGTGTTGCTGGCGGCCTACCTGGTGCTGGCGCAGCCGGTCGTGGGCAGCTGGAGTCACCGCCGGTTCCGCCGGTCGCCGGCAGACCCGGCCGGCCGGCTGCGCCGCTACCACCGGACCGCGGCGATCGAGTGGACGCTGGTCGCGGTCGCCGCCGCGCTGGTCGCCGCCGCGCCCGGGCTGGACCTCGGCGACGTCGGGGTGCGGTGGCCGCGCCCGTCCGCGTACACGGTGGTCGGCACGGTCGGCCTGCTGCTCAGCGTCGGCCTGCTGGTCGGCCTGCGCCGCCGGGTGGACCGGGGTGCACAGGTGGTCGCTCCGGCGGAGGTGAGCGCGCTGATGCCGCGGACGCCGGCCGAGCGGCGCGCCTTCGCCGGGCTGGCGGTGACAGTCGGGGCCTGCGAGGAGGTGCTCTACCGGGGCGTGCTGCTCGCCGTCGCCGTCGCGCTCGCACCCGGGCTGACCGCGTGGCGGCTGGTCGCGGTCAGCGCGCTCGCCTTCGCGGTCGCGCACACGTACCAGGGGCTGGTCGGAATGGCGACCGCGCTGGTGCTCGGCGGCAGCCTTGCGGTGCTCTTCCTCGGCTCCGGCAGCCTGCTGCTGCCGGTGCTCTACCACGTGCTGGTGGACCTGCGGATCCTCGTCCTCGCGGTGGACCGGCGCCGGCCCCGGCACCGCGCGGTCCGCTCGCCCAAGATGGGTACGACTCCGTGCTGACCGCAGCAGCTGACGAGGGAAGGGGAGTGCCATGGGCGAGCCGCAGGAGCCAAGGGAGGCATGGAGCGAGGTGGGGCGCCGGTTCGAGGAGCTCGGCCGGAAGCTCCGAGAGCGCTTCGGGGACCGGGACCCCGGGCCGGCACCGGGCACCGCGGGCGCCGAAGGCGCCGCCGGAGCCGGGACGACCGGGGCCGGCGGGGCAGGCCAGCCGGAGGGGCGTGCGGCCCTGCAGGACGCGGTGTGGCGCCTCCGGGAGGCGGCCCAGCGGCTCGGTGACCGGGCCGGCGAGGTGGTGCGCGACCCGTCGATGCGGGAGACCGCGCAGCGAGCCACGCGCAGTCTCGCCGATGCGGTGGAGGCCACGTTCGGCCAGCTCGGGGAGCAGCTGCGCAACCGGTCCGGCGCAGTGAGCGGCGCCGGTCGCCCCGCGCCCGCGGCTCCCGACCCGGGCCGGGCCACGTCGCAGCCGCAGGCCGTGGCCGGGCCGCACCCGGACCCCGCGCCGGCCGAGGACCCGGTCGGCGGTGAGGCGCCGACCCGTCCGCCGGCGGACAGCTGACCCACGCGCGGCCGGCCCGCCGGCCCTGAGCGCCGAGGTGGCCGCCGTCGCGCCGGGTACGTCTCTGCTCCACCAGGCGGGGCAGAGACGTCTCTGCTCCACCAGGCGAGGCAGAGACGTACCCGGATGCGGGTGACTGTCGTCGGTGTCAGACGCCGGCGGCGCGGTGCTCCCGCGGGCTGACCCCGCGCACCCCGGCTGGTTCGGCCTGTGCTTCGGCGGCGCGCTCGGTGCTCCGCACCGCGGCCTTCGGCTGCCTGTGCTGGGCGCTGGTGCTGGCCGGCCGGCTGGCCGGCTGACGCGACCACCTCCGGTACCAGCGCGGCCGCCACCAGCCCACACGGAACCGACACGCGGGGGTGTCCTGCGGGTCTCGGCGGCGGCCGGATTCTGTCGGTGCGGCGGCGTAATCTCGCGGCCGTGTCCAGCGCGGTGCCCAGCTCAGCCGGCGACTCCTTCGTGCACCTGCACGTCCACACCGAGTATTCGATGCTGGACGGCGCGGCGCGGCTGACGGACCTGTTCAAGCAGACCGCGCGGATGGGCATGCCGGCGCTGGCGATGACCGACCACGGCAACGTCTTCGGGGCGTACGACTTCGCCAGCCAGGCGGAGGCGGCCGGGATCAAGCCGATCATCGGCATGGAGGCGTACGTCACGCCGGGCACGTCCCGCTTCGACCGGACCAGGGTGCGCTGGGCCGACGGCGGCGAGAACGACGTGTCCGGCGGCGGGGCGTACACGCACCTGACGTTGCTGGCGGCCGACGAGGTCGGCCTGCACAACCTCTTCCGGCTGGCCAGCCTCGCCTCGATGGAGGGCTTCTTCTACAAGCCCCGCATCGACCGGGAGATCCTGGCCCGGCACGCCGAGGGCCTGGTCGGCACGACCGGCTGCCCGGGCGGCGAGGTGCAGACCTGGCTGCGGATCGGCGACTACGACCGGGCCCGGGCCTCCGCGGCCGAGTTCCGGGACATGTTCGGACCGGGCCGGTTCTACCTGGAGCTGATGGACCACGGGCTGGATGTCGAGCGCCGGCTCCGCGGCGACCTGCTGCGGCTGGGCCACGACGTCGGCCTGCCGCCGCTGGCGACCAACGACCTGCACTACACCTATGAGCGGGACGCCGACGCGCACGGGGTGCTGCTGTGCGTGCAGTCCGGCAAGACCATGGCCGACCCCAAGCGGTTCAAGTTCGACGGTTCGGACTACTTCCTCAAGTCGCCGGAGGAGATGCGCCGGGTCTGGCGGGACCTGCCGGAGGCGTGCGACAACACCCTGCTCGTCGCCGAGCAGGTGACCGGTTACGGCGATGCGTTCTCCTACCGCGACCTGATGCCGCACTTCCCGGTGCCGGTGGGGGAGACCGAAGACAGCTGGCTGGTCGCCGAGGTGGAGCGGGGGCTGGCCTCGCGGTTCCCGGGCGGGGTGCCGGACACCCACCGCAAGCAGGCGGAGTACGAGCTGGGTGTGATCACCCAGATGGGCTTCCCGGGCTACTTCCTGGTGGTCGCCGACCTGTGCCGGCACGCCCGGGAGTCCGGGATCCGGGTCGGCCCGGGCCGCGGGTCGGCGGCCGGCGCCCTGGTGGCGTACGCGCTGGGCATCACCGAGCTCGACCCGGTCGAGCACCGGCTGCTGTTCGAGCGCTTCCTCAACCCGGAGCGGGTGTCGATGCCGGACATCGACCTGGACTTCGACGAGCGCCGGCGCGGCGACATGATCCGCTACGCCACCGAGAAGTACGGCGAGGAGCGGGTCGCGCAGATCATCACGTACGGCACGATCAAGGCCAAGCAGGCGGTCAAGGACGCCTCCCGGGTGCTCGGCTACCCGTTCTCCACCGGGGAGCGGATCACCAAGGTCATGCCGCCGCCGGTGATGGGCAAGGACGTCCCGCTGCACGGGATCTTCGACGAGTCCCACCCGCGGTGGCGGGAGGCCGCCGAGTTCCGCGCGCTGTACGAGTCGGACGCCGAGGCCAGGCGGGTGGTCGACACCGCCCGCGGGCTGGAGGGCCTCAAGCGGCAGTGGGGCGTGCACGCGGCCGGGGTGATCCTGTCCCGGGAGCCGCTGCTCGACATCATCCCGGTCCAGCGGCGGGAGCAGGACGGCGCGATCATCACCCAGTTCGACATGGGTGCGTGCGAGTCGCTCGGCCTGCTGAAGATGGACTTCCTGGGCCTGCGCAACCTCACCGTGCTGGACGACTGCCTGCTCAACATCAGCGGCAACCGCGGCAAGGACCTGGTCCTGGAGGAGCTGCCGCTGGACGACACGGCGGCGTACGAGCTGCTCGCCCGCGGCGACACCCTCGGCGTCTTCCAGCTCGACGGCGGTCCGATGCGGGCGCTGCTGAGGTCGATGCGGCCGACCGGGTTCGACGACATCTCCGCCGTGCTCGCGCTCTACCGGCCGGGTCCGATGGGCGCCAACGCGCACAACGAGTACGCGGACCGCAAGAACGGGCGCAAGCCGGTGGTGCCGATCCACCCGGAGCTCGCCGTGCCGCTCGCGGACATCCTGGACGAGACGTTCGGGCTGATCGTCTACCAGGAGCAGGTCATGGCGATCGCGCAGAAGGTCGCCGGCTACTCGCTCGGCAAGGCCGACCTGCTGCGCCGCGCGATGGGCAAGAAGAAGAAGGAGATCCTCGACCAGGAGTACGTGCCGTTCTCCGAAGGCATGAAGGAGAACGGGTACTCCGACGGCGCGATCAAGACGCTGTGGGACATCCTCGTCCCGTTCTCCGACTACGCGTTCAACCGGGCCCACACCGCGGGCTACGGCCTGGTGTCGTACTGGACGGCCTACCTCAAGGCCAACCACAAGGCCGAGTACATGGCCGCGCTGCTGACCAGCGTCAAGGACGACAAGGACAAGAGCGCGGTCTACCTCAACGACTGCCGGCGCAACGGGATCAAGGTGCTGCCGCCGGACGTGAACTCCTCGGACGCCAACTTCACCACGGTCGGCGAGGACATCCGGTTCGGGCTGACCGCGGTGCGCAACGTCGGGGAAAACGTGGTGGCCTCGATCGTGGCCACCCGGAAGGCGAAGGGCGCGTTCGCCGACTTCTCCGACTTCCTCAGGAAGGTCGAGCCGGTCGTCTGCAACAAGAAGGTCGTCGAGTCGCTGATCAAGGCCGGCGCGTTCGACTCGCTCGGGCACTCCCGGCGGGGGCTGATGGCGGTCTTCGACCAGGCGGTGGACAGCTTCCTGGCCGCGAAGCGGGTGGAAGCGACCGGGCAGTTCGACCTGTTCGGCGACTCCGGCTACGCAGGCGCCGAGGACGACCCGGTGGACACCGTCTTCGCGGTGACCGTACCTGCCGGCGAGTGGGACAAGATGGTCCGGCTCGCGTTCGAGCGCGAGATGCTCGGGCTCTACGTGTCGGACCACCCGCTGCTCGGCGTCGAGCACGTGCTGGCCGCGCACTCGGAGTGCACGGTCGGTGCGCTGCAGGGCGACCAGATCGGCGACGGGCAGACCGTGGTGATCGGCGGCATCCTGTCCAGCGTGCTGCGCCGGGTCAACAAGACCGGCGCGCCCTGGGCGTCCGCGATGCTGGAGGACCTCGAGGGCTCGATCGAGGTGCTCTTCTTCCCGCAGACGTACGCGCAGGTCGCGGTCTCGATCGCGGAGGACGCGATCGTCGTGGTGAAGGGTCGGCTGGACCGGCGCGAGGACGTGGCGAAGCTGATCGCGTCCGACGTGTCGGTGCCGGACCTGACCGGTCCACAGTGGGCTACGCGGGGGCCGGTGGTGGTGTCGCTGCAGGCCGCCCGATGCACTCCGCCGGTGGTGGAGCGGCTGAAGGAGGTGCTGGCCACCCACCCCGGCCCCACCGAGGTCCAGCTGCAGCTGGTCAGCGGGGAGCGGAGGACCGCGCTCCGGGTGGCGGACGGGTTCCGGGTGGCCGCGACGCCGGCCCTGATGGGCGACCTCAAGGCGCTGCTCGGGCCGGCCTGCCTGGCCGGGTAGGGATCGTTTCCACCCCGTCCGCTGCGGCGCACCGTCTCGATCATGTTCGAGCAGCCTGCCGGCCGGGCACAATCCGGCTCGTGACGACGCAGCGTGGCGAGGAGTCCGGCCGGGCGCCCTCCTCGGCGGGGGACCGGTTCGCCCGATCGGCCGAGCCCGGTGACGGGGCGTCAGACCTACCTGCCGCCTCTTGGGACGGCGCGGGGTCGGCCGGCGGTTCCCGGTTGCTACACCCGGGGCGGCACCAGTGGTCCGCGTCGAGCGCCGCCGCGGAGGCGGGCGTCGAGCCGCGGGACGACGGCTTCGACCCGAGCGACACCGGCACCTGGCGGGTGCGGGACGTGGTCCCGGGCGGGGAGAGCGGCCGGCGGACCACCACCATCCTGCGCTACCTGCTCGGCCTGCTCGCGATCGAGCACGTCCGCAAGGTCACCCGCTGGGCGTTCGTCGTCCCGGTCGTCGGCGCGCTGCTCCTGCTGGTCCGCCCGCGCTGGATCGGCGTCACCGTCCTGGTGCTCGGCGTGCTGCTGGTCGCCGCCCGGCTCGGCGCGGTCCGGCTGATGAGCCGGCTCTCGCTGGCCCGCCGCTTCCGGCCGGTCGAGGACGAGCTGCGCGCCGCGGTCGAGTCCGGCAAGGCCAACCTGCGCGGCGAGCTGCATCGCACCGGCCTGCCGAGCACGCCGCGGGCGATCCCGCTCTCGGTCATCCGGCTGTCCCGGCCCGGCGCCCGCGCCCGGTCCCGACTGCTGGACATCGAGATCGACCGCATCCTGCCCCGCGCCCAGCTCGATCGGGCCCTCCGCGTCCTCGACGAGGCCGCCCCCACCCGATGACCCCGCCGGCGCCCGCCGCCTCCCCGTCGTCACCGCACCCCGGGCACCCACCCGCCGCGACTACGTCTCTGCTTCACCTGGCGAAGCAGAGACGTAGCCGGCGGGCTCGTTCTGTCCGTCTCTGCTTCGCGGGGTGGAGCAGAGACGTAGCGGATCGGGAGGAGCCGGCGTGTCTCTGCTTCGCGGGGTGGAGCAGTGGCGTAGCCGGTCGGGAGGGCCCGGCGTGTCTCTGCTTCGCGGGGTGGAGCAGAGACGTAGTCGATCCGCGAGGTCGGGTGCTCCTCCCGGCGCAGGCGGGAGGCTGTCTCGCGAGAATCTCGCCGAGGCGGGCCATCAGGCGGTCACCGCCGCCCCGCGACGCACCTGCAACCGTGCGGATCGCCGCGGTCGCCCGCCCCGCGGCCTGAGGGACCCGGTACGCGACCGGGCCGGCACCGACACCCGGCGAGTGACCCCGGCCGGTCGCCGCCGCCGGGCCGGACAGGGAATCATCGTGGGATGCCGCCCCTGACCCGGCGCCCGCACCCGGACGACGGCTGGCCGGCGCTTGCCTCCCGGCTGCGCGGGATGGCCCGGGCGGCCGCCATCGCGGCCGGCGCCGTCCGTCCCTCGCGCACCACCCGCGCGCGGCGGCCGGCCGAGCCGCGGCCCGGCGGGCTGGGTCGCGGGGTCGCGCTGCGCGGCACCATCTGGCCGGGCGGCGACACGACGCCGTACGACGGGGTGGTACTGGTCGACCCGGAGGGCCGGATCGCCCGGATCGGGCCGACCGGGGCCGTGCCCATCCCGGTCGGGGTGCGGGTGATCGGCGCCGCACACACCTGGGTCGGTCCGGGCATCGTGGACGCGCACGTGCACCTTGCCTTCGGCGCGGCCACCGAGGCATTGCGGGGCGGGGTGGTCGGCGTTCGCGACCTCGGCGCGCCCCGGGTGGACGCGCTGCGCCAGCGCACCGGCCACCGCCGGCCGCCGCCCGGCTCGCCGTACGTCGGGGTGGCCGGGCCGCTGCTGACCGCGGTCGGCGGCTACCCGTCGCGGTCCTGGGGCGCGGCCGGCTTCGCCGCCTTCCTGACCAGCCCGGCGCAGGCCCGGATCGTGGTCCGCGGGCTGGCCGGCGACGGCGTCGACGTGGTCAAGGTGGCGGTGGAGCGCGGGCCGGACGGGGCGTGGCCGGTGCCGTCGACCGCGGTGCTGCGGGCGGTGGTGGATGCCGCGCACGGCGCCGGGCTCAAGGTGGTGGCGCACGCGCTGACCGCCGAGGCGGTCGGCCGGGTGTTGGACGCCGGCGTCGACGAGCTGGCGCACACGCCGAGCGAGCGGCTGCCGGAGGCGGTGGTGGATCGGGTCGCCGCGGTCGGCGTGCCGGTTGTGTCGACGCTGCAGACCTTCTTCTCCGGCGGCGGCGGGCGGTCCGCTGCGGCGAACGCGGCCGCGCTGCACCGGGCCGGCGTCCGGCTGGTGTACGGCACGGACCTCGGCAACTCCGGCACCCGTACCGGAGTGGACCCCCGCGAGCTGGACCGGCTCGCCGACGCGGGCCTCGGCCGGCTCGGCGCCCTGCGGGCGGCCACCGAGCGCTCGGCCCGGGTCGCCGGAGTGCGGCTGCGGACCGGGCTGCTGCGGCTCGGCGAGCCGGCCGCCGCGGTGTTGCTCGCCGGCGACCCGCTGGTGGAGCCTGGCGTGTGGCGGCGGCCGCGGGCGGTGGTGTGTGACGGGCGGCTCGTGGAACCGCCCGAGGGAGCGCCTGACACACTGGGAAGCTGACGGCCGCCCGCGGTGGGATGCCGACGAGCGTGGACGGTGACATGCAGCGACCCGGCTGGGACCCGGCAGACCCGCCGAGCCCGCCGAGCCCGCCGCCCCTGACCGCGCCGACCGGTGACGCCGGTCGGACCCGGGTCGCTGCCGGCCCCGGTGCGGTGACCCCGGGCGAGCCGGCCCCCCACCCGGCCGGCCGGCCCGCCCCCGGCCCGCCCGCCCCCGGTCCGGAGGACGCGCCGCCCGGTCCACAGGGCGGCGCCCAGCCGGTCGCGTACCGGTACGCGACCGGACCGTACGGCGCCGGCGTGCCGGGCGCCCCCTGGCCCCCGCAGCGCCCGTCCTGGCCTCCGTCCCGCCGGGAGCTCAGCACGGCGGTGGCCGCGCTCGTCGGGCTCGCCGCGCTCGGCGCCGCGCTCGCCGTCCTCTGGGTGCGGCTCGCGCCGCGGCTGGAGTTCCGGGTCGTCGAGCCGGGTCGGGCGATGCCGGTGGTCCCGGAGGCGGAGGAGTACGTCGCCGCGGACGGCCGCTTCGTGCTCCTCACGCTCGCGGCCGGGGTCGTCGCCGGCCTCGCCTTCTGGCTGCTGCGGGGCAGCCGCGGCCCGGTGGTGCTGGCAGCCGTCGCGTTCGGCGGTCTGCTCGGCGCGGTGGTCACCTGGCGGCTCGGCGTCTGGCTGGAGCCCGGTTACCACCCGGAGGACCTGCAGGTGGTCGGCCGCACCGTCACCCAGCCGCTGGAGCTGCGGGCCCGGGCCGGGCTGGTGGTCGAGCCGATCGCCGCGGTGCTGGTCTACCTGCTCGGCGCCGGTTTCACCGTGCACAACGACCTCGGAGTGGACCCCCCGGTCAGCTGAGGCTCTGCGTCACCTGCAGCTCGGCGATCGGTACCGGCAGCGCGCGCAGCCGGCGGACCATCATGGTCTCCCGCTTGAGCAGCCGCAGCTCGGCCCGCAGCCGGGCCGGCGCGGTCGGTGCCTCCAGCAGCGCCTGCCGGTCCTCCAGCGTGAGCACCGCGCTGGACGCCACCAGGTAGGACAGCTCGCCGGGGTCCTCGGACAGCTCGGGCGGCGGTGCCGACGGGCCGGGCTGCGCGGACCGCAGCCCGGTCGCCGCCGACGCGTACTCCCCGAAGAGCAGTCGCACCGCCCGCGCCAGCACCTCGGCCTCGGCGCCCGGCGGTGGGTCGGCGGGCAGCCACTCCACCCGGCCGACCAGGAAGGGCCGGCTGGTCCGGTCCACGTCCAGTAGCCGGAACCGGTCCGACCCGACGGTCACGATGTCGAACCGCCCGTCCGGGTAGCGGGAGACCCGCCGCAGCTCGGCCGCGCAGCCGACCCCGTGCAGCGCCTCCGCCGCCTCTGCCCCGACCTCCCAGCCCTGCCGGATCGCCACCACGCCGAAGCGCCGCGGCCCGGGGTCCTCCTGCGCGACCAGGTCGCGGACGAGCTCCCGGTAACGCTCCTCGAAGACGTGCAGCGGCAGCACGATCCCGGGGAAGAGCACGGTGTGGCCGAGCGGGAACAGCGGGAGCTCGTCGACCACCCGCCCAGCTTAGGAGCGGCACCGCGGGGCGCGCCCGGTCCGCTGCGGGATACTGGTCCGCGTGCTGACCCGCCTCGACCTGCGCACCGGCCTCGTGTCGGCAGGCACAGCCGGCCTGGCCGGCGTGCTCCCGCGGGCCGCGGTCGACGTCGAGGCCGCGACCCACGCGGTCCGTCCGGTGCTGGACGCGGTCCGCGAGCGCGGCGCCGCCGCGGTCCGGGAGCTGACCCTGCGCTTCGACGGCGTCGAGCTCGGCGAGCTGCGGGTGCCGGCCGCCGCGCTCGCCGACGCCCTGCACCGGCTGGACCCGTACGTCCGGGCCGCGCTCGCGGAGGCGGTCCGCCGGGTCCGGCTGGTGCACGAGGCGCAGCGCCCGGGCGAGCTCCGGGTCCAGGTGGTGCCCGGGGGGACCGTCACCCGGCGGCAGCTGCCGGTGGACCGGGTCGGGCTGTACGTGCCGGGCGGGCTGGCCCCGCTGCCGTCCAGCGTGGTGATGAACGTGGTGCCCGCCCAGCTGGCCGGCGTCCGCTCGCTGGCCCTGGCGAGCCCGCCGCGGCGCGACTCCGGCGGGCTGCCGGACCGGACCGTCCTCGCCGCCTGCGCGCTGCTCGGCGTCGACGAGGTGTACGCGGTCGGCGGCGCGCAGGCGGTCGCGATGCTCGCGTTCGGGGTGGCCGGCGTGCCGCCGGTCGACCTGGTCACCGGCCCGGGCAACGTCTACGTCACCGCGGCCAAGCGACTGCTGCGGGGCGTGGTGGGCATCGACTCCGAGGCCGGCCCGAGCGAGGTCGCGGTGCTCGCCGACGACACCGCCGACCCGGTGCTGGTGGCCGCCGACCTGCTCAGCCAGGCCGAGCACGGCCCGACCTCCGCGTCCGTGCTGGTCACCGACTCCGAGCCGCTGGCGGACGCGGTCGACGCCGAGCTGGCCGCCCAGGTGGCGGCGACCAGGCACGTCGAGCGGGTGACCGCCGCGCTGACCGGCCCGCAGTCCGGGACCGTGCTGGTCCGGGACGTGCAGCAGGGCCTCGCGGTGACCGACGCGTACGGGGCGGAGCACCTGGAGATCCACACCCGGCACGCCGCGGCGGTGGCCCGGCGGGTGCGCAACGCCGGCTGCGTCTTCGTCGGGCCGTACGCGCCGGTGAGCCTGGGCGACTACGCGGCCGGGTCCAACCACGTGCTGCCCACCGGCGGCAGCTGCCGGCACACCGCCGGGCTGTCCGTGCAGACGTTCCTGCGCGGGGTGAGCCTGGTCGAGTACGACGAGGGCGCGCTCGCCGGGGTGGCCGACCACGTGGCGGCGCTCGCGCACGCGGAGGACCTCCCGGCGCACGCCGCCGCGATCACCGTGCGGACGGCGCGCAGCGCCGGGAGCCCTGACACCGTGCGGACGGCGCGCAGCGCCGGGAGCCCTGACACCGTGCGGACGGCGCGCAGCGCCGGGAGCCCTGACACCGTGCGGACGGCACGCAGCGCCGGGAGCCCTGACACCGTGCGGACCCGGCGGTGACCGGGCTGGCGGACCTGCCGCTGCGTGCCGACCTGCGCGGCCGGTGCCCGTACGGGGCGCCGCAGTTCGACGTCCCGGTCCGGCTGAACGCGAACGAGAACAGCCACCCCCTCCCCGACCCGCTGCTCGACGACATCGCGAAGGCGGCGCGGGACGCGGCGGCGGGACTCAACCGCTACCCGGACCGGGAGGCGGCCGCGCTGCGTGCGGACCTCGCCGCGTACCTGGGTCACGGCCTGGACGTCGACCGGGTCTGGGCGGCGAACGGGTCGAACGAGATCCTCCAGCAGCTGCTGCAGGCCTTCGGCGGCCCGGGGCGCACCGCGCTCGGCTTCACCCCGTCGTACTCGATGCACGAGGTCATCGCGACCGGCACCGGCACGGCCTGGGTGGACGGGGTACGCGAGGCGGACTTCACCGTGCCCCCGCGGCGGGCCGCCGAGCAGGCGCTCGAGCACCGGCCCGCGGTGGTCTTCCTCACCTCGCCGAACAACCCGACGGGCACCGCACTGCCGCTGGAGACCGTCGAGGCGGTGCTCGCCGTCGCGCCCGGGATGGTGGTGGTGGACGAGGCGTACGTGGAGTTCGCCCGGCCGGGGATGCCGTCCGCGCTGACCCTGCTGCCGGGCCGGCCGCGGCTGGTGGTGACCCGGACCATGTCGAAGGCCTTCGGGATGGCCGGGCTCCGGCTCGGCTACCTGGCCGCCGACCCGGCGGTGGTGGACGCGCTGCAGCTGGTCCGCCTGCCGTACCACCTCTCCGCGCTGACCCAGGCCGTCGCCCGGGTGGCGCTGGCGCACGCGCCGGAGCTGCTCGCCACGGTGCAGGCGGTCAAGGCGGAGCGGGACCGGATCGTGGCCGCGCTGCCCGCGCTCGGGCTGACCGCGGTGCCGAGCGATGCCAACTTCGTCCTTTTCGGACGGTTCGGCGACGCGGGCGCGGCCTGGCAGGCGTTGCTGGACCGCGGCGTGCTGGTCCGGGACCCGGGGCTGGCCGGCTGGCTGCGGGTGACCGCCGGCATGCCGTGGGAGGTCGACGGGTTCCTCGAGGCACTCGGCTCCGTTGCCGGGACGGGGTTGGTAGGGGAGGGGAGGGGGCGGTGAGGACCGGTCGGGTGCAGCGGGAGACCAGCGAGTCGTCCGTCCTGGTCGAGATCGACCTGGATGGAACGGCCGGCTCCGTGGACATCGATACCGGCGTGCCGTTCTACGACCACATGCTGGCCCAGCTCGGCCGGCACGGCGGCTTCGACCTCACCGTACGGACCAAGGGCGACCTGGAGATCGACGCGCACCACACCGTCGAGGACACCGCGATCGCGCTCGGCGAGGCGTTCCGGCAGGCGCTCGGGGACAAGGCGGGGATCCGCCGCTTCGGCGACGCGCTGGTGCCGCTGGACGAGTCGCTGGTGCAGGTCGCGGTCGACCTGTCCGGCCGGCCGTACCTGGTGCACGTCGAGCCGGACGGGATGCCGCCCACCATCGGCCCGGTCTACCCGACCACGCTGACCCGGCACGTCTTCGAGTCGTTCGTGCACAACGCGCGGATCGCGCTGCACGTCCGGGTGCTCGGTGGGCGGGACGCGCACCACATCGTGGAGGCGCAGTTCAAGGCGGTGGCGCGGGCGCTGCGGGATGCTTGTGCGCTCGACCCGCGGGTCTCCGGGGTGCCGAGCACCAAGGGGTCGCTGTGAGACACCGTCTCCCGGGGTGTGGCGGGGTGCACGGGCCGGCGCGGAGGCCGGCGTGAAGGTCGTGGTTCTCGACTACGGCTCGGGCAACCTGCGCTCCGCCGAGCGGGCGCTGGCCCGGGTCGGTGCCGACGTCGCCGTCACCGCCGACCTGGCCGCGGTCGCCGCGGCGGACGGGCTGGTCGTCCCCGGCGTCGGCGCCTTCGCCGCCTGCCTGGCCGGGATCGACGCGGTCGGCGCCGGGCCGGCGATCCGGGACCGGGTCGCCGCCGCCGGGCCGGTGCTCGGCATCTGTGTCGGCATGCAGGTGCTCTTCGACTCCGGCTCGGAGCACGGGCTGGTCAGCAAGGGCCTCGGCGTGCTGCCCGGTGAGGTGCGCCGGCTGGCGGCGCCGATCCTGCCGCACATGGGCTGGAACACGGTCCGCCCACCGGTCGGCTCGGCCCTCTTCGCCGGCCTGGACCCCGGCACCCGGTTCTACTTCGTGCACTCGTACGCGGCGGTGCGGACCGAGGGACTGGTCACCACCGCCGAGCACGGGGAGGCCTTCGTCGCCGCGGTGGAGCACGGCGCGGTCTGCGCCACCCAGTTCCACCCGGAGAAGTCCGGGGACGCCGGCGCCGAGCTGCTGCGCAACTGGCTGGACACGCTGTGAGCACCGGGCGGGGCCGGCGATGAGCAGGGAGCGGGCGCGGCGGCGGGCGGCCCGGACGGCGGAGTCCGCGCGCCGGGTGGCCGACGCGCGCATACACGCCGAGCAGCAGGCGCGCCGCCGGCAGCGCCGTGAGCGGCGGCGGGCGGCGGTCCGGACCGTGGTGCCCCGGCCCGGCCGCCGCTGGACCCGGCGCACCCGCGGCCAGCGCGCGACCACGGTGCTCGTGCTGCTCGGCATCGGCCTGTTCGCCTACCTGCTGGTCGACTCGTGGAGCATCCGGATCGGGGTGGTGCTGGTCGCGCTGCTCGCCGCTCCGGCCGTGCTCACCGCACTGCTGGACCGGAGCACCCGGTGAGCTTCACGCTGCTGCCGGCCGTCGACGTCGCCGACGGCACCGCGGTCCGGCTCGTGCACGGCGAGGCCGGCACCGAGACCGCGTACGGGGACCCGCGCGAGGCGGCGCTCGGCTGGCAGCGGGACGGCGCCGAGTGGGTGCACCTGGTCGACCTGGACGCCGCCTTCGGCCGGGGCAGCAACGCCGAGCTGCTCGCCGAGGTGGTCCGCTCGCTGGACGTCGCGGTCGAGCTGTCCGGAGGCATCCGGGACGACGACTCGCTGGCTGCCGCGCTGGCCAGCGGCGCGGCCCGGGTCAACATCGGCACCGCCGCGCTGGAGCACCCGGAGTGGGTGGCCCGGGCGATCGACCGGCACGGCGAGCGGATCGCGGTCGGGTTGGATGTGAGGGGCTCGTCCGCGTCCTTCCGACTGGCCGCCCGCGGCTGGACCCGGGACGGCGGCGAGCTGTGGGACGCGCTGGCCCGGCTGGACGCCGCCGGCTGCGCCCGCTACGTCGTCACCGACATCCGCCGGGACGGCACCCTGACCGGGCCGAACGTCGAGCTCTACCGGCAGGTCTGCGCCGCCACCGAGCGGCCGGTGGTGGCCAGCGGTGGGGTGTCCATGCTGGACGACCTGCGGGCGCTGGCCGCGCTGCGGCCGCTCGGCGTGGAGGGCGCGGTGGTCGGCAAGGCGCTCTACGCCGGCGCGTTCACCCTGCCCCAGGCGCTGGCGGCGGTCTCTTGAGCGAGACACTGAGCGTGGCGGTCCGGGTGATCCCGTGCCTGGACGTGGACGGCGGCCGGGTGGTCAAGGGCGTCAACTTCACCGGCCTGCGGGACGCCGGCGACCCGGTGGAGATGGCCCGGGTGTACGACGCGGAGGGCGCGGACGAGCTGACCTTCCTCGACATCACCGCGTCCGCCGCCGGCCGGGAGACCACGTACGAGGTGGTGCGGCGGACCGCCGAGCAGGTCTTCATCCCGCTCACCGTCGGCGGCGGGGTGCGCTCGGCGGCGGACGTGGACGCGCTGCTGCGGGCCGGCGCGGACAAGGTCGGCATGAACACCGCCGCGCTGGCCCGCCCGGAGCTGCTCCGGGAGGCCGCCGAACGCTTCGGCTCGCAGTGCGTGGTGCTGTCCGTGGACGCCCGCCGCACCCTGCCCGGCCAGCGGGCAACCCCGTCCGGCTTCGAGGTGACCACGCACGGCGGCCGGCGCGGCACCGGCATCGACGCGGTGGAGTGGGCGGCCCGCGCGCAGGAGCTCGGCGCGGGGGAGATCCTGCTCAACTCGATGGACGCGGACGGCACCCGGGACGGCTACGACCTGGCGATGGTGCGGGCGGTGCGGGCCGCGGTGACGGTGCCGGTGATCGCCAGCGGCGGCGCCGGCACGCTCGCCGACTTCGTGCCCGCGGTCGAGGCCGGCGCGGACGCGGTGCTCGCGGCCAGCGTCTTCCACTTCGGCCGGCTGCGGATCGGCGAGGTCAAGGACGCGCTGCGCGCCGCCGGCCTCCCGGTCCGGTAGGGCAGCCGCATGCTGGATTCAGCCAACATCATAGGTATGGGGTCATGATGTTGGAAAGCGCCGACATCGGAGGCGACGATGTGGTATCGGATCCGGGGCGCCGCCGGCCTGGGGACCACGCTTGCCGAGGCCTGCCGCGCCGCCGGCCTCACGCAGGAGCAACTGGCGAGCCGTCTCGGCGCCGACCGGACGACCCTGCTCGCCATGGAGGCCGGCCGGAACCCCGCGCTGGGTCGTCTGGTTCGTGCCTTCTCGCTGCTCGGCTACGACCTGATCGCCGTACCTCGGACTGCCGACGTCCGGGTCGACGAGTCGTCGGCCGCGGGCAGGGGGACTCGTGACCGATCGGGCGCGCCGGGAGCTGACGGTCCGGCTGGGCCGCTCGTGCGCTGCGTACGGCGCGGACGGCCTCCACACGTCGGGACCGCCCACCAACCGGGCCCGCCGCCCGGCCGGCCCGTCCCGGAACACGACCAGGGGGTGTTCCGGGTCACAGCCGCAAGGACATGGCGAGCAGCCGGGCCACCGCCGCGTCGTCGCCGGCCAGGTCCACCCGGGCCACCCGCTGCCGCCCGGTCTGGAACAGCGCCAGCTCGACCGGGTCGCCGACGATCGTGACGACCAGGGCGCCGCCCTTCACGGTGGACGCCGACTCGGTGCCGGCACGGCGCAGCCGCACCCCGTCCGGCGCCTTCCGGTAGGCGGCCCGGCCGGTCAGCCGGACCGCCGTCCACACCTGGTCGGCCAGCGACTTCGGCACCGCCCGCGGGCCCCAGCCGGGCTGCGCCCGCCGTACGTCCTCGTGGTGGATCACGAACTCCAGCAGGTTCACCGCGTCCTTGACCCCGGGCAGCCCGAACGGCGACCACCGCGGCGGCCCGGCGCGCACCAGCTCGACCAGCTCCTCGTACGGGTGCCGGGCCTGGGCCTGCATCGCCGAGTCGGCGAGCCGGCCGAGCGGCGGGACCACGGTCCCGGCCGCGATCCCGACCCAGGCCCTGGGCTGCCGGTCCCGCACCACCAGGTGCGCGGCCAGCTCACGGGTGCCCCAGCCCTCGCACAGGGTGGGCGCATCCGGCCCGAGCTCGGTCAGCAGGTCGCAGAGGGCGGCACGCTCGGTGTCCGCGGGACTTGTCACCCCCTGATGGTACGAATCGCGTACCGCCACTGAGGACTCGACCGTAGGGTGGGAGTGGAGGCACCCCGCGGCAGCTGGGCACCTGGAGTTGCGGCGCGCGCCGGGGCGGGTCCCACACCGGCATGACCGCGGTACTACCGCAAGGGGGAAAGGCTTGTCCGCGACGCCGACCGACGTGCTGCTGCGCGGACTGCGGGTGGTCGGCGTCGGCATCCGGGAGCAGTGGCGGGTGTTCCTGGTCGCGGTCGGTGGCAGCGCGCTGTACGGCGCGATGACCGTGGCGAGCGCCTTCGTGATGGGCCGGGTCGCCGGGGAGGTGATCGTGCCGGCCTTCGAGCAGGGCCGGTCCCGGGCCGGCACGCTGGCCGCGGGTGCGGCCGCGATCCTCGGCGTCGCGATCCTCAAGGTGCTCGGCATCATCGGCCGCCGGGTCGGCGCCGGGATCGTGCAGTACCGGTTGCAGGCGGCGTACCGGCGACGGGTGGTCCGGCAGTACCTGCGGCTCCCGCTGGCCTGGCATCAGCGGCACCCGACCGGCACGCTGCTGTCCAACGCGAACGCGGACGTCGAGTCGACCTGGTACGTGATGGCCCCGCTGCCGTTCGCCTGCGGCACGCTGCTGATGCTGGCGATCACCGCGGTCGCGCTGGTGCTCACCGACCCGGTGCTCGCGCTGGTCGGGCTCGTCGTCTTCCCGGCGATCTTCACGGTGAACGTCGCCTACTCGCGCCGGATGGAGCCGCGGATGACCCGCGCCCAGCAGCTGCGGGCGGAGGTCAGCGGCGTCGCGCACGAGAGCTTCGACGGCGCGCTGGTGGTCAAGACGCTCGGCCGGGAGGACGAGGAGACCGACCGGTTCCGGCGCCGGTCGGAGGAGCTGCGGGACGCGATGATCTCGGTCGGCCGGGTGCGCGGGCTCTTCGACCCGGTGATGGAGGCGGTACCGACGCTCGGCACGCTGGCCGTGCTGCTGGTCGGCACCGTCCGGCTGCGGTCCGGCGCCACCACGATCGGCGAGCTGGTCAGCGTTGCGTACCTGTTCAGCGTGCTGGCCATGCCGATCCGGGCGATCGGCTGGGTGCTGTCCGACCTGCCCCGGGTGGTGGTCGGCTGGGAGCGGGTGCAGCGGGTGCTCACCGCGCGCGGCGGCCAGGCGTACGGGCAGCGCCGGCTGGACGGTGCCCGCCGCCCGGCCGGGCTGACCGTCGACGAGGTGAGCTTCGCGTACGCGGGGCCCGCGCCGGACGGGATCGACGGCGAGGAGGACCTCGGCAGCGGGCCGGCGCCGGTGCTGCACGAGGTCAACTTCGACGTGCGGCCCGGCCGGACGGTCGCGGTGGTGGGCCCGACGGGCAGCGGCAAGTCGACGCTCGCCGCGCTGCTGGTCCGGCTCGTCGACCCCGACACCGGCGCGGTGCTGGTGGACGGCGCCGACCTGCGCGCGCTGCCCCGGGGCGGGGTCGCCGAGCAGGTCGCGCTGGTCAGCCAGGCCACCTTCCTCTTCGACGA
>JBJMII010000137.1:0-56983 GCA_045806925.1 Mycobacteriales bacterium
CAGTTCCACCTCGACGTCCTGGTGGACGACGTGGAGACCGCGGAGAAGGCGGTGCTCGCCGCCGGGGCGACCCGGTTGCTCGGGGAGGGGGCTGAGTTCCGGGTGTACGCGGACCCGGCGGGCCACCCGTTCTGCCTGGTCTGGGGGTGACCGGTCCCGGGTGACCGGTCCCGGGGTGACCGGTCAGTCGCCGGTCCAGTAGCGGTCGCCGGCCAGCACCAGCGCGGCCGCGCCGAGCAGGCCGGTCTCCGCGCCGAGCGCGGCCGGCAGGACGCGCGCGGCGCGGACGTGCGGCAGCCCGGCGTGCCGGGCGTAGGCGGCGCGCAGCGGCTCGAAGAGCAGGTCGCCCGAGGCGGCGAAGCCGCCGCCGACCACCACGACGGTCACGTCGAGCAGCGCCACGGCGGAGACGATGCCGCGGCCGAGCATCGTCCCGGCCCGCTCGTACGCGGCCAGCGCGATCGGGTCTCCGGCCCGAGCGGACGCCGCCAGCGCGCGCCCGTCGGCCGGCGCCGGACGGCCCGGCATCCAGCCGGCGGCGAGCGCCCAGGCGACCACCGCCGGCCCGCGGGCGACCGCCTCCAGGCACCCGCGCCCACCGCAGCCGCACACCGGCCCGTCCGGCTCGACCACGACGTGCCCCACGTGCCCGGCGTTGCCGGACCTGCCGTCGACCACCCGGCCGGCGAGCACCACCCCGCCGCCGACCCCGGTGGAGACGACCATGCCGAGCATGTCCGGGTGACCCCGGCCGGCACCCCGCCAGTGCTCGGCGACCGCCGCGCAGACCGCGTCGTTGTGCAGCCGCACCGGGACGCCGAGCTCGGCCGCGAGCCGGGCCCGCAGCGGGAAGTCCCGCCAGCCCGGGATGTTCACCGGGGAGACCTCGCCGGCCGGCCAGCGCATCGGCCCGCCGCAGCCGACGCCGGCCGCGACCACCGGCAGCCCGACGGTCCGCAGCACCTGCCGCAGCAACTGGGCCAGCGCCGCCCAAAGCGTCTCCGCGTCCGCCTGCGGCGGGGTAGGCATCATCGCAGCGCCGACCAGCAGCCCGGACGGCAGCACCACCGCAGCCGCCAGCTTGGTGCCGCCGACGTCCACGGCCAGCACCGGACCGGATTCCGCCACCAGCGGAACTTACGGCCTCGGCGCTCGGGCCTGTGCGGGCGACCCGGCCCCGACGTACGGTCGTCGGGTGACGAGTGCCCCGCAGATCAGCACGCTCGGCGCGTTGCGCGCCTCCGGCCACGTGCACCGCAGCGTCAAGGCGGAGGTCCGCGACAACCTGCTGGCCAGGCTCGCTTCCGGTGAGCCGACGCTGCCCGGCATCGTCGGCTTCGACGACACTGTGGTGCCCGAGGTGGAGCGGGCACTGCTGGCGGGGCACGACATGGTGCTGCTCGGCGAGCGCGGCCAGGGCAAGACCCGGCTGATCCGCACGCTGGTCGGGCTGCTGGACGAGTGGACCCCGGTGCTGGCCGGCAGCGAGCTGAACGAGCACCCGTACGCGCCGGTCTCGGTCTGGGGCCGCCGGACGGTGGCCGAGCACGGTGACGCGACGCCGGTGGGGTGGCTGCACCGCACCCAGCGGTACGGCGAGAAGCTGGCCACCCCGGACACCAGCGTCGGCGACCTGATCGGTGACGTCGACCCGATCAAGGTGGCCGAGGGCCGTACCCTGGGCGACCCGGAGACCGTCCACTACGGACTCGTGCTGCGCACCAACCGGGGCATCTTCAGCGTCAACGAGCTGCCCGACCTGGCCGAGCGGATCCAGGTCGCGCTGCTCAACGTGCTGGAGGAGCGGGACGTGCAGGTCCGCGGCTACCAGCTGCGGCTGCCGCTGGACCTGCTGCTGGTCGCCAGCGCCAACCCGGAGGACTACACCAGCCGGGGCCGGATCATCACCCCGCTGAAGGACCGCTTCGGCGCCGAGGTGCGCACGCACTACCCGCTGGACCTGGCCGACGAGATCGAGCTGGTCCGGCAGGAGGCGGCACTGGTCTGGGCGGTGGACGGCCCACACCCGGCGCCGGTGGTGCCGGACCACGTGCTCGAGGTGGTCGCCCGCTTCTCCCGCGCGGTCCGGGAGGCGCCGCAGGTCGACCAGCGTTCCGGCGTGTCGGCCCGGTTCGCGATCGCCGGCATCGAGACGGTCGCCGCCTCCGCGGTCCGCCGCGCCGCGGTCACCGGTGAGCCGCTGGCCGTCGCCCGGGTCTGCGACCTGCCGGCGGTGGTGCCGGCCTCCCGCGGCAAGGTCGAGTTCGAGGACGCCGACGAGGGCCGCGAGGTCGAGGTGCTGGAGCACCTGCTCCGCCGTACGGTGGCGGAGACTTTCCGGGCCCGGCTGGCCGGGCAGGACCTGTCCGCGCTGCAGTCGAAGTTCGACGAGGGGCTGTCGGTGGAGACCGGCGACCTGGTCCCGGCCGGCGAGCTGCTCCGCCAGGTCGGCACGTTCCCGACGCTGGCGACCCTGCTGTCCCGGCTGGAGCCGTCCAGCGGTCCGGAGGGCTCGAGCGCGGTCGGGCTGGCGGCGGCCGCGGTCGAGTTCGCGCTGGAGGGGCTGCACCTCATGCGGCGGCTGGCCAAGGACGACGTCGGCGGCGGCCGCACCGTCTACGGCGGCTGAGCCGTGTACCGCCCGGGCTACCGGTACGGGGCGTGGCGCGGCGGCCGCGACCCGCTGGAGCCGCCGTTCGACGTGCGCCGCGCGCTGGACGAGATCGGCGACGACGTGCTGGCGGGTGCCAGCCCGGGCGAGGCGCTGCGCCGGCTGCTGCAACAGGGCACCGGCGATCCGGACGGCCTGCGCGGGTTGGACGAGCTGCGCCGCAAGGTCCGCCAGCGGGCCCGGGCGGCGCGCCGCCGCGGCCGGCTGGACGGCACCCTGGAGCAGGTCCGGGAGCTGCTGGACCGGGCGCTCGCGGCGGAGCGGCGCGCGCTGTTCCCGGACCCGGACGACTCGGCCCGGTTCGCGGAGGCGCAGCTGGACGCGCTGCCGGACGACCCGGCCCGGGCCGTACGGGAGCTGTCGGAGTACCAGTGGCGCTCGGACCAGGCGCGGCAGGCGTACGAGGAGATCAAGGACCTGCTGCGCCGGGAGGTGCTGGACAGCCAGTTCCGCGGGATGCGCGACGCGCTGCGCGGCGCCACCCCGGAGGACGTCGCCCGGGTGCGGGAGATGGTCGCCGCGCTCAACGACATGCTCGAGGCGGACGCCCGCGGCGAGCACACCCAGGAGCAGTTCGACCGGTTCATGCAGCGGTACGGCGACTTCTTCCCGGAGCGCCCGGAGAACCTGGCCGAGCTCGTCGACGCGCTGGCCCGCCGGGCCGCCGCCCAGCAGCGGCTGCTGGACAGCCTGTCCGACGAGCAGCGGCAGGAGCTGGCCGACCTGATGGCCGGCGCGCTCGGCGACGCCGGGCTGGCCGGCGAGCTGGACCGGCTGCAGCGGCAGCTGCGCGCGGCCCGGCCGGACCTGCGCTGGGGCGGCCGGGAGCGGATGGACGGCGACCGGCCGCTCGGCCTCGGCGACGCGACCGGCGCGCTGCAGGAGATCGCGGACCTCGACGAGCTGGACGCGATGCTCGACCAGGACTACCCGGGCGCGTCGCTGGACGACGTCGACCCGGAGCTGGTGGAGCGGGCGCTCGGCCGGCAGGCGGTCGACGACCTGGAGGCGCTGCGCCGGGTGGAGCGGGAGCTGCAGCGGCAGGGCTACCTCAACCGGTCCGGCGGCGCGCTGGAGCTGACCCCGAGGGCCGTACGGCGGCTGGGCGCGACCGCGCTGCGCCGCGTCTTCTCGGTGCTGGAGTCGCGCGGCCGGGGCACCCACGACGTGCGGGACGCCGGCGCCGCCGGAGAGCCGACCGGGTCGTCGCGGGGCTGGGAGTACGGCGACGAGCAGCCGCTGGAGGTCGTCCGTACGGTCCGCAACGCCGTCCTGCGGTCCGGGCCGGGGCCGGTGAAACTGGAGGTCGAGGACTTCGAGGTGGTGGAGACCGAGCGGCGCACCTCGGCGACGGTGGCGCTGCTGGTCGACCTGTCGTACTCGATGGCCCTGCGCGGCACCTGGGGGGCGGCGAAGTCGACCGCGCTGGCGCTGCACGCGCTGGTGACCACGAGCTTCCCGCAGGACCGGATCGAGATCATCGGCTTCTCGAACTACGCCCGCCCGATCAGCTCGACCGGGCTGGCCGGGCTGTCCTGGGACATGGTGCAGGGGACCAACCTGCAGCACGCGCTGATGCTGGCCCGCCGGCACCTGGACCGCTACCGGGTCGGCGAGCCGGTCATCCTGGTGGTCACCGACGGCGAGCCGACCGCGCACCTTGGCCGGGACGGGCGGGCCGAGTTCGCCTGGCCACCGCTGCCGGAGACGCTCGCGCTGACCATGGCCGAGGTGGAGCGGTGCACGCGGCGCGGCGCGACCATCAACGTCTTCATGCTCGACGAGGAGCCGGCGCTGGTCCGCTTCGTCCAGGAGCTGGCGAAGCGCAACGGCGGCCGGGTTTTCTCGCCCCGTCCGGAGCGGCTCGGCGAGTACGTCGTCAGCGACTACCTCCGGGCCCGCCGGGGCCGCCGCCGGTCCGCCTGACTAGGCTCCCGGCCCGTGCGGACCGTGCTGCTGACCTTGCATGTGGTGCTGGCGATCTTCCTCATCGGCCCGCTGGTCTCGGCCGCCAACCAGGGCCCGCGCGCGCTGACCGCCGGCGACGCCGGCGGGCTGAGGCTGCTGGCCCGGGTGGTCACCGTCAACGGCTGGGCCTCCATCGCGGTCGGGGTGGTCGGCTTCGGCCTGGTCCAGCGGCAGTACGGCGACGAGCTCACCGACCCCTGGCTGCTCGTCTCGATCCTGCTCTTCGTGCTCGCCACCCTGCTGGTCGTGCTGCTGCTCGCGCCGCTGCTGCGGGCGGCCACCGCGCAGGCGGCCGGCGGCGGGTCCACCGGCCACCTGGCCGGCCGGGTCGGCGCGGTCGCCGGCGTCAGCAGCCTCTGCTACCTGGTGATCGCGGTCCTGATGGTCTGGCAGCCCGGCGGCTAGCGCACCTCCCGGCCGGGCACGGCCGGCTGGTCCAACGCCTCCGGCTCCGTCCCGGTCTCCGGCTCCGTCCCGGTCTCCGGCTCCGCCGCAGTGTCCGGCTCCGTCCCGGTGTGCGGCTCCGCCCGGGCGGATCGGGCCGACCGCCGCCACCACACGTACGCGACGACCCCGACGAGGATCGGGAGGGCCCAGGTGAGCGCCCGGTAGATCAGCACCGCGGCGGTCACCTCGGCGGAGTCGCCGCCGGCCGCGACCAGGCCACCGATCAGCACGGCCTCGACCACGCCGGCCCCGCCGGGGGTGAAGGGGATCGCGGTGGCCAGCCGGGCGAACGCGAAGACGGCCAGGACCTCGGCCCAGGACACGTCGGTGTTGCTGACCCCGACATGGCGCAGGGCGACCAGCAGGACCAGGAACAGCGAGAGGTGGCTGACCAGGGAGGTGATCGTGATCCACAGCCAGCGCCGGCTGATCAGCTCGACGGTGCGGGAGCGGAACTTGACCGTCGCCAGCTCCCAGCCGCGCGCCGGTGGCCGGCCGAACGGCCGCAGGATCCAGGACGCGACGCGGGCGGCCCGCAGGCCGATCGTCCGCGCCATCGCCTCGCTGCGCAGGATCAGCCCGAAGATGACGACAGCCGCCACCAGGCCGGCCAGTCCGATGAGCGCCGCGGTGACGCGGCCGCCGCCGGCGCTGCCCTGCAGGGCGACGAGAGCCAGTGCCAGCACCGGCAGGCCGAGCTTGATGAAGCTGTTCCAGACGCCGGAGACCAGCACCGCGGTGGTGGTCCTCGAGCGCGAGTAGCCCCAGCCGCCGAACATCGAGTACGTCATGCCGATGCCGATGGCGGCGCCCCCGTACACCGTGTTCGCCACCGCGGTGGTCGACTGGGTCATTATCATCGACCGGCCGAACGACAGCGGGGGCGTCGTGACCGACATCCAGACGTACGCATAGGTCGTCAGGTTCCAGGCGGCGAGGGCGAGCAGGGTGCTGAGCTCGAGCCAGGTCAGGCTGCGGATCTCGGCCCACACCTCGGCGAAGTCGATCTTCCTGAACAGGAAGTAGAAGATCGCGATCACCAGGACGGCCGACAGCACGCCCTTGACCGTCTGCCGGGTGCGCGAGGACCGCTTGCGCTCGGCGGCCGGCGGCTGCTCGCTGGAGGTCGCGTCGCTGGAGGTCGCGTCCTTTGGGCCACTGGTCGACGTCATGGCGTCCACCCGCAATCGGTACCGAGCCGGACAGTTGTACGCCGGGGCGACGGAGGCACGGGTGCGAGCGTCCTGGGACTCCCCCGTGCACGGACTGTACGCCTGATCGGTCACGTCAGGTGGCCTCATCGCACAGTCGGGCCAGCGGGGCGGCTGGCACGTGCCGCCGGACCGGCCGCCTGGCAGGATGGTGGGGTGTCCCCGTCGACGCGCACCCGGCGCACCCGGCGCACCCGGCGCACCCGGCGCACCCGGCGCCCCCGGCTGCTGCCGGCCGCGCTGCTCGCGTCGGCGCTGGTGGTGACCACCGCGGGCGGGGTGCTGGTCGCGACCGCCCGGTCGCAGGCGCCCGCGGCGGACGCCTGCTCGCCCGGCACCGAGTTCGTCACGGTCCAGCCGGTCTTCGACGACCAGGCGTGGCGGCCGGCGCGGCAGGCGCGGCCCGCGGCGCCGGCACTCGCCGGCTGCCTGGACACGTCCCGGATCGGCAGGGCGGGCGACCCGACCGCCACCAACCCGCGCGGCTGACCGGGCCCTAACCGAGCGCCTGCGCCAGGTCCGCCAGCAGGTCGTCGATCGACTCGATCCCGACCGACAGCCGGACCAGCGTCGACGGCACCTCCAGCGGGGAGCCGGTCACCGAGGCGTGCGTCATCGTCCTCGGGTGCTCGATCAGCGACTCCACCCCGCCGAGCGACTCGGCGAGCAGGAAGACCTCGGTCCGCTCGCACACCCGCAGCGCCGCCGCCTCGCCGCCGTGCAGGGTGAAGGACACCATCCCGCCGAAGCCGCGCATCTGCTTGGCCGCGATCTCGTGCCCGGGGTGGTCCGGCAGGCCGGGGTAGTAGACCCGGTCGACCGCGCGGTGCGCGAGCAGCATCTCAGCCACCCGCTCCGCGTTCGCGCAGTGCCGGTCCATCCGGACGCCGAGGGTCCTCACCCCGCGCAGCACCAGCCAGGAGTCGAACGGGCCGGGCACCGCGCCCATCGCGTTCTGGTGGAAGGCGAGCCGCTCGGCCAGCTCGGCGTCGTCCACCACCAGGGCGCCGCCGATCACGTCGGAGTGCCCGCCGAGGTACTTCGTGGTGGAGTGGACCACCGCGTCCGCGCCGAGAGCGAGCGGCTGCTGCAGGTACGGCGAGGCGAAGGTGTTGTCCACCACGAGCAGCGCGCCGGCGTCGTGCGCGAGCCCGGCCAGTGCGGCGATGTCGGCGATGCCGAGCAGCGGGTTGGTCGGGGTCTCGCACCACAGCACCTTGGTGGCCGGGCGCAGCGCCGCGCGGACCGCGCCGAGGTCGGCCAGGTGCACGGGGGTGGCCTCGACGCCCCACCGGCTCAGCACCTTGGCGAAGAGCCGGTAGCTCCCGCCGTACGCGTCGTCCGGGACGACCAGGTGGTCGCCGGGCACCAGGACCGTGCGGAGCAGGCAGTCCTCGGCGGCCAGCCCGGAGGCGAAGGCCAGCCCGTGGGCTGCGCCCTCCAGCGCGGCCAGGCACTCCTGCAGCGCGTCCCGGGTCGGGTTCGCGGACCGGCTGTACTCGTAGCCGCCGCGCAGGCCGCCGACGCCGTCCTGCTTGTACGTGGAGGTCTGGTGGATCGGGACCACGACCGACCCGGTGCCCGCGTCGGGCTCCTGCCCGGCGTGGATGGCAAGGGTCTCGAAGCCGTGCCGCGTCGCACTCACCCCCGGGAGGCTACCGGGCCACCGTCCGGGTAGAGGGACTGGATCACGTCCGCGTACGCGGACAGCACCCCGCGGCGCTTGAGCTTCATCGTCGCGGTCAGCTGCGGCGAGTCCGGCACCCACTCGTCGGCCAGCACCGCGAACCGCTTGATGCCCTCCACCTGCGAGAAGTGCCGGTTGACCTCCGCCACACCGCGGTCCAGCTCGGCCCGTACGGTCGGGTCGGCGGCCAGCGCGGGCAGGTCGGTCGCGGCCAGCCCCTCGGCGCGCGCCCACACCGGCGCCACCTCCGGGTCGAGCACCAGCAGCGCCACCAGGTACGGCCGGCCGTCGCCGACCACGCAGGCCTGCCCGACCAGCGGCAGTGACTTGAGCCTGGCCTCGATGTTCGCCGGCGACACGTTCTTGCCGCCGGCCGTGATGATCAGCTCCTTCTTCCGGTCCACGATGGACAGGTAGCCGTCGGCGTCGAACCTCCCGATGTCGCCGGTGTGCAGCCAGCCGTCGGCGTCGAAGGCCTCGGCGGTCCGCTCCGGGTCGTCCAGGTAGCCGCGGGACACGATGCCGCCGCGGCAGACCACCTCGCCGTCGTCGAGCAGCCGGACCTCGGTCCCCGGGTACGGCCGGCCGACCGTCCCCGGCTTCACCCGGTACGGGTCCCAGGTCATGCCTCCGCTGTTCTCGCTCATCCCGTAGATCTCGGAGAACGGGAGGCCGATGGACCGGAAGAACAGCAGCACGTCGACCGGCAGCGGCGCGGCGCCGGCGAAGCAGTACCGCACCCGGTCCAGCCCGATCCGCTGCCGCAGCGGCGCGAACGCGGCCGCGTCGACCTGCTCCCACGCGGCCGCCAGCTCGGCTGGCAGCGGCTGGTCGGCCGCGCGCAGCTCGGCGACCTGCCGGCCGATCTGCTGCGCCCGGGCGAAGCCGGCCACCCGGTCCGGCCCGCCGGCAGCGACCGCGGCCTCGATCCCGGCTCGCAGCTTCTCGAACACCCGCGGCGGGCCGAAGAGGCTGGTCGGCCGGACCGCCGCCAGGTACGCCCCCAGCTGGCTCTGGTCGGGGCAGCAGGTCACCTCGGAGCGCAGCCAGAGCCAGTCGTAGTGGGTCACGATCCGCTCGGCGATGTGCGCCATCGGCAGGTACGAGACGGCCCGTGCGCCCGGCTGCGGCTCCAGCAGGTCGTGGTGGCCGAGGACCTGCCAGGCGACGTTCACGTGGTCGAGCATCACGCCCTTCGGCGGGCCGGTGGTGCCGGAGGTGTAGATGACCGTGGCCAGGTCCTCTGGCCGGACCGCGGCGGCGGCCGCCTCCAGGTCGACCGGGTCGTCGCCGAGCAGGTCGGCGAAGCGCACCACGTCGGCCGGCGCCAGCCGGTCCGGGTCGTCCACGACCACGACCGCGCGCAGGTCCGGCAGCTCGTCGCGGACCTTGAGCAGCCGCTGCAGGAAGCCGATGTCCTCGACCACGGCGATCCGGGCCCGGCTGTGCGCGGCGAGGTAGCCGACCTGCTCCGGCGCGGAGGAGTTGTAGATGGACAACGGGGTGCCGCCGGCGAGCAGCGCGGCGAGGTCGGCGAGGTGGAACTCGGGCCGGTTGCGCAGGAAGAGCAGCACCCGGTCGCCGCGGGCCAGCCCCAGCCGGCCGAACGCCCGGGCCAGCCGGGCGGACTCGTCGCCGACCTGGGCCCAGGTCCAGTCCTCGACCGCTGAGCCGGCTGAGCCCGCTGAGCCGGCTGAGCCCGCTGAGCCGGCTGACCCGGCTGACCCGGCTGACCCGGCTGATCCGTCAGCCCGCAGCCGGCGCAGCGCCAGCGCGTCGGGCGCCTCCGCGACGTTGCGCCCCAGCCACCGGGGCACCGTCTGCCCCTCCACCTGCCGGGCCAGGTCGGTCTCGTCCGCCACGCCGCACCTCCCGGACTCGGAAGCTCCGTCACACCCTATTCGGCCGTGCCAGGGCGTGTCCCGGGGATCTTGGCGAGAGGACCTGCGCCGAGAGCTTCCGCGCCTCGACCGGGTCCCGGTCTCCCCGGGAGGGCTCGGCATCTCGCCGGGTTGCGCCGTCCGGAATTGTCGGTGGTGGTCGGTAGCGTGCCGGTATGACCGCAGTGGTGGAGGACAGTACGCATCCGGTGGAGGGTGCGCTGGCCGGGCTGCGGTCGCTGCTGGGGCAGGCTGTCCAGGCGCCGGTCTGGTCGTTGGATGACCGGCGGCTGGTGGAGCAGGTGGTGCAGGCCGGTGCGGTGGTGGCGCAGGCGCAGGCGCTGCTGCTGCGGCTGGTCGGGGAGGCCGACGCCCGGCAGGCGCTGCTCGCCGACGGCGCACCGAGCGGGCAGGCCTGGCTGCGGCACCGGCTGCGGATCTGTCCGGCCGAGGCGACGTCGTACCTGCGGACCGGGCGGGCGCTGCGGGCCGGCCTGCAGCAGACCGGGCAGGCCTGCGCGGCCGGCCGGCTGGGTCTGGGTCACGCCACGGTGATCGCTCGGACGGTGGCCGAGCTGCCGGCCGACCGGGCGCTGCGCCGGGCCGCCGAGCGTGACCTGATCGAGCATGCCGGCTCCTTCGACCCGCTAGTGCTGGCCCGGCCAGGCCGGCGGCTGCTCGCCGTGGCCGACCCGGACGCCGCCGACACCCGCGACGGGGACACGCTGGCCCGGGCGGAGGACCGGGCGGCCCAGCGGATGCAGCTGTGCCTCACCCCGGACGGGCAGGGCGGAGCCTGGCTGCGCGGCCGGCTGGACCCCGAAGGCGCCGCGGCCGTCCGCGCGGCGCTGGATCCGCTGTCCGCGCCGCGGCCGACCGCCGCGGACCGGCCCGACCCGCGGACCCCCGGCCGGCGCCGCGCCGACGCCCTGACCGAACTGTGCCGGCGCGCGCTGGCCGCCGGCACCCTGCCGCAGACCGGCGGAAACCCGCCGCAGGTCGTGGTCACCGTCCCACCACATCCACCCCTGGGCCACCGGCGGCACCACCTCCCTCGCCAACGGCGTCCTGCTCTGCGGCCACCACCACCGCCTCGTCGAACACGGCGACTGGCAGATCAGCCTCACCGCCGAGGGCACCCCCGAATTCCGGCCCCCACCCTGGACCGACCCCGACCAGCGACCGCAACGCAACCACCAGCACACACCCGCCGCCGGACCCGACCCGCCCATACCGAGGACCGGCTGACCGCGAAGGCTCGGGCGCGGGCGCATTTCCCGCCCGAGCTGATGAAGCGGTTCGGCCCCAGGCGGTTCGTCGCGCTCGACCACCAGCGGTTCCTCGACCGTCGGTGCGGGCGAGCGCGACGCCGGGCACCCTGGCGCCAGGCGCGACGCCAGCAGGCGGTACCGGAGCGCCGCGCGATCCTGCCGCCCGGCTCACGCGAGGACGCCGCGGGGTGTGCTCGGAGGGTTCGTCGAGGGCGGCGGGGGTAGGCCCGACCGTTCCCGGGGTGTAGGACCGGAGGGGACCGAGCCCCGACCACGGTCCGGACGCCTGCCCCAGGAGGGTGGCATGAACGCAACCCGGCACAGCATGACGATCCCGGTGGTGGGCGTCGTGCTGGAGGGGGAGCTCGTCGTGCCGGGCACCGCGCGGGGCGTGGTCCTGTTCGCCCATGGCAGTGGCAGCAGCCGGCACAGCCCTCGCAACCGCCAGGTGGCGGCGGAACTGCAGCGCGCCGGCCTGGCCACGCTCCTGGTAGACCTGCTCACGCCGGCCGAGGAGCAGGTCGACATGCGGACCCGCGAGCTGCGCTTCGACATCGACCGGCTCGCCGTACGGGTGGCGGCGCTGACGGACTGGCTCGGCGAGCAGGAGCCGACCGCGACGCTCGCGGTCGGGTTGTTCGGTGCCAGCACCGGCGCGGCAGCGGCTCTGGTCGCGGCCGCTGGGCGGCCCGCGTCGGTCGCGGCGGTCGTCTCCCGCGGCGGGCGACCCGACCTCGCCGGCGGGTTCCTCCGGCTGGTGCGCCAGCCGACCCTGCTCATCGTGGGGGAGCGCGACCCGACGGTGCTCGACCTCAACCGGCAGGCGATGCGGATGCTCGCCGGCGACACCCGGCTCGAGATCGTCCCGGGCGCGTCGCACCTGTTCGAGGAGCCCGGCGCGCTGGAGCAGGTGGCGCGGCTGGCGCGGGACTGGTTCGCGCGTCACCTGCCACCGGAGCGGGGTTCGGAGGCCAGCCAGCGCGACGCACTCGAAGAAGGACGGTGACCCGCCTCCTCTGAGCGGCGCCGGCGCGGCGGGGTTCGGCGGAGGCGTCCTGCTGTGCTGGGGTAGCGGTGGTGGCGGTCGTCGATCCGCGGACCCGCCGCGGGAGGAGCGCGCATGGCACGGTCCCTGTCGGTGGGGCAGGTCCGCTGGCTGCGGATGCGCGCGCAACGGCTGAGCCGGCCCCGGGCAGCGGACGGCACCGCGCCGCGTGTCGTCCGGGATCTCGGTGCCGTCCAGGCGCAGGATCCGGCGGCGGCGCCGCTGGCGGTACGAGCGCGGAGCACCGGCCTGCTCGCCGCCGGCGTGCGGCGCGCCCGCGAGGAGGAGCGCAGCATCGTGCGCACCTGGGCCATGCGCTACACGCTGCACCTGCTGGCGGCCGAGGACGTCGGGTGGCTGCTGGCGTTGCTCGGCCCGCACCTCGTGCGAGCGAGCGCGCGCCGTCGGGAGCAGCTCGGACTTGACGAGGAGACCTGCGCCCGGGCCATCCGGGCGCTCCGCGAGGTGCTGGCGCACCGGGGACCTCTGACCCGGGCCGAGATCGCCGAGGAGCTCGCCGCCCGGGGCATCCGCCTCGACGGCCAGGCCCGACCGCACCTGCTCGGCCGGGCCGCGCTCGACGGGCTGATCTGCCTGGGACCGGATCGCGACAGGCAGCCGACGTACGTCCTGCTGGAGGACTGGGTGAAGCCGGCGCCTCCGCTGCCCCGCGAGGAGGCCCTGGCCGAGCTCGCTCGACGCTACCTCGCCGCGCACGGGCCGGCCGGCCTGTCGGATTTCGCCTCCTGGACAGGGCTTCCCGCGGCCGACGCCCGGACCGGTCTGGAGGCCGTCGCCGGGGAACTGACGGAGGTGGCGGTCGCCGGCCGTCCGGCCTGGCTACCCAGCGCGCGGGCCGGCTGGCTCGACGAGCCGGTCCCGACCGATCCCGTGGTGCGGCTGCTCCCGGCGTTCGACCCCTACCTCCTCGGCTGGCGGGACCGAAGCCTGATCGTCTCCGACGAGCACGTCCGGGACGTCCATCCGGGCGGCGGTGTGATCCGGCCGGCGCTGCTGGTGACCGGCCGCGTGGCGGGCACCTGGCGCACCCGGAAGCGGTCCGGCGGCCTGCTGGTCGAGGTCCGCCCGTTCGGTCCGCTCCCAGCCGAGGTCCAGGCTGCGCTGGCCGCCGAAGCCGTGGACGTCGGCCGCTTCCTCGGCGTCCAGACGACGCTGCGCACCGCCGAACCCTGACCGCTCACGACGGCGCCGGAGGTGTTGACCAGTCCCGGCGACCTCGGCGCCTGCGCCGGCGGTCAGGGTTGGGGGTAGGCGAGCGCTTCGCCGGCGACGGTGAGGCGTACGGTCGCGCCGGGCTGGGGGAGCGCGTGCCCGGCGACCCGGGCCAGCACCTCCGGACCGCCGACCAGCTCGAGCCGGACCGCGGCGTCGTGGCCGAAGTAGCTGACGTCGCGCACCTTGGCCTCCACCCCGGGCCCGCCGCCGGTCCCGCCCCCGGCCGGACCGGCGTCGAGCAGGATCTGCTCGGGCCGCAGCAGGATCCGGGCCGGGCCGTCCCCGGTCGCGCGCACCGGCAGCGAGCCGAGCGCGCAGGCCGCCCGCCCGTCGCGCACCTGCGCGGGCAGCAGCACCGCCTCGCCGACGAACCGGGCCACGCCGGCGTCGGAGGGCGACCGGTAGACCGTCTCCGGCGAGTCGAGCTGCACCAGCCGGCCGGCCCGCATCACCGCGACCTGGTCGGCCAGCGACAGCGCCTCGGCCTGGTCATGGGTGACCAGCACCGCGGTCGCGCCGGCCGCGGCCAGCGCCGCGCCGACGGCTCGCCGGGTGGACTCCCGCAACGCCGCGTCCAGGGACGAGAACGGCTCGTCCAGCAGCACGATCGCCGGCCGCGGGGCCAGCGCCCGGGCCAGCGCGACCCGCTGCTGCTGGCCGCCGGACAGCTGGTGCGGCTGCCGGTCGGCCAGCGCCGGCTCCAGCCCGACCAGCTCCAGCACCTCGGCCACCCGGGCCGCCGCACGGTCCTTCCGGGACAGTCCGAAGGCGACGTTGGCGGCGACCGACAGGTGCGGGAAGAGCGCACCCTCCTGCGGCACGTAGCCGACCCGGCGGCGTTGCGGCGGCCGGGACCGGCCGCCCCCGTACACCGTCTCGTCGCCGAACGCGATCGTGCCGGAGTCCGGGTCGTCGAAGCCGGCGACCAGCCGGAGCAGCGTGGTCTTGCCGCAGCCGGACGGGCCGAGCACCGCGGTGACGGTCCGCTCCGGCACGTGCAGGTCCACTCCGGACAGCACCTGGACCGGACCGAAGGAGCGGGTCACCCCGCGGACGGTGAGCGAGGTCATCGGGCCCGGGCCTCCCGGGTGAGCAGGAACGTCGCCGGCGCCGAGAGCAGCACCATCAGCGCCGCGTACGGCGCCGCGGCACCGTAGGCCAGGCTGTTGCTCTGCTGCCAGAACCGGGTCGCCAGCGTGACGGTGCCGGTCGGGGCCAGCAGCAGGGTGGCGGTCAGCTCGGTCACCACGGCGAGGAAGACCAGCGCGGCGCCGGCGCCGAGGCCGGGCGCGATCAGCGGCAGCGTCACCCGGCGCAGCGTGGCCAGCGGGCCGGCGCCGAGGCTGTGCGCCACCGAGTCGAGCACCGGCGGCGCCTGCGCCAGGGCGGCCCGGACGGTCACCACCGCCCGCGGCAGGAAGAGGATCACGTAGCCGGCCACCAGCAGCGGCACGGTCTGGTAGACCGGCCGGGCGTACCGGATGGCCAGCGTCACCAGTGCCAGCGCCACCACGATGCCGGGCACCGAGCTGCCCAGGTACGTGCTGCGCTCAAGCAGGGTGGCCAGCCGGCCGCGGTGCCGGACCGCCAGCCAGGCGCCCGGCACCGCGAGCAGCGTGGTCACCGCCGCGGCGGCCGCGCCCAGGCTGAGCGAGGTGGCGGCCGCGCCGGCCAGGTCGGCGGCGTCGAAGGCGGTCGAGCTGCCGGCGAGCAGCCAGCGGACCAGGCTGGCCAGCGGCACCGCCAGCGCCAGCCCGACCAGCGCGGCGAGCCCGGCCAGGGTGCCGGCGCGCGCAGCCGGGCCCAGCCGGGCCGGGGTGGCCGGGCGGGCCGCGCCGGCGCCGACCCGGGCGTACCGGGCCCGGCCGCGCAGCCGGACCTCGGCGAGCAGCAGCAGCAGGCAGCACAGCACCAGCACGCCGGCCAGCATGTTCGCCGCCGTGCTGGTGAACGACGACTGGTACTGGTCGTAGATCGCGGTGGTGAAGGTCGGGTAGCGCAGCAGCTGCAGAGCGCCGAACTCGGCCAGCAGGTGCAGCTCGACCAGCAGCGCGCCGCCGAGCAGGGCCGGGCGCAGCTGCGGCAGCAGCACCCGGCGGAACGTCGGCCAGCGGCCGAGCCCGAGTGAGTACGCCGACTCCTCCAGGCCCGGGTCCAGCCCGCGCAGCGCCGCGGCAGCCGGCAGGAAGACCAGCGGGAAGTACGACAGCGTCACGATCAGCAGCGCCCCGGCGTACCCGTTGACCCGGCTGGTCAGCGACACCCAGCCGAAGCTGTTCACGAATGCCGGCACGGCCAGCGGCGCCACCAGCAGCACTGTCCACAGGCGACGGCCGGGCAGCGTGGTCCGCTCCACCAGCCAGGCGGCCGCGGTGCCGAGCAGCAGGCACAGCGCGACGCTGCCGACGACCAGCCGGCCGGTGTTCCACAGCAGGTAGCCGGTGCGGTCGCGGAAGACCAGCCGGGCGGACTCGGCCCAGCCGGTCCGGATCGTGTAGCCGACGACGAACCACAGCGGCACCAGCGCCAGCAGCGCGACCGCGACCGCGGCCACCACCAGCAGCGGTGACACCGGCGCCCGCCGTCCGCGGGGGGCCGGCGGGCTCGTCAGCGGCCCGGTGTCGGTCGGGGTCTGCAGCGCCATCGCGGCCGGATCTAGAGCAGCCCGGCCTGCTGCATCAGCGCGACCACCTTCGCGCCGTCCAGCCTGCCGATGTCGACCGGCGGCGGGTCCAGCTCGGACAGCGGCTTGAGCCGGGAGTTGGCGGCGATCCCGGTGCCGACCGGGTATTCCAGCGCGTTGCTGCGCACCAGCGCCTCCTGCCCGTCCCGGCCGGTCAGGTACCGGACCAGCTTCTGCGCGTCCGCGGCGTGGTCGCCGGCGGCGAGCACGCCGGCACCGGAGACGCTGACGAAGCCGCCCGGGTCCTGGTTGCCGAAGAACTTCAGCTCCACGTTGCGGCTGTTCGCGCCGGACTCGGCGCGGTCCTTGTACCAGTAGTAGTGGTACATGATCCCGGTCCGCACCTCGCCGGAGTTGACCGCGGCCATCACCGCGACGTTGCTGCGGTAGACCTTCGCGTTCGCCTTCAGGCCCTTCAGCCAGGCCGTGGTGGCGGCCTCACCCCTGGTCGCGAGCACCGCGCTGACGATCGCCTGGAAGTCGGCGCCGGCGGCGGCGATGCCGACGTCGCCCTTCCACCGCGGGTCGGCCAGGTCCATGATCGACTTCGGCAGGTCGCGCGCCGGCTGCAGCCCGGGGTGGTACGCCAGCACGGTCGACCTGGCGGCGAAGCCGAGCCAGTCCCGGCCGGAGGAGACGAACCGCGGGGGCACCTGGGCGACGGTCGCGGCATCCAGCGGGGCGAGCAGGCCCTTGCTCGCCACCAGCGTCATGGCCGGCGAGTTCTCGGTCAGGAACACGTCCGCCGGCGACGCGCTGCCCTCCTGCACCAGCTGGTTGCCCAGCTCGAAGTCGCTGCCGGACCGGATGACCACGTCGATCCCGGTCTCCTCGGCGAAGCCGTGCACCATCGCGCTGACCAGCTCCTCGTGCTGGGCGCTGTAGAGGGTCAGCTCGGCGCCGGACCCGGAACCGAAGCTGCAGGCGGCGGACATCGCCACCACCGCCGCCCCGACGACCGCTCCGGCCGTCCGCCCGCGCCACCGCATGCTGCATCCCCTCGCCGACTGAGGTAAGGGAAACCTTACCTCAGTCTCCCGGTGCGGGCGGCGGGTCGGCGGCGACTTCGGTGCGGGGGTCGGCCGGGTGCCAGAGCGCCCGTCCGGTCTCCGGCGAGAAGACGTGCGCCCGGGCCGCGTCCACCGCCACCCGGACCGCGTCGCCGACCCGGACCTCCGCCCGCGGCGGGAACAGCGAGCGCAGCGTGGCGCCGGAGGAGGCACCCACGGACAGCTCCGCCCCCGGGGCGGTCACCGGTGCCGCGCCGACCGCGAGCGTCAGGACGTTGTGCCGGCCGGTGTAGTCCACCAGCGTCACCACGCCCTCCAGCGCGACCGCCTCCGGGTCGGTGCCGCCGGACGCGTCGTGCACGTCCTCGGCGCGCAGGCCCACCACCACCTCCCGACCGACGTACGGCCGGAGCGGCTCGGGTACCGGCCGCCACAGCGGCAGCGTCCGGTTGCCCACCTCGAAGCCGGCCAGCCCGCCGGAGGAGACCAGCCGGGCCGGCAGCAGCCCGATCGGCGGGCTGCCGACGAAACCGCAGACGACCAGGTCGGCCGGCCGCTCGTACAGCTCCATCGGCGGCCCGACCTGCACCACCTCGCCCTCGTGCAGCAGCGCCAGCCGGTCGGCCACGGCCAGCGCCTCGGCCTGGTCGTGCGTGACGTACAGGGTGGTGACGCCGAGGGAGCGGATCACCTCGACGACCTGGCGCCGGACCCGGAGCCGCTGCGCCGGGTCCAGGTGGGCGAGCGGCTCGTCCAGCAGGAAGGCGTCCGGCACCCGGACCAGTGCCTTGCCGATGCCGACCAGCCCGCGCTCGCCCTCGGACAGCTGGTCGGGCCGGCGCGGCAGCAGCCGGCTCAGCCGCAGCTGCCTGGCCCGGCCGGTCACCCGCTCCCGCACCTCGGCCCTCGGCATCCGGGCGGTGCGGAGGCTCCAGCCGAGGTTGCTCGAGACATCCAGGAACGGCACCAGCGCGGAGGACTCGAAGACCATCGAGACGCGCCGCTCGCCGGGCGGCGCGTCGGTCACCCGGCGGCCGCGGATCAGCACCTCGCCGCGGTCCGCGCGGGCCAGCCCGGCCATCACCCGCAGCAGCGTGGACTTGCCGCTGCCGGACGAGCCGAGCACCACCAGCAGCTCGCCGTCCGCGGCCAGCAGCGTGACGTCCTTCAGCACCGGCACGCCGTGCCGGGACAGGGTCACGCCTTCGACGCCGGTGCCGCCGGCCCGCCCGGTCACGCCGGCTCCCAACGGACCGGCACCCGGCAGCCGTCCCGGCCGCGCGTGGCGGGCCCGGACCGGGTCCGTTCCGGCTCCCGCGGCGCTTCGTATGGCAGGTCCGCCACCTCCGCTCGGCCGCCTCCGCTCCGCCAGCTCAGCTCCACCACCTCAGCTCCACCAGCTCAGCTCCGTCACCTCAGCTCCGTCACCTCGGCCGGACAGAGCTCGTCGCCCCTGGTAGGTCGCCCCCTGGTAGGTCGCCCCGTAGGTCGCCCCTGGCAAAGGTACGCACTCCCGGACAGCACGAGGCGGTTGCTGGGGCCCGGGTGCGACACTCGCGGCGTGCACTCCGTCCGCCCGCGCCGGCCGACCCTGCGCGACGTGGCGCAGCGGGCCCAGGTCTCCCCGACGACCGCGTCGTTCGTGCTCGCCGGCCGTGACGACATGCGCATCTCGGACGACGCGCGGCATCGCGTGCTGCGTGCCGCGGCGGAGCTGAGCTACCGGCCGAACCTGACCGCCCGCAGCCTGCGCACCAAGGTGACCCGCACCATCGCCCTGGTGTCCGACACCATCGCCACCGAGCAGTACGCCGGCGGCCTCATCGACGGCAGCCTGTCCGCCGCGCTCGCGCACGACCACCTGCTGTTCGTCAGCGAGTCCGAGGGCGACCCGGAGGTGGAGGCCCGGCTGGTCGAGGACCTGCTCGGCCGCCAGGTGGACGGGTTCGTCTACGCCTCGATGTTCACCCGGCAGGTGAAGATCCCGCGCGCGCTGGTGGACCACCCGCTGGTCCTGCTCAACTGCACCACCCGGGACGCCCGCATCCCCACGGTGCTGCCGGACGAGGTCGGCGCCGGCCGGGTCGCCGCCCGCGCGCTGCTCGACCGGGGCCACCGCGAGGGGATCTACGTCGTCGGCGAGCCCGACGTCGACGTCTTCGCCGCCCGGGAGCGGATGGCCGGCATCCTGGCGGCGCTGGCCGACGCGGGCGCCGAGCTGGCCGGCGTCCTCGACTGCGCCTGGTGGCCGGAGGCGGCGTACGACGCGGTCAGCCGGTTCCTGCGGCTCGGCCGGCTGCCGTCCGCGCTGGTGTGCATGAACGACCGGGTCGCGTTCGGGACCTACCAGGCCCTGCAGGAGGCCGGCGTCGGCATCCCGGGCGACGTGTCGGTGGTGTCCTTCGACGACTCGGACCTGGCCAGCTGGCTGCGGCCGCAGCTGACCAGCGTGGCGCTGCCGCACCACGACCTCGGCTGGCGCGCGGTGGAACTGCTGCTGGCTGCTGACCCGGCGCACCCGGCCACCGAGATCGAGCGGCTGCCCATGCCGCTGCGGGAGCGGCTGTCGGTCGGCCCGCCGCGCACCCCGGCCTGCGCCCCGGCCGAGCACTCCGCCTGACCCGGCCCGACCGCCCGGCCGCTCATCGGGCCCCGCCGGTCACTCGTCCCGGCCCTCGGGCCCGTCCTCGACGGCGTCGTAGAGCGCGGCCACCTGCCGGGTCAGCGCGTGCGTGAACTCCTCCAGCCAGGTCCTGGTGCGGGCCAGCTCGGCGGCCACCCCGGCCGGGTGCGCCCGGTACGCCGAGCGGAAGTCGGCCACCGTCTGCTCGAAGCCGATCCGGCCCGACACCTCCGCGTGCACCAGCAGGTCCCGGGCCTCGTCCCGGGCCGGCACCGGGTCGTGCGGCGCCCGGTAGATCCCGCCGGTCAGCAGGTCGGCGTACCGCTCCGCGTTCGCGGTCAGCGCGTCCAGCCGCTGCCGGACCTGGCTGGTCAGGTCGCCCGGGCTGGCCGGCGGCCGGCGGGAGTCCGCCAGCGGAACCCGGTCCACGTCCGTCCCGTGCTCCCGGTAGAAGTGCCGGAGCCGGTCGATCTCGGCCCGCAGCGCGGCCCGCTCCGCCTCGTCGGCCTCGACGCCGGCGGCGACCCGGGCCAGGAAGTCGGCGACCTCCTCCTCCGAGTAGCCTCGCCACGCCATCGGGGACTGCCCGAAGCGCGCGGACCGGATCTCCGCCGCGGTCAACCGGCGGGTCCGGTCCGCCCGCAGCCGGCGGAACGCGCGCACGGTGCCTCCTGGTGGGACGGCAGGCTCGGAGCCGGAGACTCTAGTACGCCGCCGGCCCGTTGCCACGGATTCGCGGGGGTTGAGTCACACTGGGGCATGGCCTACCAGCACCTGCTCGTCAAGCGGGACGCCGCGATCAGCACGATCACGCTGAACCGGCCGGACAAGCGCAACGCGCTGTCACTGGAGCTGATGCGGGAGCTGACCGCGGCGTTCACGGAGGTGGCGGAGTCGGACGCGCTCGGCGTCGTGCTGGCCGCGAACGGGCCGGTCTTCTCCGCCGGGCACAACTTCGCCGACATGGCCGGCGCGGACCTGGACACCGCCCGCCGGCTCTTCGAGACCTGCACCCGGTTGATGGACACCGTGCAGGCGATCCCGCAGCCGGTCTGCGCCAAGGTGCACGCGCTGGCGACCGCGGCCGGCTGCCAGCTGGTCGCCACCTGCGATCTCGCGGTCGCGGCCGACGACGCGGCCCTCGCGCTGCCCGGCGGCCGGGGCGGCCTGTTCTGCCATACCCCGCTGGTGCCGGTGACGCGCAGCATCGGCCGCAAGCGGGCGCTGGAGATGGCGCTCACCGGCGACCCGGTGGACGCGGCGACCGCGGCGGACTGGGGTCTGGTCAACCGGGCGGTGCCGGCCGCCGAGCTGGACGACGCCTGCTGGGACCTCATCACCCGGGCCACCCGCGGCTCGGCCGCGTCCAAGGCGCTGGGCAAGCAGGGCTTCTATGCGCAGGCCGGGCTGGACCAGGACGCGGCCTACCGGCACGCGATCACGCTGATGGCGGCGGCGGCGGTGACCGCGGACGCGCAGGAGGGGATCGCGGCCTTCCTCGCCAAGCGGCGGCCGTCCTGGCCGGCGTGACCGGTCGGACCGCCGTGCCCGGTCACTGAGCCGGTCGGTACGGTCGTGCGGTGCACCGTCCGACGGCGTCCCGCTGGTTGCTGACCGGCGTCGCGGCCGTGCTGGTCGCCGGCTGCTCCCGGGACGCCGACACCGCCGTCGCCCCGCAGCCGAGCGGGTCGGCCGCGTCCCGCGCCGCCAGCCTGGCCGGCGTCTGCCCGGCCACCGTGGCGGTGCAGTCCAACTGGTGGCCGCAGGCCGAGGACGGCGCCCTGTTCCACCTGCTCGGCGGCGAGCTGGCCGTCGACAAGGCCCGCAAGCGGGTGTCCGGCCGGCTGGTCGCCGCCGGCGTCGACACCGGGGTGCGGCTGGAGATCCGGTCCGGCGGTCCGGCGAACGGGTTCGTCCCGGCGGTGAGCACGCTCTTCACCGACTCATCGGTGCTGCTCGGCACGGCCGACACCGACCAGATCGCCCAGGTCGCGGCGCGGCAGCGGGTCAGGGCTGTGGTCGCCCCGATGGAGCGCTCGCCGGTGGTGCTGATGTACGACCCGGCGCAGCACTCGTTCTCCTCCATCGCGGACGTCGGCCGGACCGACACCCGGGTGCTGTACTTCCAGGGCGCGACGTACATGGAGTACCTGACCGGCAGCGGCCTGCTCAAGCGGTCCCAGGTGGACGCCGGCTACGCCGGCACCCCGGACCGGTGGGTCGCCTCCCGCGGCAGCATCGTGCAGCAGGGCTTCCTCACCAACGAGCCGTACGCGTACGAGAAGGAGCTGCCGGCCTGGCACCGGAAGGTGGCCTGGCTGCTGGTCGCGGACGCCGGCTACCCGGTCTACCCGGAGACGCTGACCGTGCGGGCGGACCGGGAGCCCGAGCTGGCGCCCTGCCTGAAACGGCTGGTGCCGCTGATCCAGCGCTCCGCCGCCGGCTACCTGGCCGATCCCACCGCCACCAACGCGCTCATCGTGCAGCTGGCCGAGGACTTCGACGCCTACCCCTACTCGACCCAGCGCGCCGCGTACGCGGTGCGGGTGATGCGGGCCAACGGGATCGTCGGCGACGGTCCGAACCGGACCATCGGCGACTTCGACCTGGCCCGGGTGACCAGGCTGCTGTCCATCGTCCGGCCGGTCTTCGCCCGGGCCCGGCAGCCGGTGCCGGCCGGCATCGCGGCCGGCGACCTGGTCACCAACGACTACATCGACCCGGCGGTGTCCGCCGGCTGAGGAGGAGGCCGCCGTGGGGCTGGAGGACTTCGACCGCGTCCCGCTGCTGTTCGGCCCGTCCCCGGTGCACCCGCTGGAGCGGCTGACCGCGCACCTCGGCGGCGCCGGGCTGTGGGCGAAGCGGGAGGACTGCAACTCCGGCCTCGCGTACGGCGGGAACAAGACCCGCAAGCTGGAGTACCTGGTCGCGGACGCGCTGGCGAAGGGCTGCGACACGCTGGTGTCGATCGGTGGCGTGCAGTCCAACCACACCCGGCAGGTGGCCGCGGTGGCCGCCCGGGTCGGGCTGCGCTGCGTGCTGGTGCAGGAGAGCTGGGTGGACTGGCCCGACCCGGTCTACGACAAGGTCGGCAACATCCTGCTCAGCCGGCTGGCCGGCGCGGACGTGCGGCTGGTGCGGGCCGGCTTCGGCATCGGGGTCAAGGACAGCTGGCAGGCCGCGCTCGCGGATGTGGAGGCGGCCGGTGGCCGGCCGTACCCGATCCCGGCCGGCGCGTCCGACCACCCGCTGGGCGGGCTCGGCTTCGCCCGCTGGGCGGCGGAGGTGGCCGCGCAGGAGCGGGAGCTCGGTGTGTTCTTCGACACGGTCCTGGTCTGCTCGGTGACCGGCAGCACCCAGGCCGGGATGGTTGCCGGCTTCGCCGCGCTCGAGGCGGACGGCGCCCGGCCGCGCCGCGTGCTCGGCGTGGACGGGTCCGGGAAGCCGGCCGAGACGCGCGAGCAGGTCGCCCGGATCGCCCGCGCCACGGCCAGCGCGATCGGGCTCGGCCCGGACGTCGACCTGCCGGTGGAGCTGGACGATCGCTACCACGCCGGCACCTACGGCATCCCGGACGAGTCCACTGTGGACGCCATGCGGCTGGCCGCCCGGACGGAGGGGATGATCACCGACCCGGTGTACGAGGGGAAGTCGATGGCGGCGCTGGTCGACCTCGTGGGCCGGGGCGAGATCGCCCGGGACTCGACCGTCCTCTATGCACATCTGGGGGGTCAACCGGCCTTGAACGCCTACAGCGCCCTCTTCTGACCGCTGTCGACTTATTCCGACCCGTCGCGGCCCGCCTCGGCAGAACCGTCCGGTTCGGCGTTTTCGCCGGCGGCCGAACCCGGTTGCGGGCCTTGCGCGAAGGGTCTTAACGTCCTATCGCGACAGTCCCAGCAAGCCAGGAGAAGCAGTGGCCATCTCGTCCAGTCCTGACCCGGACACCGCCCCGCTGACCGAATCGTCCACGTCGGACCCGAAGCGGTGGCTCGCGCTGCTGGTGATCGGGGCCGCCCAGCTGATGGTCATCCTGGACGCGTCCATCGTGAACATCGCGCTCCCGTCCGCGCAGCGTGACCTCGGCATCACCGACGCCGACCGGCAGTGGATCGTGACGGCGTACACGCTGGCCTTCGGCGGGCTGCTGCTGCTCGGCGGCCGGATCGCCGACTACACCGGCCGGAAGCGGACGTTCATCATCGGCCTGCTCGGCTTCGCCGGCGCGTCCGCGCTCGGCGGGCTGGCGTCCACCGCGACGCTGCTCTTCGCCGCCCGCGCGCTGCAGGGCGCGTTCGGCGCGCTGCTCGCCCCGGCCGCGCTGTCGTTGATCACGGTCACCTTCACCGAGTCGAAGGAGCGGGCCCGCGCGTTCGGTGTCTTCGGCGCGATCGCCGGCGGTGGGGCCGCCATCGGGCTGGTCCTCGGCGGCATCCTCACCGAGTACGCCTCCTGGCGCTGGTGCCTGGGCGTCAACGTGCCGATCGCCATCGTGACCGCGGTCGCCGCGGTGCCGATCGTCCGGGAGAGCAAGGCTTACGGCAACACGCGCTATGACGTGCCCGGCGCGGTGCTGGTGACGCTCGGCCTGGTGTCGCTGGTCTACGGCTTCACCGAGGCGGCCAAGCCGGCCGTCGGCTGGGACGCGCGGAGCACGCTCGGCTTCCTCGCCGCCGCGGTGGTGCTGCTGGTCGCGTTCGTGGCCTGGGAGGCGCGCACCCCCAACCCGCTGCTCCCGCTGCGGATCGCGCTCGACCGCAACCGCGGCGGGTCGTACCTGGTCTTCCTGCTGGTCGGCGCGGGGTTGTTCGCCATGTTCCTGTTCCTGACCTACTACTTCCAGGTCAACCTCGGCTACAGCGCGCTGAAGGCCGGCTTCGCGTTCCTGCCGTTCAGCGGCGGCATCATCCTCACCGCCGGCCTGGTGTCCCAGCTGCTGCCGAGGATCGGGCCCAAGCCGCTGATGGTCGGCGGGCTGGCGCTGGCCACCTCGGGCATGCTCTACCTGACCCAGATCAGCTCGACCTCCAGCTACGTCTCGCATGTGCTGCCGGCCCAGCTGCTGATGAGCATCGGCATGGCCGGGGTCTTCATCCCCGCGGCCAGCACCGCGCTGGTCGGCGTGGGCTCGCACGACGCCGGGGTGGCCAGCGCCCTGCTCAACACCAGCCAACAGGTCGGCGGCTCACTCGGCACCGCCCTGCTCAACACCCTCTACGCATCCGCGGTGACCGCGTTCCTGACCGCGAACGTGCACAGCCCGGCCGACCTCCAGCGCCTGCAGGGCGACGCGCTCATCCACGGCTACCGGGTCGCGTTCTTCTGGGGCGGGGTGCTGCTGACCGCCGCCCTGATCGTGTCGATCGTCTTCATCAACGCGAAGAAGGACGCCGTGCCGAGGGAGCCCGCACTGGCCGCGGCCTGACCCGCCCGCCCCGGCCGCTCGGGCGGCCGGGGCCGTTCGGGCCGCGGGGGTCAGTAGCCGCCGCCGGGGCCGGCGCCACCTCCGCCACCTCCGCCGACGAGCAGCGCGACGACGAGGATCACGGCGAAGACCGCGATCACGACGGCGACGACGATGCGCGAGCGGGTACGTCCGAACACTCCGGGCACGGGGACCGCCTCCTCTGCGACGCCCTCACCCACGGCCCCGGCCGCCGGACGGTTCACGGCGGGGCCGGTACCCAATCAGCGTACCGGGGCGCGGCGCAGGCCCTATGGTCCGGGCGTGGCCACGACTGTGTACGTCGCCGGGCTGGAGCCGGACACCGGCAAGTCGGTGGTCGCCCTCGGCGTGATGGAGCTGCTCGCCGGGCGGGTCGGCCGGGTCGGGTTCTTCCGTCCGGTGGTCGGGGACTCGCCCGGGCCGGACCGGCTGGTCGAGCTCGCGCGGGACCGCTACCAGCTGCCGGCGGAGCCGGCGGCCATGAGCGGGGTGACGTACCGCGAGGTGCACGAGCTGACCGCCGCCGGCAGGACGGACGAGCTGGTCTCCCGGGTGGTGGAGCGGTTCCGGGCGGTGGAGCGGGACTGCGACGCGGTGCTCTGCGTCGGCAGCGACTTCACCGACGTGTCCACGCCGACCGAGTTCGCGCTGAACCTGCGGCTCGCGGACAACCTGGGCGCGAGCGTGCTGGCCGTGGTGTCCGGCCGGCGCAAGTCGGCGGCGGAGGTGGTCGCGTCGGTCCGGTACGCCCGGGACACGCTCGCCTCGGCCGGTGCCGCGGTGGTCGCGGTGGTGGCCAACCGGGTGGAGCCGCTGGAGATCGAAGCCGCCCGCGCCGCGCTGGCCGACGGCGGTGGGGCGGCCGACAGCGGCGATGTGGCGCCGGCGTACCTGGTGCCCTTCGACCCGGTCCTGGTCGAGCCCAGCCTCGGCGAGGTGGCCGCCGAGGTGGGCGCCCGGATCGTCGTCGGCGACCCGGGCGAGCTGGACCGGGACGTCCGCGGCGTGGTGGTCGCCGCGGCCACCCTGCCCACCGTGCTGGACCACCTGGTCGACGGCGCGCTCGTGCTCACCCCGGGCGACCGCAGCGAGATCGTGCTCGGGATGCTGGCCGCCGCGGTGTCGGCCAGCGCGCCGCACATCAGCGGCCTGCTGCTGACCACCGGCCTGGTACCGGACCCGAGGGTGCAGCGCATCCTGGACGGGCTCGCGCCGCACACCCCGGTGCTCGCCGTGGACACCGACACCTTCACCACCGCGCAGGCGGTCGGCCGGGTGCAGGGCCACCTCACCGCCCGCAGCGCCCGCAAGATCACCGCCGCGCTCGGCTCGGTGGAGCGGCACATCGACGTCGAGGAGCTGGCCAGCCGGGTCGAGCTCACCCGGTCGCGGCGGGTCACCCCGCTGATGTTCGAGTACGACCTGGTCGAGCGCGCCCGCGCGGACCGCCGGCACGTCGTGCTGCCGGAGGGCGCGGACGAGCGGGTGCTGCGGGCCACCGAGATCGTGCTGCGCCGCGGCGTCGCCGCCATCACGCTGCTCGGCCGGCCGGCCGAGATCCGCGGCCGGGCCGCCGCGCTCGGCCTCGACCTCACCGGCGCGGCCGTGCTCGACCCGACCTCGCTGGAGGCGGACGACCTGCGGGAGCGCTTCGCGGCGACGTACGCGAAGGCCCGCGGACACCGGGGGGTGACCCTGCAGCAGGCGCGGGACGTGGTCACCGACGTCAGCTACTTCGGGACGCTGATGGTGCACCAGGACCTCGCCGACGGGATGGTCTCCGGCGCGGTGCACACCACCGCACATACGATCCGGCCGGCCTTCGAGGTGATCCGGACGGTGCCGGGCGTGCGGACGGTGTCGTCGGTCTTCTTCATGTGCCTGGCCGACCGGGTGCTGGTCTACGGCGACTGCGCGATCATCCCGGACCCGGACGCCGCCCAGCTCGCGGACATCGCGGTGTCGTCGGCGGCGACCGCCCGCCGCTTCGGGGTCGAGCCGCGGGTGGCGATGCTGTCCTACTCGACCGGCGAGTCCGGTTCCGGCGCGGACGTGGACAAGGTCCGGGCGGCGACCGCGCTGGTCCGCGAGCGGGAGCCGGAGCTGCCGGTGGAGGGGCCGATCCAGTACGACGCGGCGGTCGACGCCAGCGTGGCCCGGACCAAGCTGCCGGACAGCGAGGTGGCCGGGCAGGCGACCGTCTTCGTCTTCCCGGACCTCAACACCGGCAACAACACGTACAAGGCCGTGCAGCGGTCGGCCGGGGCGGTGGCGGTCGGGCCGGTGCTGCAGGGCCTGCGCCGCCCGGTGAACGACCTGAGCCGCGGCTGCACGGTCGCCGACATCGTCAACACGGTGGCCATCACCGCCGTGCAGGCAGGGTCGCTGCCCGGCCGGGCCGCCGAGGCCGCCGAGGTCGCCGAGGCCGCCGAGGCCGCCGAGGTCGCCGAGGCCGCTGAGGCCGCCGAGGCCGCCGAGGTCAGCGCAGCAGGAGCCCGCCGCCGAGCCCGAGGACGCCGAGGGTGACCAGGCCGAAGAGGGCCACCCAGAGCCCGGCCGGCACGCCGGTCAGCCGGGCCAGCTGGTCCGCGTCCGTGGTCGGGCGGCGGCGCCGGCGGCGCTCCCGCCACAGCTCGCCGACCGGCCGCACCCCGGCCAGCAGCAGGAACCAGGTGACCGCGTGCCCGAAGCCGGCCTGCACGTCGGCCGGCGCCAGCAGCGACACCGCGACCACCGCGCCGCCGGTCAGCAGCAGCGACAGCGCCCCGTACGCGTTGCGCACCATCACCAGCATGGCCAGCAGGACGGCGGCGCTGGCCCAGAGCATGACGGTGACCTGGCCGGCCGCGAGCAGCGCGACCCCGGCCAGGCCGACCAGCGACGGGCTGAGGTAGCCGGCCGCGGTCGTCGCGACCATCCCCGGCCCGCTCGGCCGGCCGAGCGACACGGTGAGACCGGAGGTGTCCGAGTGCAGCCGGATGCCGGTGAGCCGGCGGCCGGTGAGCACCGCGGTGACCGCATGCCCGCCCTCGTGCACGATCGTCACGACGTGCCGCGCCCACCGCCAGACGCCGTCCAGCAGCACCGCCAGCAGCGCGGCCACGCCGGTGCCGAGGACCAGCCAGGACGACGGGTCCGGCAGGTACGCGGTGATCGACTCCATCGGGCCGGCGTCAGCGCCGGCTCAGCTCCACGCGCCCCGGGACATCGCCATCGACCGCTCCCGGAAGCCGGCCGTTCCCTCGATGATGTTGCGCTTGAGCTCCGCCTTCGACCGGCCCGTCGCCACCGTCGGGCCGAGCCGGCGGGCCACCTGCTTGAGCACCGGGACGGTCAGCCGGCCGTCGTGCGCGCGCAGGTAGTCGGCGACCTCGGCGCGGCTGCCCAGGGCCCGGATCGCGCTGACGGTCGCCTCCAGGTCGCCGCACTCGGTGCCCGCCGGCGGCCGGGTGGGGACCGCCCGCGGGGTCGCGGGCCGGAAGACCAGCTGCCCGCGGCCCTCCGCGAGCGCTGCCAGCTGCTCGGGGTGGAGACGGCCGAGCAGCTCGCCGACCTGCCGGAGGGCCAGGGCGGCGAGCTGCGAGGGGTGGGCCGACGGGGAAGTCGGGCAGGTCACGAAGGGATCCCTTCCAGTACGGTGGCGAACTCGGTCACCAGCTCGCGCAGCTCACGGGTGAGGGCGCGGCTGGTCCCGCCGAGGATGACCGGGATGCCGTGCTCGGGGGCCGGACCGTAGACGGCCTTGCTGTCCCGGACCGTGGTCTCGAAGGTCGGCACGCCGAGTGCGGCCACCCGGCTCATGTAGGCGCGCTGGCTCTCGATCGGCTCCCCGTCGTGCAGCTGCACCATGGTGAAGACGACGGCGGCCGGCGGCCGGCTCAGCGGCCCCCCGGCGGCGTGCGTGCCGGCTTCGGCCAGCTGGTCGTTGTACTCCTCGATGAAGGCCTGCACCCTGCCACCGAGCGAGTCGATCCCGTTGGTGGACAGGTAGTCCGGCCGGGTCGGCACCAGCAGCAGGTCGCTCGCCGCCACCGCGTTGCGGGCGATCAGCCCGAAGTTCGGCGCGCAGTCGACCAGGGCCACGTCGTACTCGCCGAACTCCTTCTCCGCCAGCCCGTCCCGCAGCCGCCGGTGCGCGGCCAGGTAGCCGGCGGGGTCGACCAGCAGCTGCGCGGCCAGCGCGGTGTCCACCTCCGCGAGGTCGCGGTGCGCGGCGATCAGGTCCAGGCACCCGCCGGTGTGCGAGAGCAGCCCGCGCACCCGGGGCGGGGCGGCGACCATCGCGGACAGCGGCTCGACGCCGTCCGGCGCGGCCAGCCCGTCGTACCAGTGCTTGACCGTCCGGTGCGGCAGCAGCGCCCCGAGCCACTCGTCCTGGGTGAAGAAGGAGACCGTCAGGCTGCCCTGCGCGTCCAGGTCGACCAGCAGCACCTTGCTGCCACGGGCGGCGAGGCCGGCGCCGAGGTTGGCGGTCAGCGTCGTCTTGCCCACGCCGCCCTTGTGGTTGATCACCGAGACGACCTTCACCGCTGTCCTTCCCGCCGGTACGGGTCCCCCACGGGCCGCGCCGAAGGAAGCGGTTGGGGAGGACCGACGGTAGAGGATGGCACGTCCGGGAGCCGGGCCGGCAGCGTCCCCGGCATTTCGCTCCGACATGCCGTGTGACGGCAGCCTCAGCGTGCGGCCGGCGTGGCCTCCGGCACCTCGACGGCGATCTCGGCGCCGAGCTTCGCTCCACCGGCGAGCTCCAGGTCGTCGCCGCTCCAGAAGCTGCCCGGGTCGTACGAGTGCGGGTGCCGGTGGCCCGGCAGCAGGCCCATCGCCTGGTAGGTGCTCGCCACCACCTCCGCGCAGTACGCGGTCTCCAGCGCCGCCCCGGCGCGGTGCCGGCGCAGCGGCACCCGGCCGGCGAGCCAGCGGGCGGCCAGCCGGCTGGTGGACGGGAAGGGCGTGCCGTCCAGGCGCGCGACCGTCCGCAACACCGCGTCCTGCATCTCCTTCGACACCGGCCGGTCCAGCTGGCGCAGCCACGCCTGCTGCCGGTAGCGGGTCACCCAGACGACCACCGCGGCGCGCAGGTCGTGCAGCTGGACGCCCCGGTGGCGGTCGCCGCTCCACAGGTCCGGCAGCGACCTGCCCAGCTCCGCGTGCCACATCAGCGGCGGCAGGTCGTCCAGCGCGACGGTCATGCCGACGTGGTTGACCGGGCTGTTGGTGGTCAGCCGGATCGCCCGGTCCGCCGCCGAGCGCCCGCGGAAGATCCACACGTCCCCGGTGCGGGTGACCTCGAGCGCCTCGTCCAGGCAGATCGCCACGGCCGCTAGCCTAGGCGGATGCGCTGGTGGAAGGTCATCGGCCTCGCCGGGCTGGTCGGGGTCGCCGCGTCCGGCGTGGTGGTCGCCCGCGCGGAGCGCCGCCGCCGGGCGTACACGCCCGAGGAGATCCGCGACCGGCTGCACGCCCGCCTCGCCGACGCGGAGGACGCGCCGGCCCGGGGCTGAGGTCAGAGCGCCAGGCCGACGGCGTGGATGGCCACCCCGGCCAGGGCGCCCACCACGGTGCCGTTGATCCGGATGAACTGCAGGTCCCGGCCGACCTGCAGCTCGACCTTGCGGGCGGTCTCCACGCCGTCCCAGCGCTCGACCGTGTCGGTGATGGTGCGGGTCAGCTCGTCGCGGTAGTGGGTGACCACGTAGCCGGCCAGGTCCGCCGCCCACTTGTCCACCCGGGTCCGCAGCGCGTCGTCGGTGTCCAGCCGGCGGCCCAGGTCGGCCAGCCCGGTGGTCAGCCGGGCGCGCAGCTCGCCGCTCGGGTCGTCCACCATCTCCAGCAGCAGCCGGCGGCCGGCCGCGATGACGTCGCCGAAGGCCCGGCGCACCTCGTCGCGCTGCAGCAGGGTGCCGACGACCGCGCTGGCCCGGGCGATGGTGGCCGGGTCGTGCTGCAGGTCGCCGGCCAGCCGGGCGAGCAGCCGGTCCAGCGCGAGCCGGACCGGGTGCTGCCGCTCCGCCCGCACCTCGCCGGCCACCCGGAGCAGCTCGGCGTGCACCCGGGACGCCACCTGCCGGTCCAGGAACTCCGGTGACCAGGCCGGTGCCTGCCGCATCACCATGTCCATCACGGTGTGCCGGTTGGCCCGCAGCCAGTCCTCGGTCGCGGTCACCACCAGGTCGACCAGCCGGTGGTGCGCCTTGCCGTCGACCACCTCGGCGAGCAGCCGGCCGAGGGTCGGCCCGACCGGCAGCTCGGCGAGCCGGCGCAGCACCGCCGGCTCGATCACCGCCCGGACGTCCTCGTCCCGCAGCACGCCGACCGCGCCGCGCAGCACCGCGGCCAGCTCCGTGGTGACCCGCCGGGCGTGCGCCGGCTCGGCCAGCCAGCGGCCGAGCCGGCGGGTCACCTCCGCTCGCGCCAGCCGGTCGCGGACCACCTGCTCGGACAGGAAGTTCGCACCGACGAAGTCGGACAGGCTGCGGCCGAGCGCGTCCTTGCGGGTCGGGATGATCGCGGTGTGCGGGATCGGCAGCCCGAGCGGCCGCCGGAACAGCGCGGTGACCGCGAACCAGTCGGCCAGCCCGCCGACCATCCCTGCCTCCGCCGCGGCCCGGACGAAGCCGACCCAGCCGGCCGTGCTCCCGGTGCCGCCGGCTTCGGCCCGCCGGGCGAGCAGGTAGACCGCGGCCGCGACCAGCAGCAGCCCGGTCGCGCTGCTCTTCATCCGGACCAGGTCGCGGCGCCGCTGCCGGTCCGTCGCGCTGGGCGTGGTCACGGCGCCGGCTCAGGCGACGGCGCCGGCGGCGCGCAGCGCCGCGACGGCGTCCGGGCCGCGGCCGAGCTCGGCGAGCAGCTCGGCGGTGTGCTCGCCCGGATGCGGCGGCGGCAGGCCGAGCGTCGCTGCGGTCCGGTCGAAGCGGGGCGCCGGCGCGGACTGCACCACCCCGTTCTCCCGTACGTACGTCTCCCGGGCGGTCAGCTGCGGATGGGCGGCCGCCTCGTCCCAGTCGAGCACCGGCGCGACGCACGCGTCGGTGCCCTCGAAGACCGCGGCCCACTCGTCCCGGGTCCGGCTGGCGAAGACCTCGGCCCAGCGCCGCTTCGCTGCCGGCCAGGTGGCCGGGTCCGACCGCCGGTCCGGCGCCAGCTCCGGCACACCGTCCATACCGGACAGTCGCAGCAGCTCGGCGTAGAACTTCGGCTCCAGCGCGCCGACCGCGACCTCCCGGCCGTCCGCGCACTCGTACACCTCGTAGAACGGAGCGCCGGTGTCCAGCAGGTTTCCACCGGCAGGTGCCGGCCAGGCGCCGGTGTTGCGCAGGCCGAGGATGAAGTTCGACAGTGCCGCGGTGCCGTCCACGATGGACGCGTCGACCACCTGGCCGTGCCCGCTCCGGCCGGCCTCCAGCAGCGCGCAGACCAGGCCGAAGGCGAGCATCATGCCGCCGCCGCCCATGTCGCCGAGCAGGTTCATCGGCGGGACCGGGCGGTCACCGGCCCGGCGGCTGCCGTTCAGCGCGCCGGTCACCGCGATGTAGCCGATGTCGTGCCCGGCCGCGGTCGCGAGTGGACCGTCCTGCCCCCAGCCGGTGATCCGGCCGTACACCAGCCGCGGGTTCACCGCCCGCAGATCCTCCGGGCCCAGCCCGAGCCGCTCCGCGACGCCCGGCCGGAAGCCCTCCAGCAGCGCGTCCGACCGGGACGCGAGGTCCAGCACCAGCTGCCGGCCTTCGGGCCGCTTGAGGTCCACGGCCATCGACCGGCGGCCGCGCAGCACCACGTCCGGGTGCGGTCCGGGCGGGCGGTCCCGCACGTCGGCCACCCTGTCCACCCGCACCACCTCTGCGCCCATGTCCGCGAGCATCATCGCCGCGAACGGGCCGGGTCCGATCCCGGCCAGCTCGACGACCCGTACCCCGGCCAGCGGACCTGTCACGGCCGCAGCGTACGATGCGGCCCGCCGGCGGAGCGCGGTCGACTCAGCGCCGGTCGTCGGCGCGGTCCGCGGCGTCGTCCGCAGCGCGGTGCGCGGCCCGGTCGGCCCGGTCCGCGCGTTCGGCCTCGGCCCCGGCCCGGGCCGCCGCGTCGTCGACCGCCGGTTCCCGGTCGGCCGCGTCGCGCTGCGCGCCGTGGTCGGTCCGGGCGCCGTCCGCCCGGGCCCGGTCCGGGTCAGCGGCCGGGATGTGGTCGGTCGGGATGCCGTCCGGGTCGCGGTCCGCCGGGGTGTCGTACCCGCGGTCGCGGTCGGCCGGGGTGTCGTACCCGCGGTCGCGGTCGGCCGGGGTGTCGTACGCCGAGTGGTCGGTCCGGACACCGGCGTCCGGCGCGGCCGAGTGGTCGGTCCGGACCCCGTCGCGGGCCTCCATCCGGTCCGGCACCCCGTCGTGGTCCAGGTCCGGCGCCAGCGTGCGTGCCCGCTCCCGCAGCCGCTCCGCCTCCGTCTCCTGCGCTCCGGCGCGGGAGGCGAGCTGCTGCGCCTCCGCCTCCTCCCGGCGGAGCCGCTCCTCCAGCTCCGCGCGCTCGCGCCGGCCGCGGGCCGCCATCTCGTCCGCGGTCGCCCGGCTCTGCTCCGCCTCGGTGGCGAGCCGTTGCGAGTCCTGCAGGTGGTTGCGTGCCTCGGCCCGCTGCCGCTCGGCCCGCGCCGTCCGGCGCCGCGGCCCGAGGAACCACAGCACCGCCAGCAGCACGAGGACGACGAGCACGACGAGCGCGATGATCAGTCCGGTCATCGGGGGCTCCTTCCGTCCTTCCAGAGCTACCCACCGGCCGGGTGCTCGTATCGTCCGGTCGATCTCCGGTCCGGATCGACCCGGCCGGGTCCGGCCCGACACCGGGGCCGCCCGGGAGCTTCCGGCACGTTCACCGGCGTCGCGTTCGCCGGGACCTGACCGGCGGCCCTAGGCTCGCGGCGTGTCGCCGCCAGGGGGACGTCTGCTCCGGTGGCCGGCCGCCGCCGCGGTCGTGCTCGCCGTGGCCGGGTGCGGCGGTGGCGCCGACCCGCCGGGTCCGCCACCGACAGCCGCGACCACGACCCCGTCGCCGACCGGGCCCGGACGGTCGACGGCACCGCCACCATCGCCTCTGCCGACGGTGACCGTCGGCTGGTCCGGGGACGCGGTGCCGGCCAGCGTGGACCGCGGCCTGCCGCCCGACCCGGGCCGGCTGCTCCGCATGGTGACGCCGTTGCTGCGCCGCCCGGACGTGATGGTCGGCAACCTGGAGGGCACGCTGACCCGGGTCGCCACGAGCTCCAAGTGCGGGCCGGACAGCGAGCACTGCGTCGCCTTCAGCAGCCCGCCGGCGTACGCGGAGCTGTTCGCCGAGGCCGGCTACGACGTGCTCAGCCTGGCCAACAACCACAGCCACGACTACGGGGCGGCCGGGCTGACGGAGACCCGGGCGGCCGTGCGCGGGGCCGGCATGGCCACCACCGGCGGCCCGGACGAGATCGCCGTCCGCACCGTGCGCGGGATCCGGGTCGCGGTCGTCGGCTTCGCCCCGTACGGCTGGACGGCGCCGTTGAACGACCCGGCCGCGGTCCGGGACCTGGTCGGCCGCGCGGCCGCGGCGGCCGACGTGGTGCTGGCCGTCTTCCACGGCGGCGCGGAGGGGCCGGCGGCGCTGCACGTGCCGGTCGGGCGGGAGACCGCGTTCGGCGAGGACCGCGGGGACCTGCGGGCGTTCGCCCGGACCGCGCTGGCCGCCGGCGCGAGCGCGGTGGTCGGTGCCGGGCCGCACGTGGTGCGCGGGGCGGAGGTGGTCGGCGGCCGGCCGGTCGCGTACTCGGTGGGCAACCTGGTCGGCTACCGCACGCTGTCGTCGGCCGGCGTCACCGGCACCACCGCGGTGCTGCACCTGACCTTCGGTGCGGACGGGCGCTGGCTCGGCGGCCGGCTGCTGCCGACCCGGCAGGTGCCGCCCGGGTACGCCGAGCCGGACCCGGACCGGGCGGCCATCGCGCTGGTCGCCCGGCTGTCCCGGGAGGACTTCGGCGCCACAGCCGCCCGCCTCGGCCCGGACGGGCGGCTCATCGTGCCCTGATGGGTCAGCTCGCCGCGGGCAGGCCGAAGCGGTCCCGCTCGGCGGGCGGCACCAGGTCGAGGTAGTCCGGGTGCCGCTCGACGAAGCTGCGCACGAACGGGCAGACGGGCAGCACCGCCCGACCGCGCGAGCGCATCTCGTCGAGGACGCCGCGGATCAGCACCGAGCCGAGCCCCCGACCCTCGTACGCCGGGTCGATCTCGGTGTGGGTGAAGACGTGCACCTGCTCGTCCGCCCGGTACGCGACGAAGCCGGTGAGCTCGCCGTCCACCCGCAGCTCGAAGCGGTCCGCGGCCGGGTCGTCGAGCACGGTGGTGTCCACCCGGCCACCGTAGGCCTTGCCTGGGCGGGCGCTCAGCCGGGACCGGCCGGCGGCCTGTGCCGGCCGGCCATGGCTGAGACCATCGTCGGGGGGAGTCGGGCGGGAGGAGACGAGGGTGGCGGACGTGGAGGCGGGCTCGACCCGCCGGGTGGTCCGGCTCTTCGCGCCCTACAAGGGCCGGCTGGCGCTGATCACGGTCGCCATCCTGGTCGGCTCCGGCCTGGGCGTGGTCAACCCGTTCCTCACCCGGGCCGTCTTCGACCGGGCCCTGTTCGTCGCCGGCGGCCCGGACCTGCGGCTGCTGGCGATCCTGGTCGCCGCGATGATCGTCGTCCCGCTGGTGGGTGCGCTGATCGGCGTCGGGCAGACGTACCTCACCACCTCCCTGGGCAACCGGGTGATGCAGGACCTGCGCAACCGGCTCTTCGCGCACCTGCAGTCGATGCACCTCGGCTTCTTCACCGGCACCCGGACCGGGGACATCCAGTCCCGGCTCGGCAACGACGTCGGCGGCGTGCAGTCGGTGGTCACCGAGACCGCGTCCTCGATCCTGTCGAACACCGTGACGGTGGTCGCCTCGCTGGTCGGCATGCTGCTGCTGTCCTGGCAGCTCACGCTCATCGCGCTCGCCCTGCTGCCGGTCTTCGTCCTGCTGCAGGTGCAGGTGGGCCGGGTGCGGCGGCGGGTGGCGGCCCGCACCCAGACGTCGCTGTCGGAGATGACGTCGATCACCCAGGAGTCGCTGTCGGTCTCCGGCGTGCTGCTGGCGAAGGTCTTCGACCGGCAGGCCTTCGAGACCGAGCGTTACCGGGCGGAGAACGAGAAGCAGGCCGCGCTGCAGGTCAGCCAGACGATGACGGGCCAGCGGTTCTTCGCGGTCGTGCAGGCCTTCTTCGGCATCACCCCCGCGTTGGTCTACCTGGCGGCGGGCATCGCCGGGTCCGGCGGCGGCACCCTGCTGACGGCCGGGACGCTGGTCGCCTTCACCACCCTGCAGACGCGGCTGCTCTTCCCGGTCGTCCAGCTGCTGCGGGTCGCGCTGGACGTGCAGACCTCGCTGGCGCTGTTCGGGCGGATCTTCCAGTACCTCGACCTGGAGCCGGCGATCGTGGACGCGCCGGACGCGCGGCCCCTGCCGGCCGGGGGCGTCCGCGGGGAGGTCACGCTCGAGCACGTCTGGTTCCGCTACCCGACCGGGTCGGCCGCCGGGGCACCGGCCGCCGGCCCGGACCGGGTGCCGGCTGCCGAGATGGTGCCGGCTGCCGAGGTGGTGCCGGCCCGGGCGGTGGTGCCGGCCGGGGCGGTGGTGCCGGCCGGGGCGGTGGTGCCGGCCGGGGCGGTGGTGCCGGCCGCCGACCCGCTCGCCGACGCCGCGCCGGGCTGGGCGCTGCGGGACGTCAGCCTCACCGTCCGACCGGGACAGCTCGCCGCCGTGGTCGGTCCGAGCGGCGCCGGCAAGACCACGCTGTCGTACCTGGTCCCGCGGCTTTACGACGTCGACCGCGGCCGGGTCACGCTGGACGGCACCGACGTCCGCGAGCTGACCCTGTCGTCACTGGCCGAGGTGATCGGCATGGTGACGCAGGAGACGTACCTGTTCCACGCGACGATCCGGGACAACCTGCGCTACGCGGACGAGGACGCGACCGACGACCAGCTGCGCGCCGCCGCCCGCGCCGCGAACATCGACGAGCGGATCAGCAGCTTCCCGGACGGCTATGACACGGTCGTGGGCGAGCGGGGCTTCCGGCTGTCCGGCGGCGAGCGGCAGCGGCTCGCGATCGCCCGCGTCATCCTCAAGAACCCGAAGGTGCTGATCCTGGACGAGGCGACGTCCGCGCTCGACACCACCAGCGAACGCCTCGTCCAGGAAGCGCTCGACCAGGTGATGCGCGGGCGTACCACGATCGCCATCGCGCACCGGCTGTCCACCATCCTGGCCGCGGACGTGATCTTCGCGGTCGACGCGGGCCGGCTGGTCGAGCAGGGCACGCACGCGGAGCTGCTGCGCCGGGACGGGCTCTACGCCCGGCTCTACCGGGAGCAGTTCGGCAGCGGACAGGTGCAGGCGCGGTGTGCCGACGGGCTGGTGCTCGCCGACGGAACCGTGCTGCCCGCACTGCCCGCCACCGCGTGAACGCCCTCGTCGACCGCCCAGCCGCGCCTGACCCGGCGAGATCGGGCGGCCCGGGTCAGGCCAGCGCGGAGTCGAAGGTGATCTTCGTGGCGGCCAGCGCCCGGCTCACCGGGCAGCTCTGCTCCGCGGTCCGGGCCAGCTCGGTGAAGCGGTCCGCGTCCAGACCGGGCACCGCCGCGCGCAGGGTGACCTCGATGCCGGTGATGGCCAGCCCGCCGCCCGTCCGGTCGACCGTCACCTCGGCGCTCACGTCGATGCTGTCCGCGACCATGCCGGCCTTGCCCAGCACGCCGGACAGGTTCATGGCCAGGCAGGACGAGAGCGCGGCGGCGATCAGCTCCTCGGGGCTGGTCTGGCCCTCCGGGTTGCCGGCCCGGGTGGGGAAGGACACGTCGAACTGGCCGGCGTTCGACGAGTCGAGCGTGACGTGCCCCTTGCCGTCCTGCAGGCCGCCGGTCCAGTGCGTCGTCGCGTCCCTGCTGGGCATGCCCGGCTCCTCTCGTCGCGGTCGGCGCCCGATCGGCGGACGCCGCCGTCGACACTGCTACGCCCGGGGCCGGTCGGCAAGCGCGGATCGCCCCGGCGGAACTCCGGTGCGGAATCGGCACCCGGTTGGCATCGTTGGACCTCTGATGTCTCCCAGCCCGGCCGAGCTGCGCTCTCGGCTGCCCGAGCTGACGCTGCGCGACGAGCACCGGCTGCGGCGTCGGCTGGACGCTGCCCGGGACGCGGACCGGCTGGCCGCCGTGGCGGCGGAGGTCGACAGGGCGACGACCCGGGTCGCCCGCCGGCGTGCCGCGGTGCCCGCCGTCTCCTACCCGCCGGACCTGCCGATCAGCGCCCGCCGGGACGACATCCTGGCCACCATCCGGGACCACCAGGTGGTGATCGTCGCCGGCGAGACCGGCTCCGGGAAGACCACCCAGCTGCCGAAGGTCTGTCTCGAGCTCGGCCGCGGCGTCCGCGGCGCGATCGGGCACACCCAGCCGCGCCGGATCGCCGCCCGCACCGTCGCCGAGCGGATCGCCGAGGAGCTCGGCGTCGAGCTGGGCAGCGCGGTCGGCTACCAGGTCCGCTTCACCGACCGCGCCGGCGACGACACCGCGGTCAAGGTGATGACCGACGGCATCCTGCTCGCCGAGATCCAGCACGACCGGATGCTCCGCCGGTACGACACGCTGATCATCGACGAGGCGCACGAGCGCAGCCTCAACATCGACTTCCTGCTCGGCTACCTCAAGCAGCTGCTGCCCCGGCGGCCGGACCTCAAGCTCGTCATCACCTCGGCCACCATCGACCCGGAGCGCTTCTCCGAGCATTTCGCCGGCCCGGACGGAACGGCCGCGCCGATCGTGGAGGTGTCCGGCCGGACGTACCCGGTGGAGGTCCGCTACCGGCCGCCGGCCGATGACCCCTCGGCGGAATGGGACCAGGTGCAGGCGATCTCTGCCGCGGTGGACGAGCTGGCCGCCGAGAGCCCGGGCGACGTGCTGGTCTTCCTGTCCGGCGAGCGGGAGATCCGGGACACCGCGGACGCGCTGCGCCGGTCGCTGCCGGAGACCACCGAGGTGCTGCCGCTGTACGCGCGGCTGTCCGCGGCCGAGCAGCACCGGGTCTTCGCCCCGCACGCCGGCCGCCGGATCGTGCTGGCCACCAACGTGGCGGAGACCTCGCTGACGGTGCCGGGCATCAGGTACGTCGTCGACCCCGGCACCGCCCGGATCTCCCGCTACAGCGCCCGGACCAAAGTGCAGCGGCTGCCGATCGAGCCGGTCTCGCAGGCGTCCGCGGACCAGCGGAAGGGCCGCTGTGGACGGACGTCCGACGGCGTCTGCATCCGGCTCTACTCGGAGCAGGACTTCGCGGCCCGGCCGCGGTTCACCGAGCCGGAGGTGCAGCGCACCAACCTCGCCTCGGTCATCCTGCAGATGACCGCGCTGGACCTCGGTGACGTCGCGGCCTTCCCGTTCATGGACGCCCCGGACCGCCGGTCCATTGCGGACGGTGTCGCGCTGCTGCACGAGCTGGGCGCGCTGGACCAGGGGCAGCCGGACCCGAGGAAGCGGCTGACCGAGGTGGGGCGGCGGCTCGCCCAGCTGCCGGTGGACCCGCGGCTCGGCCGGATGGTGCTGGCGGCGGACCGGAACGGCTGCGTGCACGAGGTGCTGGTGATCGCCGCCGCACTGTCCATCCAGGACCCGCGGGAGCGGCCGGTCGAGCAGCAGCAGGCGGCGGACGCCGCGCACCGGCGCTTCGCCGACCCGACCTCGGACTTCCTGACCTACCTCAGGCTCTGGGAGCACCTGGCGGACCGGCAGGACGAGCTGTCCTCCAGCGCCTTCCGCCGGCTGTGCAAGGCGGAGTTCCTGCACTACCTGCGGGTGCGCGAATGGCAGGACCTCTACGCGCAGCTGCGTCAGGTGGCCCGGCAGCAGCTGGGCATCGCGCTGAACGCCGCCCCCGCGGACCCGCGGACGGTGCACCGCTCGCTGCTGGCCGGCCTGCTCTCGCACCTCGGGATGCGGGAGGACAGCGGCCCGCGCGGGCGCGAGTACGCCGGCGCGCGGGGTGCGCGCTTCGCCGTCTGGCCGGGCTCCGCGGTGGCGAAGCAGCCGCCGCGCTGGGTGGTCGCCGCCGAGCTGGTGGAGACGTCCCGGCTGTGGGCACGCACGGTCGCCAAGATCGAGCCGGAGTGGGCGGAGGAGCTGGCCGGCCACCTCGCGGTGCGCATCTACAGCGAGCCGCACTGGTCCAAGCGCCGGGCGGGGGTCGTCGCGACCGAGCGGGTCACCCTGTACGGGCTGCCGATCGTGGTCGGCCGCAAGATCGACTACGCCCGGGTCGACCCCGAGCTGGCCCGCGAGCTGTTCATCCGGCACGCGCTGGTGGAGGGGGAGTGGGAGACCCGGCACCGGTTCTTCGCGGACAACCGTGCGCTGCTGTCCGATGTGGAGGAGCTGGAGCACCGGGTCCGGCGGCGTGACATCGTGGTCGACGACCAGGCGCTCTACGACTTCTACGACGCCCGCATCCCGGCCGAGGTGGTGTCCGGGCGGCACTTCGACGCGTGGTGGAAGCAGGCCCGGCGGGCCACCCCGGAGCTGCTCGCCTTCACCCGGGACCTGCTGGTGTCCGCCGACGTGGACACCGCCGAGCACCCCGTGGAGTGGCGGCAGGGCCCGCTGACGCTGCCGGTGGCGTACCGGTTCGAGCCCGGTGCGCCGGACGACGGGGTGACCGTCGAGGTGCCGCTGGCCGCGCTCAACCGGGTCCGCCCGGACGGGTTCGACTGGCAGGTGCCGGCGCTGCGCGAGGAGCTGGTGATGGCGCTGATCCGGTCGCTGCCGAAGCCGCTGCGGCGCAACTTCGTGCCCGCGCCCGACGTCGCCCGGGCCGTGCTGGCCCGGCTGCAGCCGGGACTGGTCGACGGCGTCGAGCCCCTGGTCCAGGCGCTGGCCCGGGAGCTGCGCCGGCTGTCCGGAGTGGACGTGCCGGTGGCCGCGTTCGACCCGTCCCGGGTGCCGGCGCACCTGCGGACCACGTTCCGGGTGGTGGACGGCGAGCGCACGGTCGCGCAGGGCAAGGACGTCGAGGAGCTGCAGCGCCGGCTGGGCCGGACCGTGCGGGACGTGCTCGCCGACGCCGCGAGGTCGCTGGAGCGCGAGGGGCTGCGCGAGTGGACGGTGGGCACCATCCCGCGGACCTTCGCCGCCGGCGGCGTGCTGGGCTATCCCGCGCTGGTCGACTGCGGGCAGACCGTCGCGCTGCGGGTGCTGCCGACCGAGGCGGACCAGCGGGCGGCGATGGACGCCGGGGTGCGCCGGCTGCTACTGCTCGGCGCGCCGTCGCCGGTCAGGTACGTCTCCGCCCGTTTGGACGGGCGGGCCAAGCTCGCCCTCACCCAGAACCCGCACGGCAGCCTGGCCGCGCTGCTCGCGGACTGCTCGGCCGCGGCGGTGGACGAGATCGTCGCCGAGGCCGGCGGCCCGCCGTGGGACGCCGAGGGCTTCGCGAAGCTGGCCGACCGGGTGCGCACCGAGCTCGGCGAGCGGGTGCTCGAGCTGCTGCGCGCCGCCCAGCAGGTGCTGGCGGTGTGGGCGCCGCTGTGGACGCGGCTCACCGAACCGCCGGCGCCGGTGCCGCCGCCGCTGCGGCCCGCGGTCGAGGATGTCCGCGCCCAGGTGGCCGCCCTGGTCGGGCCGGGCTTCGTGGCTGCGGCCGGCCGCCGCCGGCTCGCCGACCTGCGCCGGTGGCTGGCCGCGGCGCAGTACCGGCTGGACCGGCTGCCCGGCGACACCGCCCGGGACGCCGCCCGCACCGCCCGGATCGGCGCGGTCGAAGCCGAGCTGCGGTCCTTCCTGGACGGGCTGCCGCCGGCCCGCCGGGACACCGACGCGGTCCGCCAGCTGCGCTGGATGGTGCAGGAGCTGCGGGTCAGCGTGTTCGCCCAGCCGCTGGGCACCCCGTACCCGGTGTCCGAGCAGCGCATCTACCGCGCCATGGACGCGCTGGCCGGCTAGCGCGTCGATAGCCTTGCGGCCGATGGACGAGACCGCGACCGAGCTGAACTCCGGCGCGATCCACCTGCTGCGGGCGGTGCGCCGGGTGGACCGGGAGACCGGGCTGCCGCCGGCTCAGCTGTCCGCGCTGTCCGTGCTGGTCTTCGGCGGCCCGCTGACGCTCGGCGCGCTGGCCGGGACGGAGGACGTCGCCGGGCCCACCATGACCCGGATCGTGGACGGCCTGGTCGCCCGCGGGCTGGCCGAGCGGCAGCGCGGCGACGACCGGCGGGCGGTCCGGCTGGTGGCGACGCCGGCCGGGCACGAGCTGATGGCCGGTGGCCGGCGGCGGCGGGTCGAGGTGCTCACCGAGGCGCTGGCGGCGCTGCCGGCCGCGGACCGGCGCCGGCTGCAGGCGGCCGCGCCGCTGCTGGACCGGCTGGCCGCCGAGGTCCGGGCCCGGACCTAGCTGGCGACGGGGGCGTGCCGGCTGGCGCAGCCCACCAGGTTGCCCTCGCTGTCCCGGAAGAAGCCCATCCACTCCTCGGCACCGGGCGGGCCGAACACGCCGTCGTCGTCGGTGTGGATGAGATGTGCCTCGTGCTCCACCGGCACGCCGCGCTCGCGCAGCGAGTCGAGGAAGGTCCGCGCGTCGTCCACCCGGAGGTAGAGCAGCGCCGGCGGGGCGCCCCGGTCCAGCAGCAACCGCACCCCGTCGAGGTCGAAGAACAGCAGCCCGGGCGGGTCGAACCGGGCCACCGGCGCGGCGCCCAGCACGTCGGTGTAGAACGCCGCGGCCCGGTCCAGGTCCTCGGCGTGCTGGGCGACCTGCAGCAGCTGCACGGCGGCCTCCACCGGTAGCATCCCTACGAATCCCGGGGAGCGTACGGCCGCCGCCCCCGGTCGGCAACACCTTGCATGCGGGACGGCACCCGGTGGTAGTAACGATCACATCACCGTCGACGACAGGAGGCCCGGCATGGCCGGCAGCGTGGCCCGCGTCACCGAGATCAGCGCGACGTCCGACAGCAGCTTCGAGGATGCGATCAGGATCGGCGTCGAGCGGGCGACCCAGACCCTGCGCGGGGTGAAGTCCGCCTGGGTGAAGGAGCAGGAGGTGCAGGTGGCCGACAACCGCATCACCGGCTACAAGGTGAACATGCTCATCACCTTCGTGCTGGAGTAGTCCGCTGTCGGGCCGGGCGGCCCCCCGGCCGCCCGGCCGTGCTCTCCCGGACGACGAGGTCGTAGCGGGCCTGCACCTCGCGCGGCGGCGCGTCCGGCCCGTCCGCGACCCGGGACAGCAGGAGGGACACCGCCAGTCGGGCGATCTGCCGCTTGTCCGGCCGGATCGTGGTCAGGGTCGGCGTGCTGAAGCGACCGTCCTCGATGTCGTCGAAGCCGACCAGCGCGACGTCGTCGGGCAGCTGCCGGCCCGCGGCCAGCAGCGTGCGCAGCGCGCCTAGCGCGAGCAGGTCGGCGAAGCAGAGCACCGCGTCCGGCGGCTCGGCCAGCTCGAGCAGCCGGACCATCGACGCCGCCCCGTCCGAGCGGTGGTAGTCGTCCGCCGGCAGCACCAGCGCCTCGTCGAAGGGCAGCTCCGCCTCCGTCAGCGCCTGCCGGTAGCCGGCCAGCCGCAGGTGTGCGGTCCGCCCGGCGGGGATGTGCCGCTGGTCGCCGATCGCGGCGATGCGGCGCCGGCCGAGCGCGACCAGGTGCGCGGTGGCGTCCCGGGCAGCGGCCACGTTGTCGATCGCGACGTGGTCGGCCGGCCCGTCGAAGACCCGCTCGCCGAGCAGCACCAGCGGGGTGTCGTCCTGCCGTCGGGCCAGCTGGTCGGCGTCCATCGCCAGCGGGCTGAAGATCAGCCCGTCCAGCAGGTGGCTGCGGATGCCTTCGCTGACCAGCAGCTCGCGCTCGACCAGGCCGTCGGTCTGGTCGACCAGCACCGTCCAGGACTGATCCGCGGCCGCGTCGATGACCAGCGCGGCCAGCTCGGAGAAGTACGGGATGCCGAGCTCCGGCACGGCCAGCCCGATCAGCCCGGACCGGCCCTTGCGCAGGCTGCGGGCGGCCGCGTTGGGCCGGTAGTGCAGCTCCTCGATGGCCAGCCGCACCCGCTCCCGGGTGCCTTCGGTGACGTGGACGTAGTCGTTCACCACGTTGGAGACCGTCTTGACCGAGACGCCGGCCAGCTTCGCCACGTCCCGCAAGCTGGCACCCACGGGCCTCAGCTTCCCATCTTCAGGCCCTCGATGTCGTGCCGTTGAGGCAGTGGCACCAGCTCGTCCACCAGCAGCGTGCAGCGCAGGTGCGCGCGCACCGCGGCCGGCAGCGAGGCCGCGTACGCGCGGGTCAGCATCAGGTCGTGCGCGCCCGAGGTGTCCACGTGCGCCGCGACGGCGCCGAGGACGAGCACCGGCCGGGCGGTCCCGGACCGGTTCGCGGTCCCGCGGTGCACGGCCAGCCCGGTGCGGACGGACGCGTCGCCGAGCGCCGGCAGCCGCCGGGTGGCGCGCGCCGCGTAGCCGGCCGCCCGGTCCGGCGGCGGGAACATGCCGTGCTCGAAGTCGGCGCCGTCCTCCCACTGGCTGCCCGGCACGATCTCCAGCGGCCCCATCTCCGGGGTGACCGTCACGGTGCTGACGTTGACGGCGAGCGAGGTCAGCACACCGCGGTCGCGGGTGTCCGCCGGCATCGGGAAGTCACGGTGCCAGGGCTGGTCGACCGCGCCCGGCAGCGGCACGTCGAAGCCGAGCTCGACGACCGTCCACCCCGGCCCGAGCATCCGTGCGCAGAGCGCGGTGACCACCGGATGGCCGGCCAGGTCCACGAACCCGCGCACCCGCTCCGGCGGCACCGCGAGGTAGTGGCGGTGCGGCCCGCGACTGAGCGTTCCCTGCGGACGGGCCAGCGCCTCGGCGAAGACCGCCGCGAAGTCCTCGCCCAGCCGCGCCGCCCAGGCCGGCGCGAAGGCGCCGGGCAGCCCGGCGATGCCGTCCAGCTGGACCGCCCGCTGCAGCTGGGCGACGGTGGCGGTCACGCCGGGCCGCCGACCGGGACGTACGGCAGGTCCCGGTGGTTCCACCGCAGCGGCACGATGCCGAACTGGCGCGGTCCGTCCGCGGTGGTCCGGAAGTGGAAGCAGAGCAGTTGCCCGCCGCCGGTGCCGAGCACGCTGCAGTGGCCGGGGCCGTACAGCCCACGCGCCGGCGCGAGCAGGCACTGCTGCGGAGTGCGACTCAGGTCGACCCAGCCGTACCGCTCCTTCCGCAGCACGCCGATGCCGTAGAAGCCGGCGTAGTTGCCGCCGCTGTAGAGCATCGTGCGGCGGCCGGCCGGGGAGACCAGCGCGGTCGGCCCCTCCATCGTGTACCAGCGGACGGTCCGGCCGCCGGCCCAGGACACGCCGGGGATCGCCTTCCAGGGCAGCGACCGCTGCGCGTCGTAGAGCTGCCAGTCCCACTGCGGCCGGGCCACCGGCCGGACCGGCCCGGTCAGCCGGCGCAGGTCCGCGCTGACCGGCGCCTCCATCAGCCCGGTGCCGTACGGCTCGTCCGCGACGTAGTCGGCGGCGAAGGTGAGCAGCGGCCCGTCCGGGCCGGCGTGCACGTCCGGGTCGATGGCGAAGTCCAGCCCGGCCGTGAGCACCTCGCCGGAGTCGACGTACGGGCCCTCCGGCCGCTCGCTGTCCGCGCGCCGGATCCGGTGGCCCCGGTGCCCGTCGACGTCGCCGGCGCCGCGGGCCCGAGAGTAGAGCATCACCCACGGCCGGGCCAGGCCGGGCAGGTGCCGCACGCACGGCGCCCAGCACCAGGCCTCGCCCGGCGCGGCCAGGCTGTCGCCGACCCGGCTCCACCGCACCAGGTTTCGGGAGCCGTAGACCGGGAACCCCGGCCCCGACACGTAAACGAAATAGCGGAAGCCCCCAGCCGCCGGGGCCGGCGCCTCGACCAGGTAGGGGTCGCCCTGGTCCACGTCCGGCTCCGGGCAGAGCGGCACTCCGAACCTCTCGACCAGAGCCTGCACGGTCCCTCCCGATGTCTTTACAACGTTGTACAGCACGTCCTAAAGTCCGGAAAAGCCTGCCTGACACGGACGTTCCAGGAGGTCGACGATGACCCTGCGGCCGACGCGCCATCCAGCCCTCGCCGCAGTCTCAGCGCTCGCCGTGGTCGCCGGCCTGCTCGGCCCGCTCACCACGCCGGCCGCCGCGGACCAGCCGGCGACCTACCGCAACCCGGTCAGCCGCACCTTCGCCGACACGTTCGCCGACCCCTCGGTGGTGCGCGGGCGGGACGGCTGGTGGTACGCGTACGGCACCAGCGACCCGCTGCGCTCCGGCGAGCGCACGCCGCACCTGGTCCCCACCGCGCGTTCGCACGACCTGGTCGACTGGGAGTACGTCGGGGACGCCTTCGGCCCGGGCAACCGGCCGACCTGGGCGACCGCGGACGCCGCCTTCTGGGCGCCGGACGTGCGCTACGTGGCCGGCCGCTGGGTCATGTACTTCGTGGCCACCCAGACCACGGTCTTCCCGGGCCCGAACGACAACGCGATCGGGGTGGCCACCGCGCCGACCCCGACCGGGCCGTGGACCGACTCGGGCGCGCCGGTGGTCGGCCCGCGGCCCGGGAACAGCGGCAACCCGGACGACTTCAAGTGGACCTTCGACCCGGCTCACCTGGTCGCGGCGGACGGCCGGCAGTACCTCTACTACGGCTCGTACTACGGAGGCGTCTTCGCCGTCGAGCTGACCGCCGACGGGACCCGGACGGTCGGCCAGCCGACCATGGTGGCGATCGACAACCGGTACGAGGGTGCGTACGTGGTGCCCCGGGACGGCTGGTACTACCTCTTCGCGTCGTCCAGCAACTGCTGCGCCGGCCCGGTGACCGGCTACAGCGTCTTCGTCGGCCGGTCCCGCAGCCCGCTCGGCCCGTTCGTGGACAAGCAGGGCATCTCGATGCTCGCGTCCCGCACCGGCGGCAGCATCGTGATCACGCCGAACGGCAACCGCTGGGTCGGCACCGGCCACAACGCGGTGGTCAGCGACCCGTCCGGCCAGGACTGGTTCGTCTACCACGCGATCGACCGGAACCAGCCGTACCTGGACGAGCCGTTCGGGATCAACCGGCGGCCGATGCTGATCGACCGGCTGGACTGGATCGGCGGCTGGCCGACCGTGCGCGGCGGCGCCTGGGCCTCCGACGGCGCGCAGCCGGCGCCGGCCACCGCGCAGCTCGCAGACGCCTTCGAGAGCGGCTTCTCCCGGCTGTGGAGCAAGGACACCGCCGGCTGGAGCATCGCCAACGGGCCGGACGGCAAGTTCGCCCGGCGGGCGACCGCCGACTGCCGGCCCGGCTACCTGTCCAGCCGGGCGGCGCTCGGGCTCGGCGGTGCGGCCCGCGTCCGCGCGGCCGTGCGGGTCGACGCCGCCGGCACCGCCGGACTGGTGTTCGGCCGCCGTGGGTCCGGCTGGGCGACCGAGGTCGCCGTGCGGGCCGACGTGCTCGCGGTGCGGTCCGCCGGGCGGACCTGGACCGCGGCGCTGCCCGGCGCGCTCAGCGGGCGCGACTGGCACGAGCTGGCCGCCGAGGTGCGCGACGGGGTGCTGAGGGTCGAGTACGGCCCGTCCGGGCTGCCGGGCCACGAGGTCGTGACCCTGCGCGCCCCGGTCGGCCCCGGCGCCACCTCCGGGCACTTCGGCGTCCTGGCCGGCTGCGGCGACATCGACGACGTGACGGTGGCCGCGCTCTACCGCCCGCACACCGCCACCGCGCCGGTGCCGCAGGTCGGCCCGGTCGACCCCGGCTACTCCGACGAGTTCAGCGGACCGCTGGGCCCGCAGTGGACCTGGGTCCGGGAGCCGGCCGCCACCGTCTCGGGTGGACAGCTGGTCTGGCCGACACAGGCCGGTGACCTCACCGGGCCCTCGAACAACGCCTCGGTGCTGTTGCGCGACGCCCCGGCCGGCGACTACACGGTCGAGACCAAGCTGACCATCGACCTCGGCGTCGACACCGTGCGCAACTTCCAGCAGGCCGGGCTGATCGTCTACCGCGGCGACGACGACTTCCTCCGCTTCAGCCACGTGGCGATCTGGAACACCCGGACCACCGAGTTCGGCAAGGAGCAGGTCTACGCCGGGCAGCCGGTGTACGGCTCGATGCTGGTCGCGCCGCCGGCGGACACCACCTGGCTGCGGCTGAGCCACCGGGTGGCCGCGGGCACCGGGGAGCACACCTACCGGGCCGGCGTCAGCACCGACGGCGTGCACTGGATCTGGGGCGGCGTGTGGACGATGCCCGCCGGCGCCAGCCCGCGCATCGGCCTGGTCTCGCACGGAGGTGCGGGCGCCACCGCTCAGTTCGCCTACTTCCGCGTCCACCGACCCTGACCCCGCTGTCGCCCCGGTAAGAAGGAGACGAGATGACTCCCAACCCCGGCCTCTCCCGCCGGAACTTCCTCGGCCTGTCCGCGGCGGTCGGCGCGGCCGGCGTCGCCACCGCGGCCTGCGGCGGCGGGACTTCGGGCCCGCCCGGCACGCAGCAGCAGGGGGGTGGGGGCGAGTTCACCGGGAAGTACGACGGCCCGAACGTCACGCTGCAGTACTGGAACGGCTTCACCGGCGGCGACGGCCCGTACATGAAGAAGCTGGTGAACCAGTTCAACTCGGAGCACCAGAACATCAAGGTCGTCATGACCACCATCCGGTGGGCCGACTACTACCAGAAGGTGCCTGCCGCGGTGCAGTCCGGCAAGGGCCCGGACGTCGGGATCGCGCACCAGGACAACCTGGCCTCGCTCGCCGCCCGCCGGTCGATCCAGCCGCTCGACGACATCGCCAAGGAGCTGAAGCTCGAGGAGGGCGACTTCATCCCGTCCATCTGGAAGGGCGGCATCTACCAGGACAAGCGGTACGGGATCCCGCTGGACGTGCACTCGCTCGCCCAGTACTGGAATACCGACCAGCTGTCCAAGGCGGGCCTGGACAAACCGCCGGCCAGCAAGGACGAGTTCGACCAGACGGCCTCGAAGCTCAAGGCGGCCGGCGTCGAGCAGCCGTTCTGGATGCCGTCGCTGTGGCCGGGGCACCTCATCTTCCTTTCCCTGATCTGGCAGAACGGCGGTGCTCCCTACTCCGAGGACGGCAAGACCGCGACCTTCAACTCGCCGGAGGGCGTCGCGGCGCTGACCTGGATGGTCGACCAGATCAAGAACGGCGTGAGCCCGCGCAACGTCGCGATCGACACCCAGTACAACGCCTTCAAGAGCGGCAAGAACGCCGGCACCTTCGACGGCATCTGGCAGATCAACGACCTGAAGAGCACGGCGCCGAAGCTGAAGTGGGCGCTGGCCCCGGTGCCGAAGATCTTCGGCCAGGACGCGGTCTGGTCCAACGGGCACAACTTCGTGCTCATGACCCAGCAGAAGCCGGACGACAACAAGATGCAGGCGTCCAAGGTCTTCATCAACTACATCAGTGAGAAGTCCGCGGAGTGGGCCAACGCCGGCATGATCCCGGCCCGCAACTCCGCTCGCGAGGACCCCTCGTTCGCCAAGCAGACGCAGGCGCCGATCGCCGACAAGCTGGACGCCTTCCACTTCCTGCCGGCCGTGCCCGGCATCGGCGACGTCGGCGCGCAGGGCATCGAGCAGGCGGTGAACAAGGCGACCCTGCTGCAGAAGTCGCCGCAGGAGGCACTCGACGAGGCGGCCGGCGTCGCGAACAAGCTGCTCGAAGAGAACCGCAAGAAGTTCGGCGGCTGACGTGTCCACCGTCGACGCTGAAATCCTCCCCTCCGGGACGGACACGCTCCGGCCGGCGGCGGAGCAGAAGCCTCGGCGCGCGTCCCGCTACGGCGGAGCCTGGGTGCCGTACGTCTTCCTGCTGCCGTACCTGGTGCTGTTCGTGACGTTCGTGCTGGTCCCGATCGTGCTCGGGGTGTGGATCAGCCTGCACATCTGGGACTTCACGATCCCGAGGAAGCCCTGGAACGGCCTGTCGAACTACAAGGACCTCTTCGACTCCCAGTCCGTGGTCGGCCCGGACTTCATCCGGGCGATGAAGGCGACCACCATCTTCACCGTCGCCAGCGTCCCGCTGCTGGTCGTCGTCCCGCTCGCCGTCGCGTTGCTGATGAACGCGAAGTTCCGCGGCCGCAACCTCTTCCGCGCGGTCTACTTCGCCCCGTACGTCCTCGGCGTGGCGGTCATCGGCGTGCTCTGGCGCTACATCCTGGACAACAACATCGGCCTGCTGAACCACTACCTCAGCGCGCTCGGGCTGCCCTCCAACATCGCCTGGTTGACCTCGACGCCGCCCGCCTGGTTCGCGCTGGTCGGGGTGACCGTGTGGTGGACGCTCGGCTTCAACGCGGTCATCTACCTCGCCGGCCTCCAGGACATCCCGCCGGAGCTCTACGAGGCCGCGAAGATCGACGGCGCCAGCCCCTGGCAGCGCTTCCGGCACGTGACGCTGCCGGGGTTGCGACCGGTGCTGATGTTCATCGTGATCACGACGATCATCGCCTCGGCGAACATGTTCGGCCAGTCGTACCTGATCACCCAGGGCGCGCCGGGGAACGAGACCCGCACCGCCATCATGTACATCGCCGACACCGGCCTGCGGAACTTCGACATGGGCCGGGCGGCGGCGATGAGCTTCGTGCTGACGCTGTGCCTGCTGGTGCTCAGCGGCCTGGTGATGCTCGCCTTCCGTGAGCGCAAGCCGAGGGGGCTGACCACGTGACGACCTTCGTGGAGGGCACCGCCCCGATCACGGACAACCCGCCGGAGGGCCGGCGGTCCGGCCGACCGGGGCGGGCCAAGCGCACGCTGCAGTTCGCGGTGCTGATCATCCTCACCGTCCTGTTCGTCAGCCCGCTGATCTGGATGGCGGTGACGTCCTTCAAGACCCAGGCGGACGCGATCTCACCGTCACCGCAATGGATCCCGGCGCACCCGACGACGTCCGCGTACGACGCGATGCTCGGCTCGTCGGACACCCCGGTGCTGCGCTGGTTCCTCAACAGCCTGCTGGCCTCGACCGCGCAGGCGCTGCTGGTGGTCGCAACCGCCGCTCTGGCCGCGTACGCGCTGGCCCGGATGAACTTCCGCGGCAAGCGGCTGATCTTCGGCACGATCGTGGCGACGCTGTTCGTGCCGGCGGTCATCCTGATCATCCCGAACTACATCATCGTGTCCAAGTTCGCCTGGCTGGACAGCCTCACTGCGGTGATCGTGCCGGGCGCGGCCAGCGCGTTCGGGGTGTTCTTCCTCCGGCAGTTCTTCACCTCGCTGCCGGTGGAGCTGGAGGAGGCCGCGTACGTCGACGGCGCGGGACCGTTCCGGATCTTCTGGTCGGTGGTGCTGCCGCTGTCCAGGCCGGCGCTGGCCACGCTGGCGCTGCTGGCCTTCCTGACCAACTGGAACGACTTCCTCTGGCCGCTGTACGTGCTGTTCAGCGCGGGGAAGCAGACGCTGCCGGCCGGCCTGGCGACGCTGCAGAACGCGAACGCGGTGCGCTACGACCTGCTGATGGCCGGCGCGATGATCGCGGCGGTGCCGGTGCTGCTGCTCTACCTGGTCGCGCAGCGCTTCGTGATCGAAGGGGTGTCCCGGACCGGGCTGAAGGGCTGAGTCAAGTCGGGGGCGGAGTCACGTCGGGGGGCTGAGTCAGGTCGGGGGGCTGAGTCAGGTCGGGGGGCTGAGTCAGGTCGGGGGGCGGCCCCCGTGACCCCCGGGCGGCCAGTGGGTGCCGCTGGTCCGGTCTCGACCGGGCTTCGTCCAGCGAGCCCCGCCGGGGGCGGAGGGCCCCGACGGCATTCGAACCCGCCGGCGCCGGACCGGCGGCTCGAACGCAGGCGTGCGGCTCAGCCGGCCTGGGGGAGTGGGACCTCGGCCCACACCGTCTTGCCCCGGCCCGGAGTGGAGCGCCAGCCCCAGGCGCAGGCGAGCCGGGTGACCACGCTCAGGCCCCGGCCGGTCTCCGCGTCCGGGGCGGGCCGGTTGTTGTGCGGCGAAGCGTCGGACCGGCCGTCGGTGACCTCGACCCGCACCCGCTCCGGAGCCCGCGTCACGGTGACCACGATCGGCTCGGCACCGTGCACCACCGCGTTGGTCACCAGCTCGCTCACCACGAGCAGCAGGTCCTCCTGCGCCGGCCCGGGACAGCCCCAGCCGGTCAGCACCCCGCTCACCGCACGGCGGCCGCGGGCCGGCGCGTCCGGGTCCCCGTCCAGCTCGATCACCTCGGTCCCCGCGGCGCCGTGCATCTGCGGTCCGTCCACACCGTGACTGTGCCCGTTCGGCACTGCGGGGACTCACCAATTTCGCACCGGATTTCCGCCGCGGCCGGCGAGGAGACCCAGGCCGAGGGTCCCGGGCTCGGCGGACCGCGGCCGGCCGGGTCCACCCGGCCAGCGGGACGGTTCGCGCGGCGGCGACCGCGGGCTGAGGTTTCTGTCGGACCGCCCCGCTAGCGTTCGCCGGGACGAAGGGAGGCGGGATGCGGGGTCGGCGGTCCGGGGGACTGGGCGTGCGGGGCTGGCTGCTGCTGATCGTGCTGGCGATCATCGTGCTCGGCATGCTCAGCGGGTTGCTGGACCGGGCGACGTGACCGGGCTGCTGCTGCGCGAGGTGGCGGTGGCCTCCGCGGAGGTGGCCGCGACGCCGGCCCGGCTCGGCAAGGTGGCGCGGCTGGCGGCCGTGCTGGCCGGGGCCCAGCCGGACGAGGTGGCCGCGGCGGTGGCGTTCCTGTCCGGCGAGCTGCGGCAGCGGCAGATCGGGGTCGGCTGGGCGTCGCTGCGGGAGGTGCCCCCGCCGGCGACGGAGGCCTCGCTGCGGGTGGCGGAGGTGGACGCGATCTTCGAGCGGGTCGGCCGGCAGGCGGGTGCCGGCTCGCAGGCCGCCCGGCGGGACCTGCTCGGTGCGCTGTTCGCCAGGGCGACGGAGGTCGAGCAGCGCTTCCTGCGGCAGCTGCTGGTGGGCGAGCTGCGGCAGGGCGCGCTGGAGGGGGTGATGACCGACGCGGTGGCCCGGGCGGCCGGGCTGCCGGCCCGGGACGTGCGCCGGGCGGTGATGCTCCGCGGCGATCTCGGCGCGGTCGCCGCGGCGGCGCTGTCCGGCGGAGCCGAGGCGGTGGCCGCGTTCCGGCTCCAGGTGGGCCGGCCGGTGCTGCCGATGCTCGCGCAGACCGCGGAGAGCGTCGGCGCCGCGCTGGAGCGGGTGCACCCGGCCGCGGTGGAGTGGAAGCTGGACGGCGCCCGGGTCCAGGTGCACCGGTCCGGCGACCAGGTGGCCGTCTTCACCCGCAGCCTGGACGACATCACCGCCCGGGTGCCGGAGGTGGTGCAGGTGGCCCGGGCGCTGCCGGTGTCGGCGGCGGTGCTCGACGGCGAGGTGATCGCACTGGCACCGGACGGGCGGCCCCGGCCGTTCCAGGTGACCGCGAGCCGGGTGGGCAGCCGGGGCGACCCGCCGGCGCTGCGGGCGGCGACCCCGCTGTCGGTCTTCCTGTTCGACCTGCTGCACCTGGACGGGCGGGACCTGCTGGACAGCCCCGGGCGGGAGCGGGCCGAGGCGCTGGCGGCGGTGCTGCCGGCGGCGCACCGGGTGCCGCGCGCAGTGGTGGACGCCGAGCCGGCCGCGGCGGAGGTGCTGGCCGAGGCGCTCGCCCGCGGGCACGAGGGCGTGCTGGTGAAGTCGCTCGAGACGGCGTACGAGGCGGGTCGCCGCGGCGCCGGCTGGCTCAAGGTCAAGCCGCGGCACACGCTCGACCTGGTGGTCCTGGCGGTGGAGCGGGGGCACGGCCGGCGCCGCGGCTGGCTGTCCAACCTGCACCTCGGGGCACGGGACCCGGCGACCGGCGGGTTCGTGATGCTGGGCAAGACCTTCAAGGGGCTCACCGACGCGATGCTCGCCTGGCAGACCGAGCGGCTCGGCGCCCTCGCGGCCGGCGACGACGGCTGGGTGGTGACGGTCCGGCCGGAGCTGGTGGTGGAGGTCGCCTTCGACGGTGTGCAGACCAGCCCGCGCTACCCCGGCGGGGTGGCGCTGCGCTTCGCCCGGGTGCTGCGCTACCGGGAGGACAAGACCCCCGTGGAAGCCGACACGATCGATACCATCCGTGCCATCCACACCGGAAGCATGCCCCCTAGCTGATAAACCGGGCAGCACGGACTAACGTCTCTACTTGTGCGAGCGGTCATCATCTGCGCCGGGACCGGGCGGGAGGGGCGGCGTCCGCACCCTGCGATCCCCGCGGGGGGCCGGGCCGGCTCGGTGCTCGGGTAACCGATGGGCGAGCGCATCCTCACCGTCACGAGCCGGAAGCTGCCGGACCCGGTCGACCTGCTGTCCTGGCTGCCCTCCCCGCAGGGCGCGCTGAGCTGGGTCCGCGGTGGCGACGGGCTGGTCGGCTGGGGCGAGGCCGCGCGGTTCGCCCCGGACGGTGCCGACCGGTTCGCCCGGGCCCAGCGATGGTGGTCCGACGTCACCGCTCGGGCCCGGGTGGACGACGAGCTGGGGGTGCCGGGGTCGGGGCCGGTGGCGTTCGCCACCATCGCCTTCGCCGACGTCCCCGGCCGCTCGGTGCTGGTCGTGCCGCGGCTGCTGGTGGGCCGGCGGGACGGGGTGAGCTGGACGACCACCGTGGGCACCGCCCGGCGGCCGGCGCCGGCGCCGGTCAGCCCGCCGCGCGGGGTGCGCTACCGGGACGGCGCGGTGGGTGACGCGGCGCACCGGCGGTCGGTGGCGGCCGCGGTGGCCCGGATCCGGGCCGGCGAGCTCGGCAAGGTGGTGCTGGCCCGGGACCTGGTGGCGGAGGCGGACGCCCCGCTGGACGAGCGGCACCTGCTGGCCCGGCTGGCCGACCGGTTCCCGACCTGCTGGGTCTACGCGGTGGCCGGCCTGGTCGGGGCGACCCCGGAGCTGCTGCTGCGCCGGGACCGGGAGACGGTGTCCGCGCTGCTGCTGGCCGGCACCGGGTGGCCGCGGCCGGGGCTGGCGGACGCCGGGCTGGCCCGGCAGCTGCTCGCCTCGCCGAAGGACCGCAGCGAGCACCGGTACGGGGTGCGGTCGCTGACCGAGGCGCTGGCGCCGTTCTGCTCCTGGCTGGAGGTGCCGGCCGAGCCGTCCGTGCTGCAGCTGGCCAACGTCACGCACCTGGTCACCGAGCTGCGGGGCCGGCTGGCGGCGGACACGCCGCTGCTGGAGCTCGCCGGCCGGGTGCACCCGACCGCGGCCGCCGGCGGGTGGCCCACCGCCGCCGCGACGCGGCTGATCGGCGAGCTGGAGGGCATTGACCGCGGCGGTTACCTCGGCCCGGTCGGCTGGCTCGACGGCCGCGGGAACGGCGAGCTCGGGGTGGCGCTGCGCTGCGCGCAGGTGGCCGGGACGACGGCGCGGCTGTTCGCCGGGGGCGGGATCGTGGCCGGCTCGGACCCGGACACCGAGGCGGCCGAGGTGGCCGCGAAGTTCCAGGCGATCCGGTCGGCGCTGGGCTGACCGGTACCGCGCGGCTGGCCGGTGCCGGGCGGCTGGCCGGTGCCGGGCGGCTGGCCGGTGCCGGGCGGCTGGCCGGTGCCCCTCGCAGCCGGGAGTCCCGGCCGCCGGGCGGCGGCCGGGACTCCCGAGGTTGCCCGCTGCTGGAGTTGGTGCTGGGTCAGACGCGGCGACCGATTCCGCGCCGGGTGGCGGCCCGGTAGACCAGCAGCGCGATGATGGCGCCGAGGATCGAGCCGATGATGCCGGACGGCTGCAGCGCGCCCTCGTCGAGGTCCTTGCCGAACAGCGCCCAGCCGAGGAAGCCGCCGATGAACGAGCCGACGATGCCCAGCACGATCGTCGCAGCGATGCCCATCGGGTCCGGTCCCGGCACGAGCGCGCGGGCGATGAAGCCGGCGATGGCGCCGATGATGATGAGCGTGATGATGAACCAGAGCACGGGTTCCTCCACTGTGTCGTGACGGCCCCACACCGCCACATCCGGTCACCGCAGTGACTACCCCGCACGGGTGCGGTCCAACCTCGGCTGTGCGACCCGTCGGACCGCGGGCCCGCCTCGGTCCCGCGGTGTGCCGGACGGCGCCGGGGACTATTCTTTGGCTGGTCGTTGCCGTGACCGGCCGGTCGCGGTGGCGCTGTCGACCCGCCGGAGGCCCCGAGTGACCGTCACCGCCCCCACGCCGATCGTCAGCCGCCCCAACCCGGTGCGGCCGACCAGCCGAGGCTCGGTCTTCCTCGACCTGCTGCACACCACCGACCACAAGACGATCGGGAAGCTGTACCTGGTGACCTCGTTCGGCTTCTTCCTGGCCGCCGGGATCATGGCGCTGCTGATCCGCGGCGAGCTGGCCCGGCCGGGCCTGCAGTACCTGAGCCAGGAGCAGTACAACCAGCTCTTCACCATGCACGGCACGATCATGCTGCTGTTCTTCGCGACGCCGATGGTCTTCGCGTTCGCCAACCTGGTGCTGCCGCTGCAGATCGGCTCCCCGGACGTCAGCTTCCCCCGGCTGAACGCGTTGTCCTACTGGCTCTTCCTGTTCGGCGGCCTGATGCTGATGGCCGGCTTCCTCACCCCGGGAGGGGCGGCGGACTTCGGCTGGTACGCCTACGCGCCGCTGACCGACGCGGTGAACTCCCCGGGCGTCGGGGCCGACCTGTGGTTCGTCGGGCTCACCGTCTCCGGGCTCGGCACGATCCTCGGCGGCGTCAACATGATCACCACGGTGATCACGCTGCGGGCGCCCGGCATGACCATGTTCCGGATGCCGATCTTCACCTGGAACATCCTGGTCACCAG
>JBJMII010000138.1:0-5148 GCA_045806925.1 Mycobacteriales bacterium
CGACCGGTGTGCTGCCGCCCGGCGGGCCGCCCGCCGGCAGCACCGCCGCGCTCCCCTGGTACGGACCCGGGGCTCCGCCGCCGGCCGGGGCACCGCGGCGCGGGGGGGCCACCGCCGCGGACTGGCCGGCCGAGCGCCGCTCGCGCCGCCGCCGGGCCTGGCTCGCCCTGCTCGTCGTGCTCGCCCTGACCCTCACCGTCGGCGGCGCGGCCTGGTGGTTCGGCAGCGGCCGCTTCGTCGTCGTCCCCCCTCTCGCCGAGCTGACCCGGCAGGGCGCCACCGCCCGGGTGGAGGCTGTCGACCTCACCGCGACGTTCCGGATCGAGGCGAGCGAGACGGTCCCGAACGGCCGGGTGATCCGGTCCGACCCGCGCTCCGGCGACCGGGTGCTGCGCGGCCGGACCGTCACCGTGGTGCTGTCCTCGGGCCCGCCGATGGTCGCGGTGCCGGGCGTGGTCGGCCGGGCGCGGGCGGACGCCGAGGCGGAGCTGAGCCGGGTCGGCCTGGCCGCCGAGGTGGCCGAGCAGCCCAGCGACGAGGTCGAGCCGGGCCTGGTCGTCTCCCAGCAGCCGGCCGGCGGCACGCTGCGCCGCGGCGGCACGGTCCGGCTGGTCGTGTCGACCGGACCGGACGTGGTCGAGGTCCCGGACGTGCGCGGGCTGTCGGTCGACTCGGCCCGCCGCCGGCTGCGGGACGCCGGCTTCAAGGTCCGGGTACGGTCGCTGCGGATCGGCAACGTCGTGGTGCAGCAGCCCGGACCGGGCAGCGAGCGGGAGCGCGGCTCGACCGTCACCATCTACGGGCTGTGAGCCTGCTACCGTCCCCTTCGTGCAATTTCGGTATGCCGACCGGTCCGGGCCCGCCGGGTCGGGTCGGCGGCCTGCCCGCTAGCCGTCCACCCACCTCGCGCCCCGGACCACCCGGTCCGGGGCTCTCGTCGTTTCCGGGGAGTCGAACCATGGTCATCGTGATGACCGCCACCGCCAGTCCCGCCGACCTGGACCAGGTCGTCCGGCACGTCGAGGGTGCCGGCGGCGCCGCGTTCGTCAGCCGCGGCGTGAGCCGCACGATCGTCGGCGTGATCGGCGACGACGAGGTCCTGGAGACCGTGGACGTCGCCCTGCTGCCCGGGGTCGGCGAGGTGGTCCGGATCACCGCTCCGTACAAGCTGGTCAGCCGGGAGAACCACGTGCGCACCAGCACTGTCTCAGTGGGCGGCGTGCCGGTCGGACCGGACACGTTCACGCTGATCGCCGGGCCGTGCGCGGTCGAGTCGGCCGAGCAGACGCTGGCCGCCGCGCAGCAGGCTCGCCGGGCCGGCGCGACGCTGCTGCGCGGCGGCGCCTTCAAGCCGCGCACGTCGCCGTACGCGTTCCAGGGGCTCGGCGTGACCGGGCTGCGGATCCTGGCCGAGGTGCGGCGGGAGACCGGGCTGCCGGTGGTGACCGAGGTCCTCGACGTCGCGGACGTCGACGTGGTCGCCGAGCACGCGGACATGTTCCAGATCGGCACCCGCAACATGCAGAACTTCCCGCTGCTGCAGGCGGTCGGCGCGGTCGGCAAGCCGGTGATGCTCAAACGGGGGCTGACCGCGACGTACGAGGAGTGGCTGATGGCGGCGGAGTACGTCGCGCAGCGCGGCAACCTCGACATCGTGCTGTGCGAGCGCGGGGTGCGGTCCTTCGAGCCGGCGATCCGCAACATGCTCGACGTGTCCGCGGTGCCGACCGTGCACGCGCTGTCCCACCTGCCGGTGATCGTCGACCCGTCGCACGCGGCCGGCCGGCGCGACCTGGTGCTGCCGCTGGCGCGGGCGGCGATGGCGGTCGGCGCGGACGGGGTGATGGTGGACGTGCACCCGCATCCGGAGAAGGCGCTGTGCGACGGCACGCAGGCGCTGACCGGCGAGCTGCTCGACGAGCTGACCGTGGCCGTGGCGACGATCCCGCCGCTGCTCGGCCGGCGCAGCGCCGTCACCGCCGAGCGGATCCCCCTACCCACCCCCTGACCGCGGGCTGCGTCTCTGCCTCCCCGAGCGAAGCAGAGTCCGCTCTGCGCCGCCCGGCGAAGCAGAGACGCAGCCCGCGGGCGCGGTACGGTCCCGGGATGGCGCTCGGGTCCGGGGTCCGGCTCCCGTTCGCCGACCGCGCGGAGGCCGGTCGCCGGCTCGGCGACCGGCTCGCGGCCGTCCTCGGCCCGGTCGGCGACCCGGCGGACGTCGTCGTGCTCGGCCTCCCCCGCGGCGGCGTCGTCGTCGCCGCGGAGGTGGCCCGCCGGCTCGGCGCGCCGCTGGACGCCTTCATCGTGCGCAAGCTCGGCGTGCCCGGGCAGCCCGAGCTGGCCATGGGCGCCATCGCCAGCGGCGGGGTCGTGGTCCGCAACGATGCGGTCATCGAAGGCCGGCGGCTGACGCCCGAGCAGGTCGCCGCCGTGGTCGCCGCCGAGCAGGCCGAGCTGACCCGGCGGGAGCGCGCGTACCGCGGTGACCGCCCGCCGCTGGACGCCCGCGACCGGCTGGCGATCGTGGTGGACGACGGCCTGGCCACCGGCGCCACCGCCCGCGCGGCCCTCCGCGCCGTCCGCGACCAGGGCCCCGCGCAGCTCGTCCTCGCCGTCCCGGTCGCCCCGCGGGACGCCGACGCCGGCGACGCCGACCAGCTCGTCGCGCTGGCCCGGCCGTGGCCGTTCGGGTCGGTCGGCCGCTACTACCGCGACTTCGCCGCCACCACCGACGACGAGGTCCGCGCCCTGCTCGGCCAGCACCCTCCTGAGAGCCCGTCCTGAGGAGCCCGCGCTAGGAGCGCAGCATCTCCGCCACCTCGAAGGCCAGCTCCAGCGCCTGCTGCGTGTTCAGCCGCGGGTCGCAGGCCGTCTCGTACCGCCCGGCGAGGTCCGCGTCACCGATCTCCTGCGCCCCACCCAGGCACTCGGTGACGTCCTCGCCGGTCAGCTCGACGTGGATGCCGCCCGGGTGGGTGCCGAGCGCGCGGTGCACCTCGAAGAAGCCGCGGACCTCGTCCACGATCCGCTCGAAGTGCCGGGTCTTGTAACCGCTCGCGCTCTCCTCGGTGTTGCCGTGCATCGGGTCGCACTGCCACACCACCGGCCGGCCGGTGGCCACCACCTTCTCGATCACCGGCGGCAGCGCGTCCAGCACCCGCCGGTTGCCCATCCGGCTGATCAGCGTGAGCCGGCCGGGCGAGCCGTCCGGGTCGAGCCGCTCGACCAGCTCGGCGACCTCACCCGGCTGCGCGGTCGGACCGATCTTCATCCCGATCGGGTTGGCCAGCCGGGACACGAAGTCGATGTGCGCGCCGCCGGGCGCCCGGGTCCGGTCGCCGACCCAGACGAAGTGCCCGGACAGGTTGTACGCCCGGTCGTCCGGGCCGGACCGGGTCAGCGCCCGCTCGTACTCGAGGATCAGCGCCTCGTGCGAGGAGAACAGCTCGACCCCGCGCAGCGCGTCGTCGCGCACCCCGCAGGCGCGCATGAAGTCCATCGCCCGGTCGATCTCCCGGGCCAGCTGGTCGTACCGGGCGCCGGCCGGGGAGGTGCGGACGAACCCCCGGTTCCAGTCGTGCACGCGCTGCAGGTCCGCCTCACCGCCGGTCGCGAAGGCACGCAGCAGGTTGAGCGTCGAGGCCGCGGTCTGGTACGCCCGGAGCAGCCGGCTCGGGTCGGCCTGCCGCGCCTGCGGGGTGGCAGCCAGGTCGTTGACCATGTCCCCGCGGTAGGAAGGGAGGCCGAGCGAGTCGATGCTGGCCGACCGCGGCTTGGCGAACTGCCCGGCGATCCGGGCCACCTTCACCACCGGCACGCTCGCCGCGTACGTCAGCACCACGGCCATCTGCAGCAGCGTCTTCAGGGTGGCCCGCAGCGCCGGCTCGGTCGCGCCGGCGAAGGTCTCCGCGCAGTCGCCACCCTGCAGCAGGAAGGCCTCGCCGCGGGACACCGCGGCCAGCCGGGTCCGCAGGGTGTCCACCTCGTACGGCACCACCAGCGGCGGCAGCGCGCTCAGCGCCGCCGCCACGGCGCGCAGCGCCGGGGGGTCGGGCCAGTCGGGCTGCTGTGCCGCCGGGAGCTCGCGCCATCGGTCCAGTCCGGACGAACAGTCACTCACTAGGCCAGAATAGTCAGCGGCGCGACGCGCCGGGGGTCGACGTCCGCCATCAGGGTGACCGCCTCCCGGGCGTCGATGTCGACCGCGTCGTAACCGCCGGTGCCGGCGCCGGTCGCCACCGTCACCGTCGCCAGCCCGGCGCGGCGCTGGAAGTACGTCTGCCGGACGGTCCAGCCGACCACCCCCCGGCGGGCCAGCACGACCTGCCGGCGGCGCAGTGATCCGGACCGGACGCTGACCGCCTGCCGGTCCAGCGCGTGCCCGAGGCCGGCGTAGCGGTCCAGGCCGAGCGGCACGCCGAGCCCGGCCAGCACCAGCGCGGCGGCGACACCGGGCCAGAAGCGGAGGCCCGCGAGCGCCGCGGCGACCAGCACCCACGGCACGACCGCCCGGACCAGCCGGCGCCGCCGGGCGGCCGGCGGGTGCCGGCGCAGCGGGCTGCGGAACGGCAGCACCGCGGCCGCGGCGACCTCCCGGGCCACGCTCGCCGGGCCGAGCGGGAGCAGCTGGCCGCGCCGACCGCCGACCCCCTCGCCGTCGTCGCCGCCGAGGCCGGTGACCAGCGCGGTCAGCCGGGCGGCGGCGACCGCGCGCAGCGCCAGCGGCTCGGCGAGGGAGTAGCCGCGGACCCGGTCGTGCTCCAGCGACACCTGCCGGCGGGACAGCAGCCCGCGCTCGGCGACCAGGGTGCCGCCGCGGCGGCTCAGCGTGAAACCCGAGTTGGCCACCGCGGCCGTGAGCACCGCGCCGGCGACGGCGAGCACCAGGGCGGCGAGGCCGACCAGGACGACCAGCGGTGCGCTCGGGCCGGAGCCGACGACGTCCTCGACCCACCGCCGCACCGGCAGCGGGAGGTCGACGTCGTCGAGCAGCTGGACCGCCGCGCCGGCAGCGGCCAGCGGGGCGAGCAGGTAACCACCGACCAGCGGCGCGTAGAGCAGCCAGGGCGGCCGGAACCGGGCCAGCACCTCCCCACCGCCCAGCTCGGCCGCGCCATCGCCCGCGCCCACCCGCGCGCTGCCGAGCGC
>JBJMII010000139.1:0-6288 GCA_045806925.1 Mycobacteriales bacterium
ATCATCCACCAGGACCCGGTGCTGTCGCAGGTGAAGCTGATCGCCGAGCCGTGGGACCTCGGCGAGGGCGGCTACCAGGTCGGCGAGTTCCCTCCACTGTGGACGGAGTGGAACGGCAAGTACCGGGACACCGTCCGGTCCTTCTGGGCCGGCGAGCGGATCGGGGTGCGCGACCTCGGCTACCGGCTCACCGGCTCCTCCGACCTGTACGCCGACGACGGGCGGCGGCCGTTCGCCTCGATCAACTTCGTCACCAGCCACGACGGCTTCACCATGCGGGACCTGGTCTCGTACGCGCGCAAGCACAACGAGGCGAACGGCGAGGGCAACCGGGACGGCGACAGCCACAACCGGTCGTGCAACGGCGGCCACGAGGGCGAGGGTGCGGGCGAGGCGGTCGTCGCGGCCCGGCGGCGGCGGGTCCGCACACTGCTGCTGACCCTGCTGGTGTCCACCGGCGTGCCGATGCTGGTCGCCGGGGACGAGCTGTGGCGCACCCAGGGCGGCAACAACAACGCCTTCTGCCAGGACAACGAGCTGTCCTGGCTGGACTGGACGGCGCTGGAGGACCCGACCACGGTCGAGCAGCTCGCGCTGGTACGCCGGCTGGTGGCGCTGCGGCGGGCGTCTCCGGTGCTGCGGCAGCGGGCGTTCTTCGCCGGCCGCCCGGTGCCGGGCGGGGACGGCCGCAAGGACCTGGCCTGGTTCCGGCCGGACGGCACCGAGATGACCGAGCGGGAGTGGCACTCCCCGGACACCCGCACCATCGGCATGTACCTCGACGGCGAGGGGATCCGGCAGCGCGGGCCGCGCGGCGAGCGGCTCACCGACGAGTCGTACCTGCTGGTGCTGCACGCCGGCGCCGAGGACGCCACCTTCCTGCTGCCGGGTCCGCCCTGGGCGACCGGCTACCAGGTCGTGGTCGACACCGCGTACGGCGACGGGCTGCCGCCGGCCGGGCTGGACCGGCCGGCCGGCGGCCTGGACCTGCCGCTCGCGGCATCGTCCGGCGTGCTGCTGCGCACGGTCCGGCCCAGCTGACCTGCTCGCCGGAGGCCATGCAGCTGCTGATGCGGCCAGCTGGCCGGGCATGGCGACGATCTACCGCAAGATCCACGAGTACGGCATCGTCACCCCGGTCGGCTGACGCCCGCGTGTCTGGGCGGCGTGCCGCGGACGGGTGAAACCGGCGCCGGCGCTGTGGGTGACTCCCGTACCCTGCCGGCTCGTGAGAGCACTCCGACGGTTCACCGTGCGGGCGACGCTGCCGCCGGGACTGACCGCCCTGAACGACCTGGTGATGAACCTGCGCTGGTCCTGGCACCAGGAGACGCTGGACCTGTTCGCGTCCGTGGATCCCGACCTCTGGCAGGCGTGCGCCGGAGACCCGGTGCGGCTGCTCGGCGGGGTGTCGCCGGCCCGGCTGGCCGCGCTGGCCAGGGACAAGCGCTTCCTGCGCCGGCTCTCCGACGCCGCGGACGACCTGGCGGACTACCTGGCCCAGCCGCGGTGGTACCAGGGGCTGGACGGCAGCGTGCCGCGCGGGATCGCGTACTTCTCCATGGAGTTCGGGCTGGCCGAGGTGCTCCCGCAGTACTCCGGCGGCCTCGGCATCCTGGCCGGCGACCACCTCAAGGCGGCCAGCGACCTCGGCGTGCCGATCGTCGGCGTCGGCCTGCTCTACCGCGCCGGCTACTTCGCCCAGGAGCTGTCCCGGGACGGCTGGCAGCAGGAGCTGTACCCCTCGATCGACCCGCACGGGCTGCCGCTGGCGCTGGTCCGGGACGCCGACGGCGCCGCGCTGAAGGTCTCCCTGGGCCTGCCCGGCGGCCGGACGCTGCGTGCCCAGGTGTGGAAGGTGCAGGTCGGTCGGGTGCCGCTGCTGCTGCTCGACTCCGACATCGAGGAGAACGAGGCGAACGAGCGGCAGATCACGGACAAGCTCTACGGCGGCACCAGCGAGCACCGGATGGCCCAGGAGATGCTGGCCGGCGTCGGCGGTGTCCGCGCGGTCCGGGCCTACTGCCGGCTCACCGGCACCCCGGACCCGGACGTCTTCCACACCAACGAGGGGCACGCCGGCTTCCTCGGCGTGGAGCGGATCCGGGAGCTGGCCGCCACCGGGCTGACCTTCGACGAGGCGCTGCAGGCGGTCCGGGCCGGCACCGTCTTCACCACCCACACGCCGGTCCCGGCCGGCATCGACCGCTTCGGCAAGGACCTGGTCCGGTCCTACTACACGCTGCCGGAATGGGCGGCGCTGCCGGTCGACCGGGTGCTCGACCTGGGCGCGGAGACCGACCCGGGCGTGTTCAACATGGCGCACATGGGCCTGCGCCTCGCGCAGCGGGCCAACGGCGTGAGCAGGTTGCACGGCGCGGTCAGCCGGGAGATGTTCCAGCCGCTGTGGCCGGGCTTCGACACCGACGAGGTGCCGATCACCTCGGTGACCAACGGGGTGCACGCGCCCACCTGGATGTCCCCGGCGATCCTGCGGATCGCCGAACGTGAGCTCTCCTACGAGCGGCTGGAGACCGGCGAGGGCTGGGACGGGGTGGACAAGGTCCCGGACGAGGAGATCTGGGCCGTGCGCCGGACCCTGCGGGAGCGGCTGGTGGAGGAGGTCCGGCGCCGGCTGCACGCCTCCCAGCTGCAGCGCGGGCTGGCCGAGGCCGAGCTGGGCTGGACGTCCTCGGTCTTCGACCCGGACGTGCTCACCATCGGCTTCGCCCGCCGCGTCCCGTCGTACAAGCGGCTGACGCTGATGCTGCGCGACCCGGACCGGCTGCGCGCGCTGCTGCTGCACCCGGAGCGGCCGATCCAGATCGTGGTGGCCGGCAAGTCGCACCCGGCGGACGACGGCGGCAAGTCGCTGATCCAGCAGCTGGTGAAGTTCGCCGACGACCCGGCCGTGCGGCACCGGATCGTGTTCCTGCCGGACTACGACATCGGGATGGCCCGCTACCTCTACCGGGGCTGCGACGTCTGGCTGAACAACCCGCTCCGGCCGCTGGAGGCGTGCGGGACGTCCGGGATGAAGGCCGCCCTCAACGGCGGGCTCAACCTGTCCATCCGGGACGGCTGGTGGGACGAGATGTACGACGGGCAGAACGGCTGGGCCATCCCGTCGGCGGACGGGGTGGGCGACGCGCGCCGCGACGACATCGAGGCGGCCGGCTTCTACTCGCTGGTGGAGACGCAGGTCGTGCCGCGCTTCTACGCCGGCCAGGGCGCCGTGCCGGCGCGCTGGGTGGAGATGGTGCGGCACACGCTGAAGTCGCTCGGCCCGCAGGTGCTCGCCACCCGGATGGTGCAGGACTACGTGCAGCTGCTGTACGCACCGGCCGCGGTCAGCTCGGTCCGGCTCGCCGACGACGGGTACGCGGCGGCCAAGCAGCTCGCTGCCTGGCGGATCAAGGTGCTGGGCGCATGGCCGGCGGTCCAGGTCCGGCACGTCGAGTCCTCCGGCGTCGGGGACACCCCGGAGCTGGGCGCCTCGCTGTCGCTGCGAGCCGAGGTCGAGCTGGACGGGCTGGACCCGTCCGACGTGGACGTGCAGGCCGCGTACGGGCGGGTGGACGAGAGCAACGGGCTGCACGAGGTGCAGACGGTGCCGCTCACCCACATCGAGGACGCCGACGGTCTGCACCGCTGGGAGGGCACCGTGCCGCTGGAGCGGCCCGGCGGCTTCGGCTACACGGTCCGGGTGCTGCCGCGGCACCCGCTGCTGGCCACCGAGGCCGAGCTCGGAGTGGTCACCGTCGCGTCCTGACCCGGCGCGGGGCCGGACCGGCCGGACCACCTTCCGCGGCAGCCCAACCGCCTTGTGTCCGGCCGATACCCGCTGGGTACCGTTCTCCTGTGACCGGTCGTCTCGGAGTCGCGGAGGTCTCGCCCGTCGTCGCCTGCGGGCGCTATCCCGCGCGCGCGGTGGTCGGGGAGCGGGTGCCGATCCAGGCCACCGTGTTCCGGGAGGGGCACGACGCGGTCGCCGCCAACGTGTCCTGGCGGGGACCGGACGGCGAGCCCGGCCCCTTCGTCCGGATGACGCCGGGGACGCCGGGCCTGGACCAGTGGCACGCGACCGTGGTGCCGACCAGCCAGGGTGCCTGGACCTTCGCGGTGGAGGCGTGGGGCGACCCGGTGGCCACCTGGGTGCACCGGGTCGAGGTCAAGATCGAGGCCGGGCAGGGCGTCGAGGACCTGGCCAACGACCTCGAGGACGGCGCGCGGCTGCTCACCCGCGCGCTGCGGACCGTGCCGGCTGTGCCCGCAGCGGGCCGCGACCTGCTCACCGCCGCGGCCGAGGCGCTGCACGACGAGCGGCGGGACCTCTTCCACCGGGTCGGCCCGGCGCTGTCCGCCGAGGTGCAGCGGCTGCTCACCGACCACCCGGTGCGCGAGCTGCTCACCCGCTCCCCGCGCTACACGGTCTGGGTGGACCGGGAGCAGGCGCTGTTCTCGTCCTGGTACGAGCTGTTCCCCCGGTCCGAGGGCGCCGAGACCGACGCCGACGGCACGCCGCGCCGGCACGGCACGTTCAAGGACGCCGCCCGCCGGCTGCCACAGATCGCCGAGATGGGCTTCGACGTCGTCTACCTGCCGCCGATCCACCCGATCGGCAAGGTCAACCGGAAGGGCCGGAACAACACGCTGCTGCCCGGGCCGGAGGACGTCGGCTCGCCGTGGGCGATCGGCTCCGACGAGGGCGGCCACGACGCCATCCACCCGCAGCTGGGCACGTTCGAGGACTTCGACGACTTCGTCGCCCGCACCCGCGAGCTCGGCATGGAGGTCGCGCTCGACCTCGCCCTGCAGTGCGCGCCGGACCACCCGTGGGTCAGCGAGCACCCGGAGTGGTTCACCACCCGGCCGGACGGCTCGATCGCGTACGCGGAGAACCCGCCGAAGAAGTACCAGGACATCTACCCGGTCAACTTCGACAACGACCCCAAGGGGCTGTACGCGGAGGTGCTGCGGATCGTCCGGCTGTGGGTCTCGCACGGGGTCAAGGTCTTCCGGGTGGACAACCCGCACACCAAGCCGCTGAACTTCTGGCACTGGCTGATCTGGGAGGTCAAGAAGACCGACCCGGACGTGGTCTTCCTGGCCGAGGCCTTCACCAGGCCGGCGATGATGCACGCGCTGGCGAAGATCGGCTTCACCCAGTCGTACACGTACTTCACCTGGCGCACCGCGAAGTGGGAGCTCGAGGCGTACGGCCGGGAGCTGGTCGAGGCCAGCGACTACATGCGGCCCAACTTCTTCGTCAACACGCCGGACATCCTGCACGCGAGCCTGCAGTACGGCGGGCCGGCGATGTTCCGCATCCGGGCGGTGCTCGCCTCGATGCTCAGCCCCTCCTGGGGGGTCTACTCCGGCTACGAGCTCTTCGAGCACGTGGCCGTCCGGGACGGCTCGGAGGAGTACCTGGACTCGGAGAAGTACCAGCTGCGCCCCCGGGACTATGACGGGGCGATCCGGGAGGGCCGCAGCCTCGCGCCGTACCTGGCCCATCTGAACCGGCTGCGGAGCGAGCACCCGGCGCTGCGACGACTGCGGAACCTGCGTTTCCACCACGTGGACAACGACGCGCTGATGGCATTCTCCAAGCGGGACGACGAGACCGGCGACACCGTGCTCGTCGTCGTCACCCTCGATCCCTACTCGGCGCAGGCGGGCACCACCTCGCTCGACCTGCCGGCGCTCGGTCTCGGCTGGCACGACCGCTTCGTCGTGCACGACGAGATGAGCGGGGGGACGCGCGACTACGAGTGGGGTCAGTTCAACTTCGTCCGGCTCGACCCGCATGTCGAGCCGGCGCACGTCTTCGTGGTGCGGCGTTGATCAGGAGTGTGCGTGGACGTCCCCGCTGAGAACCGAGCGCAGGACGCGCTGACCGGCCTGTCGGCCGGCGACGACCCGGAGTGGTTCAAGCGGGCGGTGTTCTACGAGGTGCTGGTACGCGGCTTCGCCGACTCCGGCGGGGACGGCAGCGGCGACCTGGCCGGGCTGATCTCCAAGCTGGATTACCTGCGCTGGCTCGGCGTCGACTGCCTGTGGCTGCCGCCGTTCTACCCCTCGCCACTGCGCGACGGCGGCTACGACATCTCCGACTTCGTCGGCGTGCTGCCCGAGTTCGGCACGGTGGAGGACTACCGCCGGCTGCTGGACGAGGCGCACGCGCGGGGCATGCGGGTCATCGTCGACTTCGTCATGAACCACACCTCCGACCAGCACCCGTGGTTCCAGGCGTCCCGGACCGACCCGACCGGACCGTACGGGGAG
>JBJMII010000140.1:0-6104 GCA_045806925.1 Mycobacteriales bacterium
ACCTGCGCGGCCTCGTCCTCGGCCAGGACCAGCGGCGCCTCCAGCACGAGCTCGTCCACCACCGGGCAGCCGGTGTGCCGACCGGCGGTCAGGGCCAGCTCGACCAGCGCCGCGCCGGGCAGGATGACGGTGCCGAAGACGGCGTGGTCCTGCATCCAAGCCTGGCTGCCCAGGGACAGCCGGCCGGTCAGCAGGCACTCGTCCCGGTCGCCGACCGGGACGGCGGCGGCGAGCACGGGGTGGTCCAGCCGGCTCAGGCCGGCGGCGGTGACGTCGCCCGCGGCCGCGCCGGGGGCCGGCCAGTACGACCGCCGCTGGAACGCATACGTCGGCAGGTCGACCCGGCGGGCGCCGGTGCCGGCGTAGAACCCGGCCCAGTCCACGCCCATGCCGCCCACGTGCGCCTCAGCCAGCGAGGCCGCGAACCGCTCCGGCCCGCCCTCGTCCCGGCGCAGCGACCCCAACACCGTCACCCGGTCCGCGGCGTCCAGCGCATCGATCGTCTGCTCGACCGCCATCGTCAGGACCGGGTGCGGGGACGCCTCGACGAAGCAGTTCGCGCCGGTGTCCACCAGCGCGCGCACGGCCGACTCGAAGCCGACCCGGCCGCGCAGGTTGCGGTACCAGTAGCCGGCGTCCAGCGCCGCGGTGTCGACGAACTGGCCCTCGACGGTGGAGTAGAACGGCACCTCACCGGACCGCGGTGTGATCGACGCCAGCTGCTCCCGCAGCTCGACCTCGATCGCCTCCACGTGCGCGGAGTGGGAGGCGTAGTCGACCGGCACCCGCCGGGCCCGCACCCCATCCGCCTCACACCCGGCCAGTAGATCCTCCAGATCCGCCGGCTCACCCGAGACCACCGCCGCCGCCGGACCATTCACCGCAGCCACCGACACCCGGCCGGCGTACGGGTCGATCCGTGCCTCCACCTCGTCGACCGGCAGCGTCACCGACACCATGCCGCCGCGGCCGGCCAGCCGGTCGCGCACCAGCCGGCTGCGCAACGCCACGACCCGGGCCGCGTCGTCCAGCGACAGCCCACCCGCGACGTACGCGGCAGCGATCTCCCCCTGCGAGTGCCCGACCACCGCGGCCGGCTCCACCCCGTACGACCGCCACAGCGCCGCCAAAGAGACCATCACCGCGAACAGCGCCGGCTGCACCACATCGACCCGCTCCAGCGACGGCGCCCCCACCGCCCCCCGCAGCACGTCGACCAGGCTCCAGTCCACATACGCCGACAGCGCCTTCTCACACGCCGCGACCTGCTCGGCGAACACCGGCGACGAGTGCAGCAGCCCGACCGCCATCCCCGGCCACTGCGCCCCCTGACCCGGGAACACGAACACCGCCCGGTCGCCGACCACCTGTCCCTCGACGACCTCGGCCGCCGGCTCGCCGGCGGACAGCGCCTTGAGCCCGGTGAGCAGAGCTCCCCGGTCACCGGCCACGATCACCGCGCGCCGCTCCAGCTGCGCCCGCCTCGTCGCCGCCGAGTAGCCGACGTCCAGCAGCGACAGCTCCGGCCGGGCGATCAGATGCGCCCGCAGCCGATCCGCCTGCGCCCGCAGCGCCGCCTCCCCCCGCGCCGACAGCGGCACCGGCACCACGACCGGCGCCGCCGGCGCCACCGGCTCCTCGTCCTCGGCCGGCGCCTCCTCCAGGATCACGTGCGCGTTCGTGCCGCTCACACCGAAGGAGGACACGGCCGCCCGGCGAGGCCGGTCGGACGCCGGCCACGGCTCGGCCTCGGTGAGCAGCCGCACCTCCCCCGCGGCCCAGTCGACGTGCGGGGACGGCGAGTCGACGTGCAGCGTCCGGGGCAGCACACCGTGCCGCATCGCCTGCACGATCTTGATGACACCGGCGACCCCGGCCGCGGCCTGGGTGTGGCCGATGTTCGACTTGATCGACCCGAGCCGCAGCGGCCCGTCCGCGCGGTCCCGCCCGTACGTGGCCAGCAGCGCCTGCGCCTCGATCGGGTCGCCGAGCGTGGTGCCGGTCCCGTGCCCCTCGACGGCGTCCACATCGGACGGAGCCAGCCCGGCGTTGGCGAGCGCCTGCCGGATCACCCGCTCCTGGGAGGGCCCGTTCGGCGCGGTGAGCCCGTTGCTCGCGCCGTCCTGGTTGACCGCGCTGCCCCGCAGGACGCCGAGCACCCGGTGGCCGTGGCGCCGCGCGTCGGACAACCGCTCCAGCACCACCAGGCCGACGCCTTCGGCCCAGCCGACGCCGTCCGCCGCGGCCGCGTACGCCTTGCACCGCCCGTCCGGCGACACCCCGCGCTGCCGGCTGAACTCCACGAACACGTTCGGCCGGGCCAGCACGGTCACCCCGCCGACCAGGGCGAGCGAGCAGTCCTGCAGCCGTAATGCCTTGGCGGCGATGTCCAGCGCGACGAGCGACGACGAGCACGCCGTGTCCACAGTCACCGCCGGGCCCTCGAACCCGAAGGTGTAGCTGATCCGTCCGGACGCGACACTGCCGGCGGAGGCGATCGACAGGTAGCCCTCGATCTCGGCCCGCTTGTCACTGCCGCCGGCGACGAAGCCGTAGTCCTGGTACATGACGCCGCAGAACACGCCTGTGTCGCTGCCGCGCAGGGAGGTCGGGTCGATGCCGGCGTCCTCGAACGCCTCCCAGGCCGTCTCCAGCAGCAGCCGCTGCTGCGGGTCCATCGCCAGCGCCTCGCGCGGGCTCACCCCGAAGAAGTCCGCGTCGAAGTCGCCCACCCGGTCGACGAAGCCGCCGCCCCGCGCGTACGAGGTGCCGGCGTGGTCGGGATCCGGGTCGTACAGGCGCTCGAGGTCCCAGCCCCGGTCCTCCGGGAAGCCCGACGTGCCCGGGCGGCCGTCGGCGACCAGCTGCCACAGCTCGTCGGCCGACGTCACACCGCCCGGGTAGCGGCAGCTCATCCCGACGATGGCGAGCGGCTCGCCCGCCTGGTCCTCGAGCTCCCGCACCCGCGCGCGGGTCTCGTTGAGCTCGATGGCGACCCGCTTCAGGTACTGGAGGAGCTTCTCCTGCTGCGTGTCGGTGCCTTCAACGCTCATGAAAGTGGTTCCCCTGGGTTGCGGTTGCAGTTCTCAGACCGTGCCGAGCTCGGCGTCGATCAGCTGGAAGACCTCGTCGGCGGTGGTGGCCGCCTCGATGCGCCGGCTGGTCTGCTGGCCGTCCTCGGTGTCGAGCGCGACCAGCAGCTTGCGCAGCCGGCCGGCCACCCGGCGCCGCTCGCTGCCGGCGACCGCGGCGAGCACGTCCTCGAGCCGCCTCAGCTCCTGGTCGACCGGCGCCTCGACGGCGACCCCGCCGACCTCGGCCAGCAGGAAGGTCGCGACCGCGGCGGCGGTCGGGTGGTCGAAGACCAGCGTCGACGGCAGCCGTACGCCGCTGGCGCGGGTGAGCCGGTTGCGCAGGTCGACGGCGGCGAGCGAGTCGAAGCCGAAGTCCCGGAACGCCCGCTGCGCGTCGACGGCGGCCGGGGAGCCATGTCCGAGGACGGCGGCGACCTGAGCCTGGACGAGCTGGAGCACGACGCGCTCCCGGTCGGCTTCCGGGACGCCGGCGAGCCGGTGCGCGAGCGACACCTCCGCCTCGACGCGGCGGGCCGGGGCCCGGACGAGGCCGCGCAGCACGGCCGGAAGCAGCCCGGCCCGGGCCTGGGCACGCAGCACGGCGAGGTCGAGCCGTACCGGGACCAGCAGGCCGGTGTCGCGGCGGTGAGCCTGGTCGAACAGCTCCAGCCCCAGCTCGGTGGGCAGCGGCTGCACACCCATCCGCTCCACTCTGGACACCTCGGCCGCGTCGAGCGTGCCGGCCATGCCGGCGTCGGCCCACAGCCCCCAGGCCAGTGAGGTCGCCGGCAGCCCCAGGGTCCGACGGTGGGCGGCCAGCGCGTCGAGGTAGGCGTTGGCGGCCGCGTAGTTGCCCTGCCCCGGGCTGCCCACCAGCGCCGCCACCGAGGAGAACAGCACGAACGCCGACAGGTCCATCCCGGCGGTCAGCTCGTGCAGATGCCACGCGGCGCCGGCCTTCGGCCGCATTACGCGCTCCAGCCGCGCCGGGGTGAGAGAGTCGATCACCCCGTCGTCGAGCAGTCCGGCCGCATGGATCACGGCGGTCAGCGGGCGCTCCAGCGAGCCGACGAGCTTCGCCAGCTCGTCGCGGTCGGACACATCACACGCAGCGACCCGGACCTCGCCACCGAGCCCTTCCAGCTCGGCGACCAACTCACCGGCACCCGGCGCGTCCGCGCCCCGGCGGCTCACCAGCACCAGCCGGCGCACCCCGTACGCATTCACCAAGTGCCGGGCGAACACCGCCCCCAACCCACCGGTCCCACCGGTGATCAGCACCGTGCCATCCGGGTCGAACGACACCGGCTCCCCCGGCTCACCGGCCCGGACCAACCGCGGAGCCAGCAGCCGACCGTCTCGGACCGCGAGCTGCGGCTCGTCCGTGCCGGCCAACCCGGCCCAGTCCGGGTCCGCACCGTCCACATCGACCAGCACGAACCGGCCCGGGTGCTCCGACTGGGCGCTGCGCACCAGGCCCCACACCGGCGCCACCGCCAGGTCCGGCGCCTCGTCCCCGACCGCGATCCCCCGCCTCGTCACCACCGCCAGGCGGGCGGCCGCCAGCTCCTCGCGGGCCAGCCAGCGCTGCACGAGGCCGAGCGCCTCCCCGACCTCGCCGACGCGGGCGACCACCAGCTCCGGCGCATCACCGCCGGCGTCGAGGTCCGTGCCATCCAGCAGCGCGACGCGCACCGGCGCTCCGACGCCGGCCGCGACCTCGACCCAGTCCACCCCGAAGAGCGAGTCGTTGCCGCTGCGCCGGGCCGCGACGATCTGCGCCGGGTCGACCGGGCGGACGGCGAGCTCCTCGACCGACACGACCGGAGCACCGGTGACGTCGACCGCGTCGAGCCGGAGCGCGGACCCGCCGACCGCGCCGAGCCGTACCCGCATCCGGCTGGATCCGCCCGACCCCAGCCGCACCTGCGACCACGAGAACGGGAGCTGCGCCGAAGGGCCGTCCCCGCGCTGCACCGAGTCGAGCCCACCATGCAGGGCCGCATCGAGCAGCGCCGGGTGGATCCCGTACCGGGGTGCCGCGTCGGCCTGCTCGGCCGGCAGCACGATCTCGGCATAGACGTGCCCGGCGTCGCGCCAGGCCGCCTGGACACCCTGGAAGGCGGGACCGTAGTCGTAACCCGCGTCGGCCAGCCCGGTGTAGAGGTCGTCGACCGGGATCGGCTCGGCGCCGGCCGGCGGCCACTCGGCCGGCAGCCAGCCTGCGACCGGCGCCGCGCCGGCGGTGAGCGTGCCGCGCGCGTGGCAGATCGCGTCCTGGTCGGCCTCCGGGCGGGAGTAGACCGCCACCTCGCGACGGCCGTCCTCGCCGGGTTCGCCGACGGTGACCTGCAGCGGCACCGCCGCCTGGTCGGGCAGGACCAGCGGCGCCTGCAGCACCAGCTCGTCCACGACCGGGCTGCCGGCATGGCGGCCGGCGGCCAGGGCCAGCTCCACGAAGGCGGTCCCCGGCACGAGCAGCGTGCCGAGTACGGCGTGGTCGCGCAGCCAGGGCTGGGTGTCGGTGCACAGCCGGCCGGTGAACACCCACTCGTCCCGGTCACCCACCGGTACGGCCGCGGTGAGCACCGGGTGGTCGAGACCGGCATCGGCGGTGCCGCCCGGAGTCAGCCAGTAGCGCTGCCGCTGGAAGGCGTAGGTGGGCAGCTCGACCCGGCGGGCGCCGGGGTAGAACGCGGCCCAGTCCACGGTGGCCCCGGCCACGTGCGCCTGGCCGAGGAGGCCGGCGAACGCTTCGGCTTCCGGCTGGCGGGCGCGCAGCGCAGCCGCGAAGACCGCGGCGTCGTCCAGGGTCTGGCGGGCCATGGCGGTGAGTACGGCGTCCGGGCCGAGCTCGAGGAACCGGGTGACGCCCTGCTGGTGCAGGGTGTGGATGCCGTCGGCGAAGCGGACCGGTTGGCGGACGTGCCGGACCCAGTAGTCCGGGTCGGTCAGCCCGGTCGAGACCAGTCCACCGGTCAGGTTGGACACCACCGGGATCGCCGGCTCGGCGAAGGTGAGCCGCTCGCA
>JBJMII010000141.1:0-16602 GCA_045806925.1 Mycobacteriales bacterium
GGCCGCGCCTCCCTGCTCACCGACCAGGGCATCACCATCGCCGACGAGCTGGAGCGGGCCCGGGACGCCGCCGAGGAGGCCGGCCAGACCGCCGTTCTGGTCGCGTGGGACGGCGCGGCGCGTGGGGTGCTCGCGGTGGCGGACGCGGTCAAGGACACCAGCGCCGAAGCCGTCAGCCAGCTGAAGCGGCTGGGCCTGACCCCGATCCTGCTCACCGGCGACAACACCGTCGTGGCCCGGGCCGTGGCCGCCGAGGTCGGCATCGACGAGGTGATCGCCGAGGTGCTGCCCGCCGACAAGGTCGACGTCGTCAAGCGGCTGCAGGCCGAGGGCGGCACCGTCGCGATGGTCGGCGACGGGGTGAACGACGCCGCCGCGCTCGCGCAGGCGGACCTCGGCCTGGCCCTGGGCACCGGCACCGACGTGGCGATCCAGGCGTCCGACCTGACCCTGGTCCGTGGCGACCTGCGGGTGGCCGCGGACGCGATCCGGCTGTCCCGGCGCACGCTGCGGATCATCGAGGGAAACCTCTTCTGGGCCTTCGCGTACAACGTGGCCGGCATCCCGCTCGCCGTCGCCGGGCTGCTCAACCCGGTGGTCGCCGGGGGTGCGATGGCCTTCTCGTCCGTCTTCGTGGTGACGAACAGCCTGCGGCTGCGCCGCTTCCGGGCCACCCGCTGAGGAGCCGCCGGGCCGGTCCGTACCGGGGTGCCGTTCGTCCGGGACCGCGCTCAGGACGGCGAGCCTGGCACACTTCGGGAGTCATGGACAGTGCGCCGACCTGCGGCTTCCAGGCGCGGCTCGGAGGGCCGCCCGGGTCGCGGGCCGCCGATCCGGGAGGGGTCCGATGGGCGAGGACTGCTGCGAGGTCGTGGTCACCGCCGGGGACGCCGACTGGCTGGCCGGCTTCGCCCGCCGGCTGGTCACCGACCGGCTCGCCGCCTGCGGCCACCTGATCGAGCGGGTCCGGTCGGTCTACCGCTGGGACGGCGAGATCCAGGACGAGGGCGAGGCCCGGGTGGCGCTGCACACCCGGACCGCGCTGGTGCCGCAGATCGTCGCCCGGGCCGACGCCGAGCACCCGTACGAGGTGCCCTGCGTGCTGGCGCTGCCGGCGGTGCAGGGCAACCCGGCCTACCTGGACTGGGTCCGGGCGGAGACCCGGGCCCCGTAGGGTCTGCCGCCATGACCGAGCTCTTCCACCTCGCGGACCGGCGGCAGTGGCAGGAAGCCCGGGCCGCCGGCCGCTACGAGATCTCCACCCGCGGGAAGACCCTGCCGGAGGTGGGCTTCATCCACTGCTCGCTCCGGCACCAGGTGCGGACGGTCGCCGACGCGGTCTTCGCCGATGCGGACGACCTGGTGCTGCTCACCATCGACAGCGACCGGGTGCCGGCGCGGATCGTGTACGAGGGCGAGCCGGAGCGGTTCCCGCACATCTACGGGCCGCTGCCCACCGACGCCGTGGTCGCCGCGGAACCGGTGGAGCGGGACGCCGCCGGGCGCTGGGTCCTGCCGGGCGGCGCCCCCGGCCCGGACCCGATCGGACCGGTTGGACGCTCCTCACCCTCGACCCCCTGACGCGCGACGGATGTAGTGGGGGCCCGGACCGTTCTTCGGTTCCGGGCCCCGCACTCGCCCGTCAGTCCCGGGCCGGCTAGACCAGGCCGTTGTCGGACAGGAACTGCTTCGCAACCGCGGACGGGTCCTTCTTGTCGAGGATGATCTGCTTGTCCAGGCCGAGCAGCACCTCGGTGGTCAGCTTGGCCGACACCGCGTTCAGCGTGTCGGTGACCTGCTGGCTCGCCTTGGCCTTGTTGATCAGCGGCAGCACGTTCTGGGCCGCGAACAGGTTCTTCGGGTCCTCCAGCGCGATCCACCCGTTGGCCACGATGTTGGGGTCGGTGGTGAACACGTCACCGGCCTGGACGGTGCCGTTCTTCAGCCCCTTGATCGTGAGCGGGCCGCCCGCGTCGAGCGCCTTGAACTCCTTGAACACGACGTTGTAGATCCGCTTCAGCCCGGGAGCGCCGGTCTGCCGGGTCTTCCACTCGGGCGGGCCGCCCAGCGTGAGCTGGCCGGCGACCGGCTGGAGGTCGGCGATGCTCTTCAGGCTGTACTTGTCCGCGGTCTCCTTGGTGACCGTGATCGAGTCCTTGTCCTCCGCCGTCGACTGGTTCAGCACGGTGAGGTTGCTCGGCACCTTGGTCTTCAGCGCTGCGTACACGTCCTCCGAGCTGACCTGGGTGGCGTTCTTGTCGAAGTACTGCAGGAGGACCCCGCTGTACTCGGGGATCAGGTCGATCGAGCCGTCCTGCAGGCCGGGGATGTACGTCTCCCGGCTGCCGATGTTCAGCTTGGTCGAGGTCTTCACCCCCTTCGCGGACAGGGCGCCCGCGTAGATCTGCGCGAGCAGGTTGCTCTCCGGGAAGTTCGCGGAGCCCACCACGATCGTGTCGGACCCGGCCGGTGCGGGCTTGTCCGTGCTGAGGGGCTCGTTCCCGCCACCGCCGCAGGCGGCGAGGGCCAGCGTCGCGACGGACACGACGGTGGCCAGGATGAGTCTGGTCCGTTTCATTCGGTGTCTCCTGTTGATGGGGCGCTGTCGCTGTGAGCCGGATCTGGCGGGCCGTACGCGTTCTGTCAAGTCGGCGAGGCCACGGTCCCTTCCTGGGGCGAGGAGATCAGGGCGGGACGCCGCCGTGGCCCCACGGATCGGAAGCGACCGGTGACGCCGGGTGAGACGACGAGGCGCTGGATCCCGCCGGCGAGCAGGTCCAGCACGATAGCGAGCGCGCCGACCAGGACCGCACCCGCGGCCATCTGGGAGTAGTCCCGCTGCGCCTGCCCGTCGAGGATGAACCGGCCCAGGCCGCCGAGCGAGACGTACGCCGCGATCGTCGCGGTCGCCACGATCTGCAGCATCGAGCTGCGGATGCCGGAGATGATCAGCGGCAGCGCGTTGGGCACCTCGACCCGCCAGAGCACCTGCATGCCGCTCATGCCCATGCCCCGGGCCGCGTCCCGGGCGGCCGGGTCGACGTTCTGCACCCCCGCGTACGTCGCCGACAGGATCGCCGGGATGCCGAGGATCACCAGCACGATCACCGACGGCAGCAGGTACGCCAGCGCGGCCGGCAGGCTGCCGGAGATCAGCAGCACGACGTAGACGAGCAGGCCGAAGTCCGGCAGTGCCCGCAGCGCGTTGGCGGTGCCGGCGATCGCGACCGACCCGCGGCCGGTGTGCCCCACGTACAGACCGAGCGGGAGGGCGATCGCGAACACGAACGCCAGCGCCAGGAACGTGTACCGGAGGTGCTCCAGGACGCGCGCGGGGATGCCGTCGGAACCGGACCAGTTCGCGCCGTTGCCGAGGAAGTCGACGATCACGCCCATGTCAGGCTCCGGCCCGCTGCCAGGTCGTCAGCCTCCGGCCGACGAGCACGATCACGCCGTCCAGGATCAGCGCCAGCAGGACGCACAGCAGGATGCCCAGCAGCACGATGCTGCCGACGTCGAGGGTGAACCCCTCGGTGAACAGGGACCCGAGCTGGTCGACACCGATCAGCGCACCCACCGACACCAGCCCGACGTTGGAGGCCGCCGCGACCCGCAGCCCGGCGACGATGACCGGCACCGCGATCGGCAGGTCGACCCGCAGGAACCGGCCCAGCCCGGTGAAGCCCATCGCGACCGCGGCCGCGCGGACGTCGCCCGGCACCGCGATCAGCGCGTCGGCGATCACCCGCACCAGCAGCGCGACCGTGTAGATCGTGAGCGCGACCACGACGTTCACCGGCGACAGGATCTTGGTGTGGATGATCGACGGCATGATGACGAACAGCGCCACCGACGGGAGCGTGTAGAGCAGGCCGGCCAGGTTGATGACGCCCGGGTAGAGCCGGCGGTAGCGGCTGGCGAGCCAGCCCACCGGGATCGCCAGGACCAGCCCGATCACCAGCGGCAGCACCGCGAGCCAGGCGTGGGTCACGAACCGGTCCACGGTCTGCTGGAAATGGTCCTGCAGATAGCCGATCATTCGCCCCCCCGCGCCGCCGGCCGCGCGTCCTCGAGCTCGGGGTGATCGCCGGCCTCCGCGGCGTGTCGCTGGGCCGACCGGTCGGCCTCGATCCGGTCCACGACGACCCGGACCGGGACCGTGCCGAGCAGGCGGCCGTCGGCGTCCGCGATCACGCCGCGGCCGGACGGGGACGACAGCGCGGCGTCCAGGGCGGCGCGCAGCGTGTCACCGGCGCGGGCCACCGTCCCACCCCGGTGCAGCATCGAGGGCTCCACCGCGGCCCCGGCCGCGAGCGCGTGCAGCTCGACCCAGCCCTGCGGGCGGGACTCCCCGTCCACGACCAGCACCCAGCCGTCCTCGGCCACGCGCGCGGCCGCCGCGGCGTCGGCGCCCAGCCGGACCGTCGGCTCTCCCGTCAGCGGCAGGTCGCCGGCCGCCCGGAAGCCGAGCGAGCGGTACCCGCGGTCGCGCCCGACGAAGCCGGCCACGAAGTCGTCGACCGGGTTGGCGAGCAGCGTCGCCGGCGTCGCCAGCTGGGCGAGCGTTCCGCCGACCCGCATCACGCCGACCTCGTCGCCGAGCTTCACCGCCTCGTCGATGTCGTGGGTGACGAACAGGATCGTCTTGCCGATCTCCGCCTGCAGCCGGAGGAACTCGTTCTGCAGCTCCTGGCGGACCACCGGGTCGACCGCGCTGAACGGCTCGTCCATCAGCATCACCGGCGGGTCGGCGGCCAGCGCCCGGGCGACGCCCACCCGCTGCTGCTGGCCGCCGGACAGCTGGGCCGGATAGCGGCCGGCGAGCTCGCGCGGGAGCCCGACCCGCTCCATCAGCTCCAGCGCCCGGGTGCGGGCCTTCCTCTTGCCCCGGTGCAGCAGCAGCGGCACGGTTGCCACGTTGTCGACGATCGTGCGGTGCGGGAACAGGCCGGCCTGCTGGATCACGTAGCCGATGCCGCGGCGGAGCTCGGCCGGGTCCACGGTCGCGGTGTCCCGGTCGTCGAGCCAGACCGTGCCCGAGGTCGGCTCGACCATGCGGTTGACCATGCGCAGCGAGGTCGTCTTCCCGCAGCCCGAGGGCCCGACCAGGACCGTGATCCGGCCGGACGGCGCGACCAGGTCGAGGCCGTTGACCGCGGTGGTGCCGTCGGGGTACCGCTTGACCACCGAGTCGAACTTGATCACGAGTATCACGGCCTCTGCAGCGGCAAGCGGGCGCGGGTCGCTCATGTCTACCAAGGACCCACGACGTTTTCCCGCTGGCCGTTGACCGCACACAGCCCCGCGGGTCCTGCGGTCAGGATCCGGCCGCAAGTCGGCCTAGGCTCGGGACGTGGCCGAGGTGATCTGCGACCGGGCACTGAACCGGGCGCTGCTGGACCGGCAGCTGCTGCTGTCCCGGGTCCGGCTGCCGGCGCTGGCGACCGTCGAGCACCTTGTGGGGCTGCAGGCACAGGAGCCGCTGGACCCGTACGTCGGGCTCTGGGCCCGGCTGGACGGCTTCGACCCGGTCGGGTTCGGGGCCGCGCTGGCGGACCGGGCGGTGGTCCGGATCGCGCTGCAGCGCTCGACCATCCACCTGGTGACCGCGCGGGACTGCCTGGCGCTGCGGCCGGTGCTGCAGCCGGTCGGGGAGCGGATGGCGCGTGGCCAGTTCGGCCGGCGGCTGGACGGGGTCGACCTGGCCGAGCTGGCGGCGGCGGCGCGGGAGCTGGTGGACACCCAGCCGCTGACCTTCGGGGAGCTGGGCACCCGGCTGGTGGAGCGGTGGCCGGGGCGGGACCCGATGGCGCTCGCGCAGACCGCGCGCGCCCTGCTGCCGCTGGTGCAGATCCCGCCACGCGCGGTCTGGCAGCGCAGTGGCCGGTCGCTGCACGTCACCGCCGAGTCCTGGCTGGGCCGGCCGCTGGGCACCGAGGCCGCGCCGGACGACCTGGTGCTGCGCTACCTCGCCGCGTTCGGCCCCGCGTCGGTGGCCGACGCGCAGAACTGGTCCGGACTGACCCGGCTCGGCGAGGTGGTCGACCGGCTGGTGCCGCGGCTGCGCACCTTCGGCGCGGAGGACGGGCGGGTGCTGTACGACCTGCCGGATGCGCCGCGGCCGGGGCCGGACGTGCCGGCGCCGGTCCGCTTCCTGCCGCAGTACGACAACGTGCTGCTCGGGCACGCGGACCGGGGCCGGATCGTGCCGCCGGCGGCAGCGGAGCTGGCGGACGAGCAGTACCACTGGTCGCCGCTGCTGGTGGACGGCCTGGTCCGCGGGGTGTGGCGGGTTGCCCGGGAACGCGGGCGGGTGACGCTGCACGCCCGCGTCCCGGGGCTCGCCGCGGCGCAGCGGGAGGCGGTGGTCGCCGAGGCGACCGCCCTGCTCGCCTTCCTCGAGCCGGCTGCCGCCGCCCGCGAGGTCCGCGTCGGGCCGAGCTGGTCGGCCCGGCCACCCGGGGCTCACCGGCGGGTTGCCTCCCGTGCCCGGGGCAGGCGAGGCTGACGGCGTGGCGGGACGGCTCGATGCGCTGGACCTGAGTCTTCGGCTCAGCCGGGTGGACGAGGCGGAGCGGCTGGCCGCGGCGCAGACCCGGCTGGTCTGGCTGCGGCTCTCCCTCGGCGGCCAGGTCGGCGAGGAGCGCGGGCTCGGCCCGCCGCTCTGCGTGGTCTTCGAGGGCTGGGACGCGTCCGGCAAGGGCGGCTGCATCAAGCGGCTGACCGCCTCGCTGGACCCGCGGCACGTGCGGGTGGCGTCGTTCGCCGCGCCGACGCACGACGAGAAGCGGCACCACTTCCTCTGGCGGTTCTGGCCGTCGCTGCCCGGCTGGGGCGGGATGGCGGTGCTGGACCGGTCCTGGTACGGCCGGGTGCTGGTCGAGCGGGTGGAGGGCTTCGCCACCGAGGAGCAGTGGCGGCGGGCGTACGACGAGATCTGCGAGTTCGAGCGGACGCTGGTCGCGGAGGGGATGATCCTGGTCAAGTTCTGGCTGCACCTGTCCGAGCGGGAGCAGCTGAAGCGCTTCGAGCGGCGCTCGCACGACCCGCTCAAGCGGTGGAAGCTCACCGACGAGGACTGGCGCAACCGGGAGCGGCGGCCGGCGTACGAGGCGGCCGTGGAGGAGATGCTGGAGCGCACCGACACGCCGTTCGCGCCGTGGTCGCTGGTGGAGGGCGACAGCAAGCGGTGGGCCCGGGTGAAGGTGGTGGAGTCGGTCATCGCGGCGATCGAGGACGGCCTGCGCCGGCGTGGGCTCGCCGTGCCGCCGCAGCCGGCCGGCCTGAAGCAGGTCCTGCACACCTGAGCCGGCGGTCGGCGGGACGGCGACCAGCTGACCCGCAGGAGATTCCGGGTGCAGGGGATAGCGTTGGCCGGGGCGGCGTTGCCCCGGGATGGGTATGTGTGCAGGTGCCGGCGTCGTCGAGGCCGCCGGATCGAATGTCAGCGGGTACCACCGACCCCGGGAGGCGGGGATGGGCAAGGACGTCGCCCCCACCGAGTTCAGCCGCGAGGACCGGACGCGCTACCGGCAGAAGGTGCGCCGCAGCCTCGATGTCTTCGAGCGGATGCTGGCGCAGTCGCAGTTCGACTTCGAGCGGCCGATGACCGGCGTCGAGATCGAGCTCAACCTGGTGGACGGGCACGGCGACCCCGCGCTGCGCAATGCGGAGGTCCTCGACGCGGTCTCGCAGGCGGACTTCCAGACCGAGCTCGGCCAGTTCAACGTGGAGATCAACGTCGCACCCCGGATGCTGTCCGGGGAGTCGGCGCTGGAGCTGGAGCAGAGCCTGCGGGACACGCTCAACTCGGCCGAGGCGAAGGCCGCGACCACCGGCAGCCACATGGTGATGATCGGCATCCTGCCGACGCTGACCGAGAAGCAGCTCAACGCGGAGAGCCTGTCGGCCAATCCGCGGTACGCGCTGCTCAACGAGCAGATCTTCGCCGCCCGCGGGGAGGACCTGCACATCGCCATCGACGGCGTCCAGCGGCTGGCCACCTCCGCCGACACCGTCGCACCGGAGGCGGCCTGCACGAGCGTGCAGTTCCACCTGCAGGTCAGCCCGTCGGCGTTCCCCCGGTTCTGGAACGCGGCCCAGTCGATCGCGGCGGTGCAGGTCGCGCTCGGCGCGAACTCGCCCTTCTTCCTGGGCAAGGAGCTGTGGCGGGAGACCCGCATCCCGCTCTTCGAGCAGGCCACCGACACCCGGCCGGAGGAGCTCAAGGCGCAGGGCGTACGGCCGCGGGTGTGGTTCGGCGAGCGGTGGATCAACTCGATCTTCGACCTGTTCGAGGAGAACGTACGGTACTTCCCGGCGCTGCTGCCGCTGTGCGACCCGGAGGACCCGGTCGAGGTGCTCGAGCGCGGCGACGTGCCACAGCTGGCCGAGCTGATGCTGCACAACGGCACCATCTACCGCTGGAACCGGCCGGTCTACGCCGTGGTCCGCGGCAAGCCGCACCTGCGGGTGGAGAACCGGGTGCTCCCGGCCGGGCCGACCGTCGCCGACATCATGGCCAACGGCGCCTTCTACTACGGCATCGTCCGGGCGCTCGCGGACGAGGACCGTCCACTGTGGAGCCGCATGTCGTTCGCCGCGGCAGAGGAGAACTTCCACACCTGCGCGCGGCACGGGCTGGACGCCGAGGTCTACTGGCCCGGCGCCGGTCAGGTGCCGGTCGCCGAGCTGGTGCTGCGCCGGCTGCTTCCGCTGGCCGCGGAGGGACTGGACCGGTGGGAGGTGGCACCGACGGTCCGGGACCGGCTGCTCGGCATCATCCAGCAGCGCTGCCTGACCGGGCAGAACGGGGCGTCCTGGCAGGCCCGCACCTTCCACCGGCTCTACGACCGGACCACGCTCGACCGCCAGGACGTGCTGCGCCGGATGACGAACGAGTACATCGAGCACATGCACACCAACGAGCCGGTGCACAGCTGGCCGGTGCGCTGACCGGCCGGGGCTCGCCGGCAGGCCCAGGGCCCGGCACCGTCAGCGGGCCGCCGGGAAGCGGCGAGGTCAGAAGACGACGACCGAACGGAGCACGTCCCCGCGGCCCATCGCGGCGAAGGCGTCCTCGACCTGGTCCAGCCGGATCGTCTCGGAGACGAAGCCGTCCAGGTCCAGCCGGCCCTGCAGGTAGAGGTCGATGAGCATCGGGAAGTCGCGGGACGGCAGGCAGTCGCCGTACCAGGACGACTTCAGCGCGCCGCCGCGGCCGAAGAAGTCCAGCAGCGGCAGCTCCAGCCGCATCTGCGGGGTCGGCACGCCGACCAGCACCAGCGTGCCGGCCAGGTCCCGGGCGTAGAAGGCCTGCTGGTACGTCTCCGGGTGGCCGACCGCCTCGATGCAGACGTCCGCGCCGAAGCCGTCGGTGGCGGCGCGGATCGCCTCGACCGGGTCTTCCTCCCGGGAGTTGACCGCATGAGTGGCGCCGAAGCGGCGGGCGGCGCCGAGCTTCCGCCGGTCGATGTCGACGGCGATGATCGTCCGCGCGCCGGCCAGCCGGGCGCCGGCCACCGCGGCGGTGCCGACGCCGCCGCAGCCGAAGACGGCGACCGTGTCGCCCCGGGTGATCCCGGCGGTGTTGATCGCGGCGCCGAGGCCGGCCATCACGCCGCAGCCGAGCAGGCCGGCCGCGGTGGCCGGCGCCTCCGGGTCGACCTTGGTGCACTGGCCGGCGGCGACCAGCGTCTTGTCCGCCAGCGCGCCGATGCCGAGCGCCGGGCTGAGCTCGGTGCCGTCCGCGAGCGTCATCCGCCGGGTGGCGTTGGCGGTGTCGAAGCAGTACCAGGGGCGGCCGCGGGCGCAGGCCCGGCAGACCCCGCAGACGGCCCGCCAGTTGAGGATCACGAAGTCCCCGGGCGCCAGGTCGGTGACCCCGTCCCCGACCGCGCTGACGGTGCCGGCCGCCTCGTGACCGAGCAGGAACGGGTAGTCATCGGAGATCCCGCCGTCCCGGTAGTGCAGGTCGGTGTGGCAGACGCCGCAGGCTTCGACGTCGACCAGCGCCTCGCCCGGGCCGGGGTCCGGCACCAGGACCGTCTCGACGGTGACCGGCTCGCCCCGATCCCGGGACACCACTCCCCGTACCTCGACCGCTCCAGCCATCGCAGCTGCCGCCTCCCGCGCCGTCACCGTCACCGTCACCGCACCGTCACCGCACCCGCCAGTCCCGAACGATCGCACGACGCTTCGCCGATCGGGAGCCCGGGTAGGCCGGCCCCATGAGCAACCTCAGCGACCCGGACGAGCTGGCGGACAGCGCCGCGGAGATCACCGTGCCGGAGACGGACGGCACCGGCGGTCCGGACCGGCCGGCCCGGCCCGGCACCCTCGACCCGTCCGTACGCGGCTCCGAGACCGCCGCCGAGCCGCTGCCGCAGGACAACGCCGAGCAGCTCGAGTCCGCGCTCCGCGACGGCGCCGGGTTCCTCCGCATCGCCGACGAGCACGCCGAGGCCCGCCGGCGGCTGGAGACCGAGGAGGGCCCGGGCACGTCGGTGAACTAGCGTCTCGGTATGGCCGGCCCCGTCGCCTTCGTGCTCGGTGGCGGGGGGCTGCTCGGCGCGCACGAGGTCGGCATGCTGCGGGCTCTGCTGGAGGCGGGCATCGTGCCGGACCTCGTGGTCGGCACGTCGGTGGGCGCGGTGAACGGCGTGGTGGTGGCCGCCGAACCGACCTCGGTCGCGGTGGAGCGGCTCGGCGACCTGTGGCGTGAGCTCGACTCGAGCGGACTGTTCGCCGGCTCGGTGCTCGGCCGGCTGCGGACGCTCGCCCGCACCCGGACCAGCCTGCACACCGACGAGCCGCTGCGGGAGCTGCTGGACCGACACCTGCCGGTGCGCACCTTCGGCGAGCTTGCGGTCCCGTTCCAGTGCGTCGCGGCGAGCGTGGAGCGGGCGGCGGAGCACTGGTTCACCAGCGGGTCGCTGACCGACGCGGTGCTCGCCTCCTGCGCCGTGCCCGGCCTGCTGCCGCCGGTCCAGGTGGGCGACGAGACGTTCCTGGACGGCGGGCTGGTGCACAGCATCCCGGTCGGCCGGGCGGGCGCCCTTGGCGCCCGCACCGTGTACGTGCTGCAGGTCGGCCGGATCGAGCGGCCGCTGCGGCCGCCGCGGCGGCCCTGGGAGGTCGGGCTGGTCGCCTTCGAGGTGGCGCGGCGGCACCGCTTCGCCGCGGACATGGCGGCGCTGCCGGCCGGCGTGACTGCGCACGTGCTGCCCACCGGGCTGCCGGAGACCCCGGCCGACCTGCGCAGCCAGCTGCGCTACCGGGACAGCGCCGGGATCGGTGACCGGATCGACAGCGCGTACGCGGCCACCGCGGACTACCTGGCCGGGGAGCGGACACGGTTGAGCGAGTCCGAGGGCCCGCAGGGCGAGCGGACACCGTGAGCCGCCCGCTGCCGCCGCCGGTGGTGCGCCGGTTCTTCACCGTGCCGCTCACCCTCGCCGCGCTCCCGTTGCTGCTCGCCACGCTGCCGCTCTGGGTGATCGCCGGCCTGGTCACCGGGCCGTTCCTGCCCGGGCGGCAACGTCCGCTGCGACTGCTGTGGTTCGGCGTGGTGTGGCTCGCCGGCGAGTGGGTGGCGCTCGCCGTGCTCGGCTGGCTGTGGTTGCGGGCCGGCTTCGGCCGCCGGCTGGGCGAGCCGCGCTGGCAGGCCGCGCACCTGCGGCTGCTGCGCTGGCTCCTGGACCGGGTCTACGCGAGCGCGCGGCGGACGTTCCGGCTGCGGATCGTCGGCTCCGGTCCCGGCCAGCCGCTGCCGCGGGACCGGCCGCTGCTGGTGCTCTGCCGGCATGCCGGGCCAGGGGACTCCGTGCTGCTCGTCCGGGCGCTGGTCAGCCTCGCCGGGCTGCGGCCGCGGATCGTGCTCAAGGACATGCTGCAGCTGGACCCGACGGTGGACGTGCTGCTCAACCGGCTGCCCAACCGCTTCGTCACGCCGCGACCGGGAGTGGCCGAGGACGTCGAGTCCGCGATCGCCCTGCTGGCGAGCGGTGCCGGACCGGGCGACGCGGTGGTGATCTTCCCGGAGGGCGGCAACTTCTCGGAGCGCCGGCGGGTGCGCGCGATCGAGCGGTTGCGCCGGCTCGGCCACCACGACGATGCGGCCAAGGCGGAGCGGATGCGGCACCTGATGGCGCCGAAGCCGGGCGGCACGCTCGCCGCGATGGCGGCCGCGCCGGACGCGGACGTGCTGCTGGTCGCGCACGAGGGCCTGGAGGACCTGTCCAGCCTGGCCGACCTGTGGATTCGGCTGCCGATGGACGACGTCGTCGACGTGCGCTGGTGGCACGTGCCGTCCGGCGAGCTCCCGCGGGACCGGGACGTGGACGGCCAGGTGGACTGGCTCTTCGACTGGTGGGGCCGCCTCGACGACTGGGTCGCCGGGCGCCGGGTGGCCTCCCGGCCCCCGACCCCGGACTGATCAGATGCTGCCGTTGAAGGTGTCGCAGGAGTTGGGGTTGCCCGACTGGTAGCCGGTGGTGAACCACCGCTGCCGCTGCTCGGACGACCCGTGCGTCCAGCCCTCCGGGCTGACCCGCCCCTGCGTGCGCTTCTGGATCCGGTCGTCGCCGACCGCCGCGGCCGCGTCCAGTGCCTGCGCGATCTGCTCCTCGGTGGGGGGCTTGAGCAGCGGGCGGCCGTTCACGTCCGTGGTGGTGCTCGCGTTCTTCGTCCAGACGCCGGCATAGCAGTCGGCCTGCAGCTCCAGCCGCACCGACCCGCTCTCCGGCCCGGTCGACTGGTCGCGGCCGACCCGGTCCGAGGTGCCCAGCAGGTTCTGCACGTGGTGTCCGTACTCGTGCGCCACCACGTACGCCTGCGCCAGCGGGCCGCCCTTCGCGCCGAAGCGGCTGCTCAGCTCGTCGAAGAAGCCGACGTCGAGGTAGACCAGCCCGTCGGTGGGGCAGTAGAACGGGCCGACCTCGGCGGTGGCGTTGCCGCAGCCGGTCTGCACCGCGCCTTGGAAGAGGATCGTGCGGGTGGGCCGGTAGCCGCCGTCTCTGGAGCCGAAGGCCTTCTTCCAGTAGTCCTGGACGCTGTTGGTGTAGCCGACCATCCGGCACTCGACCTTCGCGTTGGCGTCGGCGCCGGTCTTGCACTCGGAGGCGACCTCGTCCGCGGCGACCGCCCCGCTCTGCCCCGGCTGCAGCTGGCTGGGCAGCCCGCCGCCGCTGGGGTCGCCGCCGCCGACCGCGTTGATGATCAGGTAGATGATCAGTCCGACGATGCCGAGGCCACCGCCGCCGACCGCGAGACCGCCACCCGGAAAGCCACGCCCGCCGCCCACCTGCGAGGTGTCAAGACTGGCATCGTCGTTGAACGTCACGGCTGGGATTTTCCCGCCCGGCGCCCCCCCACACCCGATCAGCGCGCCGGACGCCGGCAGTGCAACGTGCCGTCGGGTTCCACCGCGTGCACGGATCCACCGGCGACGCCGAGATCGAGCAGGTCAGCGCGCAGGCCGCCGCTCCCCGCGGCCAGCATCTCGGCCACCATCGGTGCCGGCTCGGACCAGGCCCGGCGGGCCGCATGACCCGCGGTGGCCAGCGCCCGGACGCTCCCGCCGGCCCGCAGCGCACCGCCCGCCTCGGCCAGCTGGGCCACCGTGCCGTCCAGGACCCGGGCCAGCGCGGAAGAGTTCTCCTCGCAGAGCGCGGCGATCAGCTCCGGCCGGCTGCCGGCCACCCGGGTGCCGTCCCGGAACGAGCCGGCCGCCAGCCGGCGGGCGAGCGGGCCGCCGTCCGCGCCGGCCACCGCGAGCGCGCAGGCCAGCAGGTGCGGCAGGCCGCTGATCCGGGCCTGCGCCTCGTCGTGCGCGCGCGCCGAGCACGGCACGACGTGGCAGCCGGTGCCGGTGACCAGCTCGGCTGCCCGCACCCAGGCGGACAGGTCGGTGTCCCGCTCGACGCAGAGCACCCAGGCCGCGCCGTCCAGCAGCGCCGGGTCGGCGGCGGCGAAGCCGGTCCGCTCGGTGCCGGCCATCGGGTGACCGCCGACGAAGCGGGCCACCACCCCGGCCACGCCGGCGGCGGCGAGCACCGGCCCCTTCACCGAGCCGACGTCGGTCAGCACCGGACAGTCCGTAGTGGACAGTGCGGTGAGGACGGCCGGGACGGCGGCCGGCGGGGTCGCCACGACGGCGACGTCGGCGCCGTCCGCCGCGTCCTCGACGTCCCGCGCGACGGTCAGCCCGGCCGCCGCCGCCAGCTCCCGGGTGGCGGCGTCCGCGTCCCATCCGGCGACGTCATGGGTACGGGCGAGGCGGCGCGCGACCGACCCACCGACCAGACCGAGACCGACCACCGCGACCCGCATCCGGCCATGTTCCCCCGCCGCCGGCGGTGGTCATCCCGCGGGTGGTTCCGAGGGCGGCACCAGCGGTGCGGATGATCCCAGCGGGGGCGGCAGGCCGACCTGGAGCGCCTCGACGAGCGCCGGCACGTCCGCCGCCGCGAGCCGGACCGTCCCGGTGCACCGCGATCCGTCCCACAGCGACAGCACGACCAGGCCGGCGTCGGCATGCCAGCTCACCCGCAGCCCCCGGCCGCCGCCGCGGGTGTCCGCCAGCGCGCCGCCCAGCCGCGGGATCGGCCGTACGGCGCCCATGCGGTCAGGATGCGCCTCGGTCCGCGGGGAAATCCAGGGTGCGGGTCGCGCCGCTCGAGCCGGCCCTTCCAGTGCGCTCGGCGGTCTGCCACGATCCGGCCACGGAGTCGGCGAGGAGGCCGGTGTGGACGAGGACGGCTTCGCGGTGACGGTCTACCGCGACGGCGGGCGGTGGGACTGCGCGCTGCTGCCGCCGGCGGTGCTCGCCGACCTCGATTCGTGCGTGGCGGCACTGCGCCAGCAGCCCCCGGAGGGCGGCCCGGTCGCGCTGGTGGACGTCGCGGATGAGTTCTTCGTCGCCATCCGGCTGGGGCCGTCCGGGCACCTGCGGGTGCTGCTGTCGGACGTGACGGCGGCGGAGGAGTGGGACCTGGCCCGGCAGGCCCTCGAACTCCTCGAGCCGGAGCCACCCGAGCCGGCCGACCCGGAAGAGGTGTGGCCGGCCGGCGACCTGGGCATCTTCCGCGATCTGGGCCTGGACGAGCGGGAGCTCGGCACGATACTCGGGGACGTGGACCTGTGGGCGGACGAGATGCTGACCGCGGTGGCCGCCCGGATCGGTATCGGCGAGCCGTTCGCGCGAGTCCTGGCCAGCCTGCCGGGGAGTGCCCTCGACTGACCGCACGCCTGACGCCAGACCCCTGCCGCCCTGACCGCACACACCCGCCTGTCCGGAGGACGACGTGTCGTACTTCGCCGCCGCGCTAGCCCGCACGCCGGACGGCTGGACCGCCCGCGAGCTCGACCTCGACGGGGCGGCCGACGTGGACGAGGTCGCCGACCGCGTCCGGGACGTGGACGGCGACGCCGAGACCGCGCTGCTCTTCGTCGAGGAGGACGACGAGTACCTGGCGATCCTCCGCGTCGACGCGGAGGCCGACGACCTGCGCGTCTTCGTCTCCGACGGGCACGCCGCGGACTCGTACGCGGTGGCGGAGATCTTCGCCGGCGCGGTCGAGGACACGTCCGCGGCGGCGGTCTCCGACGAGGACGAGGAGCCGCCGGGACGGGACTCCGAGCCGCTCGGCGACGCGGACCTGCTGGCCGACCTCGGCACACCGCGGCGGGAGCTGATCGCGCTGGTCAAGCACGAGGGCACGCTGCCCGCGGACGTGATCACCGAGGTGTGCGAGCGGGCCGGCTGCATCGACGAGCTCGAGACGTTGCGCGGGGCGTGAGCCGGTACGACGCCTGGATGCGCCAGGCGCTGTCCGTCGCCTCGGCGGCGCTCGATTCCGGTGACGTGCCGGTCGGGGCGCTGGTCGTGTCCGCCTCCGGCTCGGTGCTGGCGGCGGCCGCCAACGGGCGGGAGCGGGACAACGACCCGACCGCGCACGCCGAGCTGCTGGCCCTGCGCCTGGCCGCTCGTGCCCTCGGCTCCTGGCGGCTGGACGGCTGCACCTTAGTGGTCACCCTCGAGCCGTGCACGATGTGCGCCGGCGCCCTGGTGCTCGCCCGGGTCGCCCGGCTCGTCTACGGTGCGGACGACCCGAAGGCCGGCGCGGTCGGCTCGCTCTGGGACGTCGTCCGCGACCGCCGGCTCAACTCCCGCCCCGAGGTCGTCGGCGGCGTCCTCGCCGCCGAGTCCACGGACCTGCTCCGCTCCTTCTTCGCCGCCCGCCGGGCCCGGTCCAGCCCCTGACCCCCGCTCCCGTACACTGGCCCGCGGTGGAGTCGCCTAGTGGCCGAGGGCGCACGCCTCGAAAGCGTGTGAAGTGAAAGCTTCCGTGGGTTCAAATCCCACCTCCACCGCCACCCCGACCAGGCCAGACGCCGGGCCGCATCCCCCAGCGCGACCCGGCGTCCGTCGTCTCAGCCATTCCCGGTCTCACTTCTGGTCTCAGTTTGAGGGGTGCTCGAGGAGCGGTTCGCCGGACGGGCCGGGCTGGTGGACAAGGCCGAGGGGTTCGAAGGTTTCGAGCTGCTGCGGCCGGTGGGCGGGACGGACCGGTACCTGGTCTACACGCGGTGGCGCAGCGA
>JBJMII010000142.1:0-19540 GCA_045806925.1 Mycobacteriales bacterium
CCGGGCTGCACGCCTCCCGGGTGGACGGGACCCCGCTGCGCTACAACGCCGAGAACGTGTACCAGCCGGACCTGCTGATCTGCCGCCCGGAGCTGGCCGAGCCGTTGCTCGCCGCGATCGACCGCGTCGTGTCTTCCTGATCCAGCCGGCTTCGACCTGTCGCATCGTCTCTGCGCCCTCTGTTCTTGATTCGTCCCGTCTGGCAAACTCACGCCACGTGCAGGGTTAGACACTCTCAGCTCGCACGATGGTCTGAGGGACGATGGCGACTCTCGGCCCACTGAGCTGGGATCCGATCCTGGTCGGCGGGGACAACCGGTCCGGCACGCGGTACTGCAGCCGACCCCGGGAGGTGCACGTGTACGAGGAGCTGGCCGTCGACGTAGAGCCGAACGCGGCCGGCGGCGATGGCTGAACTCCCGCCGCTCCCGCCGCTCCCGCCGCCGACCGCCGACCGGGGCGCCGCGCTGGTGACCGGCGCGTCCCGCGGCATCGGCCGGGCCATCACGCTCGGGCTGGCCACCGCCGGCTGGGACGTCGCGGTGAACTACCGGTCCGACGCGGCGGCCGCGGCCGAGCTGGTCGACACCGTGGCCGCGACCGGCCAGCGCGCGGTCGCGCTGGCCGCCGACGTGTCCGACCCGGCCGCGGCGGGCCGGCTGGTCGCGGAGACCGCCGACCGGCTCGGGCCGGTCGAGGTGCTGGTCAACAACGTCGGCGAGTTCGCCTTCGCGCCGCTGGCCACCACCACCCCGCAGGAGTGGCGGGAGACGCTGGAGAGCAACCTCGGCAGCTGCTTCTACACCAGCCTGGCCGCGCTGCCGGGGATGCGCGCCCGCCGCCGCGGCCGGATCGTCAACCTCGGGCTGAGCCCGGTCGGGCTGGTCCGGGCGGCGCCCAACATCGCCGCGTACGCGGTGGCGAAGACCGGCGTCGTGGTGCTGACCATGACGATGGCGGTCGAGGAGGCTCGGTACGGGATCACCGTCAACTGCGTCTCCCCCGGCCTGGTGGACAATGGGCACCTGCCGCCGGAGCAGGCCGGCTGGATGGTCGAGCGGGTGCCGATGGGGCGGCTGGGTCGGGCCGAGGAGATCGCCGACGCGGTGCTCTTCCTGGTCTCCGAGCGGGCCTCGTACGTTTCCGGTGCGAACCTGGCGGTCGCCGGCGGCTGGGACTGGCTGACCCGGCCGACCGACCATGACAAGGGCGTGACCGGCCTCTTCCTGGGAGATGGCAGTGGCTGACGACCGGAGCGCAGCGGGTGGGCGGCTGCCGGTGAGGGCGGCTTCGTGGCGCTGTGCTTCCTCTGGGGCTCGACCTACCTGTTCATCAAGATCGGCATCGACTACTGGCCGCCGGTGCTGCTCGCCGGCGCGCGCAACCTGCTCGCCTTCGCCGCGGTGACGCTGGTGCTGGTTGCCGCCGCGGTGGTCTGGCGGCGGCCGCGGCCACTGCCCGGCAAGCCGCGCCGGGGCGGTGACCGGGGGACGCCCGGGCTCCCGGCCGCGCCCGGCTGGCCACCCGCCCTCACCCGGCGCTGACCCGGCCCTAGGCCGGCTCCTCCCGGGCGCCGACCGGCCGGCGCGGCATGGTGGCCGCGGCCACCAGCCCGACCGCGAGCACGGCCGCGGTCGACCCGAACGCCGCGCGGAACGAGACCGAGTCGGCCAGCCAGCCCGCGACCAGCGGACCGCTGATCGCGCCGAGGTCCGACGCCATCTGGAAGGCCGCCACCACGCTGCCGCCGCGGCCGCGGACGGTGTCGCCGACCACCGCGGCCGGGGCCACGCCGAGGAAGGCCGCACCGGCACCGAACATGAGCATCGCCAGCGCGTACCCGGGCAGGGCCGCGGACACCGCGAGCAGCAGCATGCTGGCGGTGGCCAGCGAGCTGCCGAGCACCATCGCCGGCCTGCGCCCCCGCTCGTCGGTGAACCGCCCGGCCGGCAGCAGCAGCGCCGCCTGCGCGGCCGCGCCGAGCAGGAAGCCGAGTCCGGTCCACTCCGGGCCGCGGCGCAGCCCCTCCACCACGAAGAGCGGGATCAGCGAGCTGCGCACCCCGAACAGCGCCCAGCCGGAGCCGACGTTGGTCAGCAGGGCCGCCCGGTACGACCGGTCGCGCAGCGCCTGCGCCAGCGACGTCCGCTGCGGACCGGCGGCGGCCGCCGGGCCGTCCGGGCCGGGCGGCCCCATCCGGGCCAGCGCGCCGACCGCGATGCCGCCGGCCAGCGCCAGCGTCCCGGCATAGACGAAGAACGGCAGCCGCACCGACGCCCCGGTGAGCAGCCCGCCGAACGCCGGCCCGGTGATCCCGCCGACCAGGAAGCCGCCTTGGAAGACGCCGGTCGCCCGCCCCCGCCGGGCCGGCTCCGCCGTCCGCAGCAGCAGGCTGTACGCGGACACGGTGAACATCGCCGAGCCGACCCCGCCGGCGCCGCGCAGCACGAGCAGCTGCCAGTACGTCTGCGCGAGGCCGGCCAGCGCGCTGCTGACCGCGACGGCGCCGAGCCCGGTCGCGAGCACGGTGCGCTCGCCGAGCCGGTCCACCAGCCGGCCGCAGCCGGGCGCGGACACGAACCGCAGCAGCGCGAAGACCGAGACGACCGCGCCGGCGGCGGTGCGCCCGACGCCGAACTCGCGGGCGAAGACCGGGATGGCCGGCGCCACGATGCCGAAGCCGAGGGCCACCGCGAAGGCGACCGCGCTGAGCACGCCGACCTCGCGGGGCAGCCCGCGCAGCATCGCCGGCACCGGCGGTCGCCCGGTCAGCCCGCGCCGGCGCCGTGCCGCCCCTGCCCGCCGGCGAACCGGGCGGCCCCGGCGGCCGCCTCACCGCTGGCCAGCGTCGCCGTCCCGTACCGGAGCTCGACCGCCATCGCCTCGGCCAGCGGCAGCCCGGCCTGCTCGTACACCGAGGCCCGGTCCGAGCGCAGGCAGGTCGGCGGCAGCGCGGCCAGCTCGGCGGCAAGCGCCTCGGCCGTCGCCCGTGCGGTCCCGGTCCGCACCACCCGGTCCGCCAGGCCCCAGGACAGCGCCTCGGCGGCGCCGACCGGGCGGCCGGTGAGGATCATGTCCAGCGCCCGGCCCTGCCCGACCAGCCGCGGCAGCCGTACGGTGCCGCCGTCGATCAGCGGCACCCCCCAGCGCCGGCAGTAGACGCCGAGGACGGCGTCCTCCTCGACCACCCGCAGATCGCACCACAGCGCCAGCTCCAGCCCGCCGGCCACCGCATGGCCGCTGACCGCGGCGATCACCGGGATGCCGAGCCGCATCCGGGTCGGGCCCATCGGGCCGTCGCCGTCCGGCTCGACCCGGTTGCCGGTGCCAGCGGCCAGGGCCCGCAGGTCGGCGCCGGCGCAGAAGGTCCCGCCGGCGCCCCAGAGCACCGCGGCGTGCACGCTCTCGTCCGCCTCGACCGCGTGGAACGCGGAGACCAGCGCGTCCGCGGTCTCCCGGTCCACCGCGTTGCGCACCGCCGGACGGTCCAGCACCACCGTCCGGACCGGACCCTCGCCCTCCACCCGCACCGTCACCGGGCGACCGTACAGCGGCCGGCCGGGGGTGGATCAGCCCGGCCGGGTCTTGTCGCGGAGCCGCGACATGAGAGAGGCTGCCCGGTATGACCGGTTCTCGTCAGCTGCCGCCCGGGCAGTGGATCGCCCCGCTGGAACGCTTCGGCCTGCCGGAGTTCGCGCCGCGGAAGGTGGTGCCGCCGGCCCGGGCGGTGGTCACGGTCAGCGGCCACGTCCGGCACGCGGCCCAGTTCGAGATCGCCGGCCTGCTGGCCGGCCTGCCGCGGCACGAGCAGATCAGCGACATCAACTGCGTGACCACCTGGAGCGCGCCCGGCCTGTCCTGGTCCGGGGTGCGGCTGCGGGACGTGCTGGAGCGGCTGGCCGAGCAGGTCGAGCCGCGCCCGGACGCTCGCTGGCTGCGGCTGACCGGGCTGGACGGCTACTGGACCTGCCTGCGGATCGACGATGCCACCGCCGAGGAGGTGCTGCTGGCCGACCGGCTGGCCGGCGAGCCGCTGCCGCCGGCGCACGGTGCGCCGGTGCGGGTGGTCGCGCCCGCGCACTACGGCTACAAGAGCGTCAAGCACCTGGTCGGCATCGACTTCCTGCGCCGGTACGCGGCCGGTCCGGCCGGCTGGAAGGGCCACCCCCGGGGCCGGGTCGCCGAGGAGGAGCGGAGCCGGCTGCTGCCCGGCGCGGTGTGGCGCCGGGTGTGGAGGTCGACGCTGCCCTTCCTGCGCCGCGCGTACCGCAGGAACGACTGAGCCCGCAGGACCGACTGAGCCCGCCGCTCGGTCAGGCCCAGGGCAGCCGGGCGCGGGTGTCCCAGTAGTCGGCCGCCGGCTCGGCGAGACCGGCCAGCGCGTCGGCGTCGGCGTCGTCGAGGGGGACCCGCAGCGCCGCCGCGTTGGAGTCGAGCTGGTCCTCGGTCACCGCGCCGGACAGCACGACATCGCACCAAGGCTGGCGGAGCGCCGCGGCGAGCGCGACCGCGTCGACGCCCGCCCCGTGCCGGTCCGCGACCCGGGTCAGTCGCGGGTCCGGCTGGCCGTACGGGGTGAGCCGGCCGTTCGCGACCGCCTCCTTGACCACCACCCGGAGGCCCGCCGCGTGCGCTTCGGCCAGGGCGGGACCGGCGGACGGCTCCAGCAGGTTCCAGGTCGCCTGGACCGACGACAGCAGCCTGGTGCGGTGGACCGTCACGTCGAGCAGCCGGCGGATCGCCTCGGCCTGCGTCGGCCCGGATGTGGACGCGCCGACCTCGATGCCCTGCGCGGCCAGGTAGGCCAGCCTGCGGAGCAGCGGCCGGTCCGCCAGCAGCGGGCTGTCCGGGGTCACCGAATGCACCTGGTAGAGCCGCAGCCGGTCGCCGAGCAGCGCCCGCGACTCGGCCAGCTGCCGCTCGAAGGTGGCCAGGTCATGGCTCTTCACCTCGTGCGTCGGGCTGTCCATCCGCCAGTCGCCGACGTACGTGTAGCCCCACTTGCTGGCCACGAAGACGTCCGCAGTGGCCCGCTCGGCCAGCCAGGAACCGAGGAAGCGCTCGGCGTCCCCGTACGACCGGGCCACGTCGACGTACCGGATGCCCACCGCGTACGCGTGGTCGAGCAGCTCGTGGGACCGTGCCCCGAGAGCGGACCGCGACCGCCCCGGAGGCAGGTCGCGGTCACGACCCGCCGTGATGTACGCCGGCCGCCCGATGGCGGCGAGCCCGAGCCCGAGCCGCGCCACGCCGCCAGGGTACGGCGGCGCCACTTCTGGCCCCACCGAGCGATCCTGGCCGGGCGGACGCCGTAGCGGTCCAGCACGCACGGCCCCTGCGGCCCGGGTCCGGGCGCCGGCCTGCGGTCAGCGGCGGCTGTCGCCGCCGGCACCGGGGTCGAGGCCGGCGCGGCGCAGGGCGTCGGCCATCGCGCCGGTCGACGCGGACCGCGGCGAACCGCCGGCCGGTCGGCCTGGGCGACCACGGCGGTCCGCGCCCGGCTTCCCCCGGCCCCCGCCGTCGCGGGGGCCGGCACCGCCACCGTCACCCGCACGTCCCGCACCGCCGGTGCCGGCCGCGGCGGCGGCGGGCTCGTCCAGCCGCAGGGTCAGGCCGATCCGGTTGCGCGGCACGTCCACGCTCACCACCCTGACCCGGACCAACTCCCCCGACTTCACCACATCACGCGGATCCTGCACGTATTTCTCCGACATGGCCGACACGTGTACCAGCCCGTCCTGGTGCACCCCGATGTCGACGAACGCGCCGAACGCGGCGACGTTCGTCACCACCCCTTCCAGCACCATCCCGGGCCGGAGGTCCGCGACGGTCTCGACGCCCTCGGCGAAGGTCGCGGTCCGGAACTCCGGCCGCGGGTCCCGGCCGGGCTTCTCCAGCTCGGCCAGGATGTCGGTGACGGTCGGCAGGCCGAAGGTGGCGTCCACGAAGCGGCCCGGGTCCAGCCCGCGCAGCACCCGGGTGTTGCCGATCAGCGAGCGGACGCCGGTGCCGGTCGCGGCCACGATGCGGCGGACCACCGGGTACGCCTCCGGGTGCACGCTGGAGGAGTCCAGCGGGTCGTCCCCGCCCGGCACCCGGAGGAAGCCGGCGCACTGCTCGAAGGCCTTCGGCCCCAGCCGCGGCACCTCCTTGAGCCCCCGCCGCGCCCGGAACGGCCCGTGCGCGTCCCGGTGCGCCACGATGCTCTCCGCCAACGCCGGGCCGACTCCGGACACCCGGGTCAGCAGCGGCACCGACGCGGTGTTCACGTCGACCCCCACCCCGTTCACACAGTCCTCGACCACCGCGTCCAGGGACCGGGACAGCGTCAGCTCCGGGAGGTCGTGCTGGTACTGCCCGACCCCGATCGACTTCGGGTCGATCTTCACCAGCTCGGCGAGCGGGTCCTGCAGCCGGCGGGCGATCGACACCGCGCCCCGCAGCGACACGTCCAGGTCGGGCAGCTCCCGGGACGCGTACGCGGAGGCGGAGTAGACCGACGCGCCGGCCTCGGACACCACGGCCTTCCTCAGCCCGAGCGACGGGTGCTTCGCGATCAGCGCGCCGGCCAGCTTGTCGGTCTCCCGGGACGCGGTGCCGTTGCCGATCGCGACCAGCTCGACCCGGTGCTGCCGGGCCAGCGCGGCGAGCGTGGCCAGGGCGGCGTCCCACTGCCGGCGCGGCTCGTGCGGGTAGACCGTGTCGGTCGCCAGCACCTTGCCGGTGCCGTCGACCACCGCGACCTTGACGCCCGTGCGCAGGCCGGGATCGAGGCCGAGCGTCGGGCGGGCGCCGGCCGGGGCGGCGAGCAGCAGGTCCCGGAGGTTCGCCGCGAAGACCCGGGCGGCCTCCTGCTCGGCCCGCTGCCGCAGCCGGACCCGCAGGTCGACATCGAGCCGCACCAGCACCCGGGTCCGCCAGGCCCAGCGGACGGTGTCCAGCAGCCACCGGTCCGCCGGCCGGCCGCGGTCCGCCACCCCGAAGCGGGCCGCGACCCGGGTCTCGTACGGGCTCGGCGCCTGGTCGACCGGGTCCAGGTCGAGCCCGAGCACGCCCTCCTTCTCGCCGCGGAAGAGCGCGAGGATCCGGTGCGACGGCAGCCGGGTGAGCGGCTCGGCGAAGTCGAAGTAGTCCGCGAACTTCGCCCCGGTCTCCGCCCGGCCCGCCTGCACCCGGGACACCAGCCGGCCCCGGGACCAGACCAGCTCGCGCAGCTCGCCGACCAGGTCCGCGTCCTCGCCGACCCGCTCGGCCAGGATCGCCCGCGCTCCGTCCAGCGCGGCGGCGGCGTCCGGGACAGCCGCACCGACGAACCCGGCGGCCGCGGTCGCCGGGTCCCGGCCCGGGTCGGCGAGCAGCAGGTCCACCAGCGGCTCCAGCCCGGCCTCGCGGGCGACCTGCGCCTTCGTCCGGCGCTTCGGCTTGAAGGGCAGGTAGACGTCCTCCAGCCGGGCCTTCGAGTCCGCGGCCAGCAGCCGGGCCGCCAGCTCGGCGTCCAGCTTGCCCTGGGCGCGGACCGACTCGATGACCGCAGCCCGCCGCTCCTCCAGCTCGCGCAGGTAGCGCAGCCGCTCCTCGAGCGTACGGAGCTGGGCGTCGTCCAGGGTGCCGGTGACCTCCTTGCGGTAGCGGGCGATGAAGGGCACTGTCGCCCCGCCGTCGAGCAGCTCGACCGCGGCGGCGACCTGCCCCGGCCGGACCCCCAGCTCGGCCGCGATCCGCCGGTCTATGCCCGCCTGCACCGGTGTTCCCACCGGCCGAACCCTACCGGCGGGGCCGGGCCCGCCCGCGATTCCGGCTGCCGACGTTCGAGCGCGGGCTACCCGGGTAGCAGGGCGCCATGGCATTCCAGGTGACCGAAGTCCAGAAGGCGCTCAAGGGCGCCGACTACCCGATGGACGGCGGGCAGCTCGCCGAGCTGGCCAGGTCCAACGGTGCCGAGGACGAGCTGGTCGAGGCGCTGCGTGGGGTGGGCAAGGTGGACGGGCCCAACACGGTGATGAAGGAGCTCAAGGCCCACCTGGGCGGTCCGACCGGGGGCTGAGCCGAGGCCGCTCGCCCAGGTCCGCCGCTCCGGCCTCCCGTCAGGCCGGCCGTCGCGGCCGCGACCCCGGCCATCTGTCGAGGCCGGGCGTTGACCCCGGGCGCCGCGTGCGGCGCGAGCTCAGCCGGTCAGCGGGCCGATCGCGTCCTGCAGCAGCCGGCCGACGTCGCCGAGCCGGTGCTGCCCGTCGCGGACGACGACGACGCCGTCGACGAGCACCGTCCGGACGTCAGCGGCGGTCCCGGTGAGCACCACCTGCTCCGGCGCACTCCCCGCGGTACGAGGCGTGTCCAGCGCGACCACGACCAGGTCCGCGCGGGCACCGGCTTCGAGCCGGCCGCCGTCCCAACCCAGCGCGGCGTGGCCGGCCAGCGCGGCGGTCAGCTCAGCCGGGGTGAAACGGCCGCGCTCCCCGCTGGCCAGCCGCTCGTGCATCTCCAGGGCGCGCGCCTCCTCCAGGAGATCGACCACGGCGTGCTGGTCGCTGCCCAGCACCAGCGGGCATCCGGCGTCACGCAGCGCCCGCGCCGGCCCGATGCCGTCGGCGAGGTCCCGCTCCGTGGTCGGGCAGAGGCAGGCCGTCACGCCGGACCGGCCCAGAGTCGCGACGTCGCCCGCGGTGAGGTGGGTGGCGTGCACGACCGTCGTCCGCGCGCCCAGCGCGCCGCAGCCGGCCAGCAGCTCGGTCGGCGTGCAGCCGTAGTACGCCAGGCACGCCTCGTTCTCGGCCGGCTGCTCGGAGAGGTGGACGTGCAGCGGGCCCTCCCCGGCGACGGCGGCGACCGTGGGGACCGCTTCTCTCGGCACCGCCCGGACCGAGTGCACGGCCGCACCCACCCGCATCCCGGCCGACGGCCGCAGCTCGGCCACCCGGGCCGCCCACGCCTGCACCTCGCCGTCGCCGAAGCGCTCCTGCACCCCGGCCAGTGGCCGGTGCCCGCCGGCGGCCAGCCCGCCGGCCAGGTAGCAGGTGTCCAGCAGCGTCAGCCGCACCCCGGCGTCCGAGGCGGCCCGGCGCAGCGCCTCGGCCATCGCGTTCGGGTCCGCGTACGGCCGGCCGCCGGCCCGGTGGTGCAGGTAGTGGAACTCGCCGACGGTGCTCACCCCGGCGAGCGCCATCTCCGCGTACGCGGCCCGGGCCAGCGCCAGGTAGCGGTCCGGGTCGAGCCGGTCGGCGACCGCGTACATGCGGTCCCGCCAGGTCCAGAACGTGCCGCCGGCCCCGTGCGTCCGGCCCCGCAGCGCGCGGTGGAAGGCATGGCTGTGCGCGTTCGCGAAGCCGGGCAGCAATACGCCCGGCAGCCGGGTCGAGCCGGCCGGCGCGGTGCCCGGGGTGACCGCGGTGAAGCGGCCGGCGGCGACCTCGACGGTGACGTCGGCGGCCAGCCCGCCGGGCAGCAGCGCGTACGGCGCCCAGTACGTCATCCGGAGGGCCGTTCCGGCTCTGCGGCTGGACCTCGGCCCGCGCCGCCGGTTGACGGGACGACACCGCACAGCGCCTCGACCACGGCGGCCAGCGCCTCGACGCCGGCCAGGCAGTCGGCCCGCTCGGCGTGCTCGGCCGGGGAGTGCGAGACGCCGGTGGGGTTGCGGACGAAGAGCATCGCGGTCGGGATACCGGCGGCGGCGAGGATGCCGGCGTCGTGGCCGGCCGCGGTGGGGAGCACCGGCGCGTCGCCGAGCAGCCGGGCCAGCCGGGCCACCAGCGCCGGGTCGAAGCGGATGTCCGGGGTGAACGACTCCTCCCGGGCCGGCGCGCCCGCGGCCACCTCGACCGCGGCGACCACGGACCGGACCCGGTCCGCGTCCGGCCCGCGCGCGTCCAGCCAGGCGGTGACGTGGGAGGGGACCGCGTTGACGGCGTTCGGCTGGACCGCGACCTTGCCGACCGTCGCCACGCACCCGCGGGCGGCGGCCGACTCCCGCGCGGCGACCACCAGCGCGGCGAGCGCGAGCATCGGGTCCCGCCGGTCCTCCAGCCGGGTGGTGCCGGCGTGGTCGGCCGCGCCGGCCAGGTCCAGCCGCCACCGCCCGTGCGGCCGGATCGACGAGCCGACCGCGACCGCCCGGCCCAGGTCCGCCAACCCGCGGCCCTGCTCCACGTGCAGCTCGACGAACGTGCCGATGCGCCGCAGCGCCCCGTCGTCCGGCCCGACCGTCGCCGGGTCCCGACCGGCCCGGGTCAGCGCCTCGGCCAGGGTGATCCCGTCGCCGTCGGTCAGGGCGAGCGCGCGGTCGGCGTCCAGTGCACCGGTGAGCAGCCGAGATCCGGCGCAGGCGACGCCGAAGCGGGCGCCCTCCTCGTCCGCGAAGCTGGCCACGCCCACCGGCCGGCGCGGCGTGAAACCCCGCTCCCGGAGGAGATCGAGCGCGGCGAAGGCGGACACCACACCCAGCGGGCCGTCGTACGCCCCGCCGTCCGGGACCGAATCCAGGTGCGAGCCGAGCGCGAGCCCCGGACCGGCGGAATCCGGCGCTCCCCACCACGCCCACTGGTTGCCGGCCCGGTCGGTGCTGAGCGCCAGCCCGCACCGCGCCGCCTCCCCGGCGAACCATTCCCGCAGCACCGCGTCCGTCCCGGTCCACGCCAGCCGCCGGTATCCACCGGTGCCCGGGTCCCGCCCGACCGGCGCCAGTGCCGACCACATCCCGTCGAAGCTCACCGGGTCATTCTCCGGCATACCCGGCGGTCCGCCGCCGGCGGTCCGGCGACCACACGGAGGACGCCGAAAGCCGGCCGGAATTGCCGGCCGGCTTTCCGGCGGCGCCGTTCAGGCGTTGGCCTCCTGGAATTTCGCCACCAGCTCGGCCGGCACCCGGCCACGCTGGCTCACCTCGATGCCCTGCGACTCGGCCCAGGCCCGGACCGCCTTCGGGTCGTAGCCGCGGGACGCGGCGGCAGCGGACCGGCCGCCGCCCCGGGACCGGCCGCCGAGACGGGAACTCCCGCTGACCCGGCGTCCGGCCGAGACGTACTTGCTCATCGCGTCGCGCATCGCCTTGGCATTCTTCTCGCCGAGGTCGATCTCGTAGTCCTGCCGGTCCAGGGCGAAGCGGACGGTCTCACCGCGGCCCTCCGCGATCGGCCTGCCGTCCAAGTCGTCGGTGAGCTGGACAATGGTGCGCTGTGCCACCGTGGTGTCGCCTCCCCTTCGCGCCGAAGTAATGCCGAGATAATGAGCCGCAAAGGCCCGCCGCGTCAAACCGGCGCGCGCTCGGCAGCCCACCGCGCATTCTTGCTCGACACCATTGCGACGCACTTCCGGGCAGCCGGGTATTTCTCTTGCCCCGGGGTCGGAAAAGGCCGCGCTCAGATCCGGACCAGCGCGCAGCCGACGCTGCCGTCGATCCCGAGCGAGGTGAGCAGGCAGGGCCGGACCGGGTCGCCGGCCGGCCGGTCCGGCGCGGCCACCGCGAGCGCGGCGGCGAGCTGGAAGGCGCCCAGCGCGCTGAACGAGTTGCCGGTGCGCTCGGCCGCCACCACCCGGTGGGGGCCGGACCCGACCACCTCGTCCACCGCGGCCAGCTCGGCCTCGTCCAGCGACCCGTCGCCGCTCTGCGCGAGGCTGACCAGCCACAGCTCCCCGGGCCCGACGCCGGTCCGGCCGAGCAGCGTGCGGACCGTCCGGGCCAGCCCGGCCGCGGTGGTCGCCGGGTCGGCCCCGGCCTCGGTCATGCCGAACTCGAAGCCGACCAGCTCGGCGACGGCGCCGCCGGTGGCATCCCCGTCCCGGCCGTCGAGCAGGAAAAAGGCACAGCCCTCGCCGAGCGGCGCCGACCCGCTGCCGGGGCCGAGGGTGCCGGCCCGCCGCATCGCGCCGACCCCTACCGAGACCGCCTCGGAGACCTCCTCGACGGCACCGACCAGCAGCGTGTCCACGTATCCGAGGCGGATCAGCCGGCTCGCGTAGCGCAGCGCGACCAGGCCGGTCAGGTGACCGGCGGCGATCGTGCTGTTCGGACCGCGCAGCCCGTACCAGATCGCGGTCCGGCCGGCCGCGTTGTTCATCACCGTGCTGGGGAAGTTGGCCGGGTTGACCAGGTAGGGCCGGTCCCGCACGAACGTGTCCCGGGTGAACTCGGTGATGCTCTGCACGCTGCCGGTGCTGGTGCCGAGCACCAGCCCGATCCGGGCCCGGGCCCCCGGCGCGTCCGGCTGGCCGGCCAGCACCATGCCGGCGGTCGCGATCACCTGGGCGGTCATCCGGTCCAGCGTGCGGGTGCCCTTCTTGCCGAGCAGCGCGGCAGCGTCGAAGTCCTCCACCCGCAGCCCGGCCGGGTCGGCGGGGCCGGCGGCCAGGAAGCCCCGGGCGAAGTCGTCCCGACCGACGCCGAGACCGGACAGCGCTGACCAATCCACCACAGTGACCCGACGGTGTCCGAACTTGACCACGAGTGCTCCTGTCATCCGTTGGTTCATCTTCTCGGTGTGGGCAGGTCGATACAAGGTCCTTCCCTCCGAGTACGGCCAGGGCTAGTGTTTACCCGACAAGACGACACACAGGGCGCAACTGGCCTGTATCTCCTCATGGGAGCGCGGCGATCGCCGCTGACACCGAAGGGCGGACCCAGAGTGACGGCAGTGAGCGATGTGGACCGGCGACGGATCGCGGACCTCGTCTCCGAGATCTTGGAGATCGACCTCGAGGACCTGACCGAGACCAGCCTGTTCATCGAGGACCACGACGCCGACTCGCTGCGGGCGATCGAGATCCTGTCGTCGCTCGAGCGCGAGTTCGGCATCGTGATCGACCAGTCCGAGCTGGCCCGGATGGTCAACCTCGAGGGCATCTACGAGGTGGTCTCGAAGTCCGAGGGCTGGGAGCAGCGGGCGTCGTGACTGCTGCCGAGCGCGGCCACCGGGTGGTGGTCACGGGTCTCGGTCCGGTCTCGAGCATCGGGACGGGATTGGCCGGCTTCGCGGCCGGGCTGGCCGCCGGGGCGAGCGGGGTGTCGACCATCTCCATGTTCGACACCACCGGCTTTGCCTCCAGCAACGGCTGCGAGGTGCGCGACTTCCAGCCGGGCGAGCACGTGCGCCGGCTCGACCCGGACACCCTCGGTCGGGCGTCCCAGTTCTCGGTGTCGGCCGCGGCGCTCGCCCTGCAGGACGCCGGCATCGACCCGGCCGACCTGGCCGACCGGCCCGGCCTGGTCTCGGTCGGTACCACCGACGGCGAGTCGCAGGACCTCGACCACCTGACCGAGACCTGTGTGCGCAAGGGCCCCGAGGACGTGCCCCCCGAGGTGGTCGCCCGGGTGCCGGCGAGCTGGCTGTCCGCCTCGGTGGCGCAGGAGTTCCAGCTGCGCGGCGCGGAGGCGGTGACGCTGCCGACGGCCTGCGCGGCCGGCAACTACGCGATCGGCTACGCGTACGACGCGCTCCGGCTCGGCGAGGTGGACTACGCGCTGTGCGGCGGCGCCGATGCCATGTGCCGCAAGACCTTCGCGGGGTTCTACCGGCTCGGCACCATCGCGCCGAAGGTCTGCCAGCCGTTCGACGCGGACCGGCAGGGCATCCTCACCGGCGAGGGCTCCGGGATGCTGTTCCTGGAGACGCTGGACAGCGCGCGCAGCCGGGGCGCGAGCTGGTATGCGGAGATCCTCGGGTACGGGATGACCTGCGACGCCACCCACCCGGTCGCGCCGGACCGGGACAGCATCGCCGCCTGCATGCGGCGCGCCCACCACAACTCCGGTGTCACCCCGGCCGAGGTGGACTTCGTGTCCGCGCACGGCACCGGCACCAAGGCCAACGACCGGACCGAGGCCGCGGCCATCCGGGACGTCTTCGGCGACCCGATGCCGCCGACGGTGTCGATCAAGTCGATGATCGGCCACACCATGGGTGCGGCCAGCGCGCTGGCCACCATCGCCTGCGCGGTGGCGCTGGACCGGCAGTTCATCCCGCCGACGATCAACCACCACTCCACCTGTACGGACTGCGGCGTCGACTGCGTACCCAACGAGGCCCGCCCGGCCCGGCTGCGGCTGGTGCAGAACAACGGCTTCGCCTTCGGTGGCAACAACGCCATCCTGCTGCTCGCCCACCCCGAGCGGGACGGCGCATGAGCGAGCGCGACCGCAGGGAGAGCGAGCGGGGAGCGAGGAGGGCTGGTCGCGGGTGGACACCGGGCTGGGCGATCACCGGCACCGGCATGCTCAGCAGCCTCGGCGACAGCGTGGCCTCCTCGTTCGCGGCGTACTGCCGGGGCGAGACCGGGCTGGCTCCGCTGCGCGCGTTCGACCGGTCGAAGTACCGGGTGACCAGCGCCTTCGAGGTGGCCGACCGGCAGGCCGGGGGTGATCAGCCGCGCCGCGCCACGGCGTGGCTGTGCGATGTGATCGGTCAGGCGGCGACCCAGGCCGGGCTGGACCGCTCGGCCGGCCGGGTGCCGGTGGTGGTCGGCACCGGGCTGGCCGAGCAGCGCTCGCTGGAGCTGTGGTGGACCGGCGACACCCCGCTGACCGTGCCCGACCTCGACGTCGCCGCGGCGGTCACCGACTCGACCGGCCTCGGCCCGACGTACCTGTTCGTCAACGCCTGCTCGGCGAGCCTCTTCGCCCTGGCCGCCGGCACCGACCTGCTCGCGCTCGGCGAGGTGGACGCGGTCGTGGTGGCCGGCAGCGACACGATCACCGAGAGCATGTTCGGCCTGCTGGACCGGGTCACCATGGAGGCACCGACCGAGCTGCGGCCGTTCGACGTGGACCGGCGCGGGGTGATCCTGGGCGAGGGCGCGGCCGCAGTGGTGCTGGAGCCGCTGGAGCGGGCCCGTGCGCGCGGCGCCCGGCCGCTGGCCGTGCTGCGCGGCGTGGGCACCAGCTGCGACGCCAACCACCTGACGGCGCCGCTGCTCGGCGGCATCGGCCGGGCGATGCGGGACGCGCACCGGCGGGCCGGGCTCACCCCGGACGACATCGACCTGGTGCTCGCGCACGGCACCGGCACGCTGCTCAACGACGAGACCGAGGCGCGCGCGCTGGGCGAGGTCTTCGCCGGCCGGCCGGATCACCGGGGCCGGCCGCTGGTGACCGGGCTGAAGTCGCTGACCGGCCACACTTCCGGCGCATCCGGGCTGATGAGCCTGGTGACCGCGATCGAGACGCTGGCCAGCGGCCGGGTCACCCCGACCCGGCACCACGCCGAGCCGATCCCGGAGATCAGCGACTTCCCGGTCGTCACCGAGCCGGTCGAGGGCGCCGACCTGCGCCGGGCCCAGGTGGACGCGTTCGGCTTCGGCGGGGTCAACGCGGTGGCGGTGCTGGAGCGACCGGACGGGCCGGCCCCCGCCGCGCCCGTCCCCGGCACCCCGCGGCCCGACGTCGCCGTGACCGCCGTCGGGCTGGCGGTGCCCGGCCTCGACTCGGTCGCCGAGCTGCTGGCCGGCGAGCCGGTGCCGCCGGCGTCGTTCTTCCCGCGCGGGCTGCTCGGCCGCAAGGGCCTGCGCTACAAGGACCGGGCCACCCTGCTCGCGCTGTGCGCCGCCACCGCCGCCCTGGACGACGCCGGGCTGCCGAGGCCTCGGGCGGACCGGGTGGACGCCGGCTCGTTCGGGGTGATCGTCAGCACCACCACCGGAATCGCCGAGACGGTCTGCCGGGTGGCCGAGACCATCCACGAGGACGGTGTCGTCGCCGCCGCGCCGATGGACCTGCCGAACGCGTCCGGCAACGTGGCGGCCGCCTCGGTGGCGATCAGGTACGGCCTGGAGGGCCTGAACCTCACGCTGTCCGCCAGCCCGACCTCCGGCATCGACGCGCTGCGCTGGGCGACGGTTGCGATCCAGGCCGGCCGGGCCCGCCGGATGCTGGTGATCGGCGTCGAGCCGGCGGCCGAGGCGGTCGACCGGCTGGTCGCGGAGACCGCCGAGCAGCACGGCAGCGAGCCACCCCGCCGCCTCGACGGCGCGGTCGCGGTGCTGTTGGAGAGCGCGGACGCGGTGGCCGGGCGGGGCGGCCGGGTCCGCGCGCTGGTCGGCGGCTACGGCCGGGACGAGCAGCTGGACGCCGCGGTCGGCGCCGCGCTCAAGGCCGCGGACGGCGCCCCGCCCGCGCTCTGGCTGACCCCGTGCGGCGGGCACGCCCCGACCGGCGCGCAGGTGGGCCGGGCCGGCGCGCTGCCCGACCTGACGGCCGCCGCCCGGGTCGCGGTCGGTGACGTCGCCGGCGAGGCGCTCGCCGCCCTCGGCGTGCTGCAGTGCGCCGCGGCGCTGGCCTGGCTCGGCGAGCATCCCGGCCAGCGGGCACTGCTGACCAGCGGCGGCTGCTGGGGCGGCGAGTTCGCGGGGCTGACCCTGGCCGGTGTGGCGTGACCGTACGGCGGGCGGACCGGCCGGGGTCAGCCAGCGGCGCCGCGCGCGCCGTCATCCGCACCGGCCCGCTGGGCGCCAGCACCGTGTCCACCGCCCTGGTCACCGCGCACCAGGTCCGGCAGGCGGCGCGCGAGCCGGCGACCCGGATCGCCTTCCTGCACGGGCTGACCGAGAACGCGCGCTGCTGGGACCGGGTGGTCCCGCTGCTGCCGGACGACGTGGACGCCTGGGTCTTCGGCCTGCCCTGGGACGGCGCGCACGGCCAGGAGTGGGCGCTGGAGCGGGACCCGGGGGTATGGGTGCAGCGGGCGCTCGCGCTGCTGCCGGCTCGTTCCGCGGCGCCGACCGTGCTGGTGGCGCACTCCTTCGGAGCCAACGTGCTGCTCCACCACCTGGACTCCGGCCCGGTCCCGGACCGGCTCAAGCTGGTGTTGCTGGCGCCGTTCTTCCGGCCCACCCGCGCGGCCTTCGACTGGCCGCTGATCAGCTACTACCTCAACGACTTCCACCTCTTCCTGGCCGGCGGCATCAGCGCCCGGCGGCGGAGCCGGCCGCTGGACCCGGAGCTGCTGACCGGGATGAGCGAGAAGGTGCGCGACCGCATCGGGCCGTACGGGTGGCTCCGGTTCTTCGAGCTGTTCTCCCGGACGCCGCTGCTGGACCTGGCCGCACTGACGATGCCCTGCGTGGTCGCAGGCGGCGAGCGCGACAACGCCTCCTTCCCCGCGGACTGCCGGGCGCTCGCCGCCGCCCTGCCGAACGCCCGGGTGGAGATCCTGCCGGGCCACGGCCACCACCTGATGCTCGAGGCACCGGAACGGGTGGCCGAGCTGATCCGCGAGCTCAAGGAGGGCCGGTGCGCGGCGGCATGAGCACGACCAACGGCTGGCCGGAAGGAGGACGCTGCGGATGACGAGCTCGACGGTCGAGCAGGTGGTGACCGTGCAGGCGCGGCCCCGGTACGAGGGGTCCAACATCTGCACCTGGATCGGCTTCAAGCATGTGATGTACCTGGTGGAGGAAGCCGTCCTGGAGGCGGTCCGGCAGTCCACCCCGGGCGCGCAGGCGCTGTTCGAGACCGACGGCCTCGGCGTCGACATCGTCGACTCCGACGCCCGGATCCTCACCGCGCTGCACATCGACGACGTCGCCCGCACCGAGGTCCGGCGGCAGCCCGACGACGGCAGCGGCGAGCTCGCGTTCCGGACCGTGACCTGGCTCGACCGGCCCGGCCGGGCTCCGCTCAAGGCGGTCACCGCCAAGGTGCGGGTGGTGCTGCGGCGGGTCGCCGGCGCGCCGGAGACCCCCGCCGAGCTGGCCGCCGTGACGGTCCCGGAGATCCGCCGAGTGCCGGCGTCCGCGCCACCCCGGCCGAGCTACGGCGTCGCCGCCGGCGGGTCGACGACCACGATCGGGCGCGGCGTCATCGGTGCCGCGGACGAGACCGCCCGGTCGCTCGCCTCCGGGGGCAACGCGCTGGTCTGGAAGTGGCGGATCCCGTACTTCTACTGCCACTTCACCGAGCGCATCCAGCATTCCGGTTACCTGCGGCTGATGGAGGAGGTCGTCGACCTCTTCCTCGCCGACCGGGGCATCTCGATCCGCCGGCTGCTGGACGACCAGAAGTGGATCCCGGTGGTGCCGCAGGCCCGGGTGGAGATCCTCCGCGAGGCGCTGATGGAGGAGGAACTCTACACCGTCTTCACCGTGGAGGAGGTCTTCAAGGACCTCACCTACACCGCCCGGATGGACTGCTACGTCCGCCGCGGCGACGAGCTGGTGCAGACCGCCACAGGGCGCATCACCCACGGCTACGCGCTGATCCTCGACCGGCACGCCTGGGAGGTGGTCCCGTTCGACGACCGCACGATGACCGCCCTGCGCGGCGAGCCGGTCCCCCCGCAGCCGAGCCAGCACGGAGGTGCACCGTGACCGTGAACCCACTGATCAACTTCAGCCGCGCGAAGCGGGCGATCGAGCTCTTCCACGCCGGCAAGGTCGAGCTGATGCGGCCCATGCTGGACGAGAACATCGTCTGGCGGGTCCCGCACAGCCATCCGCTCGCGACGGACATCATCGGCGTCGAGAACGTGCTCGACTTCTTCCGCCGCGTGCAGAAGGAGACCGACGGCACGTTCGGCGCCGAGGTGATCGAGATCGCCGGCAACGAGCGGCGGATCTTCTGCCTCATGCACATCCGGGCGAAGCGCGGCAACAAGACGCTCGACCAGCAGGTGATCAACGTCTGGAAGCTGCACCCGGAGACCGGCCGGGTGGTCGACCGGCTGTTCTTCATGGAGGACCAGCCGGCCTCCGACGAGTTCTGGGCCAACTGACCCCGTCCGGGCACCCACCCCGTCCCCACCCACCGGAAAGGCAGGCAGCATGATCAAGAACGTCACGAGCGTCACGGCCGAGACCGCGGCCGAGGTCGCCCGGAAGAGCTCGATGGCCGACCACCCGATGATCCGGCTGCTCACCGCCGGCCACATCCGGTACGGCGAGCTCAGCCTGGAGCGGTTGCGCCTCGGCATCGCGGACGACGTGGTCTGGTACACCCCGGGCAACCACCCGCTGTCCGGCCGGATCGAGGGCATCGAGGGCGTCTTCGAGTGGCTGAAGCAGAGCGCCGAGGTCACCAACGGCACCTTCCGGGTCGAGATGCACCGGATCCTCGCCGACGACGAGTGGGCCGCGGTCATCTCGACGTACCGGGGCGAGCGCAAGGGCATGGTCCTGGAGATGCCGGGTGTGCAGACCTTCCGCCGCGACATGGACACGAACAAGATCGTCGAGGCCCGGATCTGGGTGTACGACGACGTGTTCGTGAACAAGTTCTGGTCGGCGTGAGGCACCGGTGCGGATCAAGCTGCCGGCGGCGCTGAGCCAGCGCGGGACGCCGGGCCTGGTCGAGGTCGAGGTGCCCGCGCAGGCCACCCTCGGGTCCCTGCTCACCGAGCTCAACGAGCAGGTCCCGGGCGCCACCAAGAAGATCCTCGACGGCAACGGCGCGCTGTACGGCTACGTCAACCTCTACGTCAACGGCGACGACGTCCGGCACGGCGCCGGGCTGGACACGCCGATCGGGGAGGCTGACGAGGTGCTCATCCTGCCCGCGATCAGCGGCGGCTGAGCGCCGCCGACGCGGGTCGGCCGGCCGGCGGTCCCCCCGCGGGGGGAC
>JBJMII010000143.1:0-9208 GCA_045806925.1 Mycobacteriales bacterium
CGCCAGCGCGAGCGTGACCAGCGCCAGGTAGAGCCCGCGCAGCCGCAGCGCCGGCACCCCGAAGGCGAGCCCGAGGGCGAAGGTGACCGCGGCGGCGGCCGGGAGGGCGACCAGGTACGGCAGGTCGGTCCTGGCCAGCAGCGCGGCCGCGGTGTACGCGCCCACCGCGAAGAAGGCGCCGTGCCCGAGCGAGATCTGGCCGCCGTAGCCGACCAGCAGGTTGAGCCCGAGCGCGGCCACCGCGTACACCATGACCAGGGTCAGCTCGCCGTTGAGCACGGCGCTGCAGTAGAACGGGATGCCGACCGCGACCGCTATGCCGGCGACGAGCGCGCCGGCGCGCAGCAGCCGGTGCGCGCGGGAGCCGGCGGTCACCCTCAGCACGCTCCGCGTCCGCTCGCTCATGCCCGGGTCACCTCCGGCGAGCCGAAGAGCCCGGACGGGCGGACCAGCAGCACCACGAAGATGATCGCCAGCGGCACCAGCACCTTGAGGTCCGAGCCGATCGCGTCCACGTACGTCCCGGCCAGTGCCTCGGTGACGCCGATGATCCAGCTGCCGACCACCGCGCCGAGCGGCGAGTCGAAGCCGCCGAGCGCGGCGCCGGCGAAGGAGTAGACCAGGACGCCGGACATCATGTTCGTGTCCAGGAAGAGCCGCGGCGCGACCAGCACGCCGGCGACCGCGCCGAGCAGCGCGGCCAGCCCCCAGCCGAGCATGAGCATCCGGCCGACCGGGATGCCGACCAGCCGGGCGGACGCCGGGTTCTGCGCGGCGGCCCGCATGGTGAGGCCGACCGAGGTGTGGCTGAACAGCGCCCACAGCGACCCGACCACGGCGAGCAGCACGGCGATGATGCCGAGCGACTCGACGGACAGCGAGACGCCGCCCAGCTCCGCCGTGCCGCCCGGGAAGATCCGCGGGAAGTCGCGCAGGGTGAAGCCCCAGATCCAGCCCGCCGCCGCGTTCACCACGATGAAGAGGCCGAGCGTGACGATCACCAGGGACAGCGGGTTGCCGCCCTCGACGGGCCGGATCAGCACCCGCTCGACCAGCATGCCGCCGGCGAACGAGACCGCGAATGCGCCGAGGATCGCCAGCCAGAGCGGGGCGCCGCGCTGCGCCAGTCCCCAGGCGACGAAGGTGGAGAACATCGCCATCTCGCCCTGGGCGAAGTTGACCACACCGGTGGACCGGAAGATCAGCACCAGGGCGAGCGCGAGGGTCGCGTAGATGGAGCCGTCGGCGATCCCGTCGACCACCACCTGCAGGAAGCGTTCCACCGGGGGCCCCCTAGTAGCCGAGGTAGGAGCGGCGGACGGACTCGTCGGCGCGGACGTCGGCGGCCGGCCCGGACAGCACGGTCCGGCCCGCCTCCAGCACGTACGCGGTGTCGGCCAGCTCCAGGGCCAGCGTCGCGTTCTGCTCGACCACCAGCATGCTGGTGCCCTGCTCGGCCTTGACCCGGCTGAGCACCGCGAACAGCTCCCGGGTCACCCGCGGCGCGAGGCCGAGCGACGGCTCGTCGAGCAGCAGCAGCGCCGGCCGGGACAGCAGCGCCCGGGCGATGGCGAGCATCTGCTGCTCGCCCCCGGACAGGCTGCCGGCGGCCTGCCGGCGGCGCTCGGCCAGCCGCGGGAAGACCTCGTACCAGGAGTCCAGATCGGACCGCAGGGCCGCGGTGTCCCGGCGGCCGTAGCCGCCGAGCCGCAGGTTCTCCGCGACGGTCAGGCCGGCGAAGGTGCCGCGGCCCTCGGGCACGTGCCCGACGCCGAGCCGGACCACCTTCTCGGTGGGCAGCCCGGTCAGGTCCCGGCCGCCGAGGGCGATCCGGCCGCCGGTGCGGACCATCCCGCAGACCGCGCGCAGCGTGGTCGTCTTGCCCGCGCCGTTCGGCCCGAGCAGGGCGACCACCTGGCCCGCACCGACGACCAGGTCGACCCCGTGCAGCGCCCGGACCGGACCGTACGACGCGGTCAGGCCCTCGATCTCCAGCAGCGGCGGCGACGTCCGCTCCGCGGGCTCGCTCACGCCGGCGTCCCGAGGTATGCCTCCAGCACCGCCGGGTCCTCCCGCACCTCGGCCGGCGTGCCGGTCGCGATGACCCGGCCGAAGTCGAGCACCACCACGGTGTCGGACAGCCGCATGACCATGCCCATGTGGTGCTCCACCAGCAGCACGGTCAGCCCAGCGGCCCGGCGGACATCCTCGACCAGCTCGGCCAGCTCGTCCACCTCGCCGTGGGACAGCCCGCTGGCCGGCTCGTCCAGCATCAGCAGGGTCGGCCCGGCGGCCAGCGCGCGAGCCAGCTCGACCCGCTTGAGCGTCCCGTACGGCAGGCCGGCGGCCGGATGCGCGGCGATCCGGGCCAGCCCGAGCCGGTCCAGCAGCTCGTCCGCGCGCCGGCGCAGCGCCCGCTCCCCGGCCCGGACGAGCGGCAGCCGGAGCGCGGAAGCGACGAAGCCGGCGCGCGGCCGCTGACCGTCCGGCCCACCCATCCCGGCACGCGCGCCGAGCATCACGTTGTCCCGGACGTTCAGCGAGGCGACCAGCCCGAGGTGCTGGAACGTCCGAGCGACGCCGAGCCTGGCGACCTGGTGCGGCTGCAGCGCGAGCAGGTCCCGCCCGGCCAGCTCGATCGCGCCGGCCTGCGGCCGGGTCAGCCGGCTGATGCAGTCGAACAGCGTGGTCTTGCCGGCCCCGTTCGGCCCGATCAGGCCGCAGACCTGACCGGCCGGAACGGCGAAGGACACGCCGTCGAGCGCCGTGACCCCGCCGAAGTGGACGGTCAGGTCGCGCACCGCCAGCACGGCCGTCACGGCGCCGGCCGGGTCGGCGGCGCTGCGTGGTCCATCCGGCTCACCGTAGGGGCTCGCGCGGACGCGGGTCCCCGGTGCCGGGCACCAATTTTCTAACGGTTCGTGTTGTCGTGGGCAGCCAAGTCGTGGTCACCTGGGCCATGATCGTGCTGGTGGACCCAGCCGGATGCGAATGACCGGGCGGGCACGGGCGGCGGAGCCGGTGCGGGCCGCGGTGCTGCGCGAGGTCGGCGCGCCGCCGCGGGTGGAGGAAGTCGAGCTGGACGCGCCCGGGCCGGGCCAGGTGCGGGTCCGGATCGCGGCCGCCGGGGTCTGCCACTCCGACCTGTCGCTCGCCCGCGGGACGCTGCGCATCCCGGCGCTGCCGGCGGTGCTCGGGCACGAGGGCGCCGGCCACGTCGTCGAGGTCGGGCCCGCCGTCACCGGGCTGGCCGCCGGCGACCCGGTGCTGCTCAACTGGTCGCCGTCCTGCGGACGCTGCTGGTTCTGCAGGCACGGCGAGCCCTACCTGTGCGAGCACTCGGACGACGCGACGCACCGGCCGTACGGGACGCTGGCCGACGGCACCCGGGTCCACCCGGGCCTGAGCACAGGCGCCTTCGCCACCGAGACGGTGGTCGGCCGGCACGCGTGCGTCCCGCTGCCCGCGGACCTGCCGATGGAGCAGGCCGCGGTGCTCGGCTGCGCGGTGCTCACCGGGGTCGGCGCGGTGCTCAACTCGGCGCGGGTACGGCCGGGCGAGTCGGTGGTGATCTTCGGGCTCGGCGGGGTCGGGTTGAGCGCTCTGCAGGGCGCCCGGCTGGCCGGTGCGGAGCCGATCATCGCGGTGGACCCGGCCGAGTCCCGGTGGCAGCTGGCCCGCTCGCTGGGCGCCGCCGAGGTGCTGCCGCCGGGCCGGGAGCTGGGCCGGTCCGTGCGGGCGCTGACCGGCGGCCGCGGCGCCGACCACGCCATCGAGTGCGTCGGGCGGGCCGAGACGGTCCGGGCCGCCTGGTCGGTGACCCGGCGCGGCGGCCGGGCCACCATCGTCGGGCTGGGCGGGCCGGACGACACCGTCGCCTTCTCCGCCCTCGAGCTGCCCTTCTTCGCCCGGACGCTCGCCGGCTGCATGTTCGGCAGCAGCGACCCGGCGGTGGACGTACCGGTGCTCGTCGAGCACGTCCGTGCCGGCCGGCTGGACCTGGCCGCGCTGGTCACCGACACCGCGCCGCTCGACGCGGTGCGGGACGCCTTCGCCCGGATGGAGGCACGGCAGGGCGCCCGGACCGTGCTGCTGCCCGGGTCCGCCGGCTAGAAGGCGCTGATGCCGGTGAGGGCGCGGCCGATGATCAGCTTCTGCACCTGGGTGGTGCCCTCGTAGAGGGTCATCACCCGGGCGTCCCGCAGGTACTTGCCGACCGGGTACTCGTCGACGTAGCCGTACCCGCCGAAGACCTGCAGGCAGTTGTTCGCCGCCCGGACCGCGGCCTCGCTGGCGAAGAGCTTGGCCTTGCTGGCCGCGAGGCTCACCTTCTCCCCCCGGTCGAGCAGGTCGGCCGCCAGCCAGGTGAGCATCCGGCCGGCGTCGACGTCGACCGCGGTGTCCGCGAGCAGCTCCTGCACCAGCTGGTGGGCCGCGATCGGCTTGCCGAACTGGACCCGCTGCGTCGCGTACGCCGTCGCCGCCTCGAGGCAGCCGCGGCCGATGCCGACGCAGCCGGCGGCGATGCTCATCCGGCCCTTGTCCAGCGCCGACATCGCCAGCCGGAAGCCCTGGCCCGGCTCGCCCAGCCGGTTCGCGTCCGGCACCCGGACCCGGTCCAGGTGCAGCGACGCGGTGGCCTGGCCGCGCAGCCCGAGCTTGCCCTTGATCTCCCGCGCCTCGAAGCCGGGGCTGTCGGTGGGCACCAGGAAGGCGGTGATCCCCTTCGGTCCCGGGCCGCCGGTCCGGGCGAACACCAGCGCGACCTGGGCCCAGGTGCCGTTGGTGATGAAGACCTTCTCGCCGGACAGCAGCCAGTCACCGCCGTCCCGGACCGCGCGGGCGCCGAGGTTGCCGGCGTCCGAGCCGGTGTCGGGCTCGGTCAGCCCGAAGCAGGCCAGGGTCTCGCCGGAGACGATCCCGGGCAGCCACTGCTTGCGCTGCTCGCCGCTGCCGTACCCGGCGATCGTCTTGCCGACCAGGCCGAGGGTGACGCTGACGATGCCGCGGACCGCCGAGTCGCCGCGGCCCAGCTCCTCCATCACCAGGCAGTACGACCGGTGGTCGACCGGGGTCCCGCCGAACTCCTCGTCCAGGGTGAGCCCGAGGAAGCCGAGCTCGCCGAGCCGCCCGACGACGTCCCGGTCGACCAGCTCGTCCCGGTCCCAGCGGGCCCGGTGCGGGACGACCTCCCGGTCGACGAAGTCCGCGGCCGTGGACCGGAGCAGCTCCTGCTCCGGAGTGAGCCCAGTGAGCGCGAGCGTCATGACCGGGACGGTAGCCCGGCTCAGCCGGGTTCGCCCCGCCGCTTGCGCCCGACGACGATGACGAGATCCACGACCGCCACCAGCGCGAGCAGCACCAGCACCACGGTCAGCCAGACCGGGCCGCCGACGGCGGCGCTGATGCCGGCGGCGACGGCGCACAAGACCAACCCGAAGCCGGCCAGCCACAGCCGCAGCGTCAGCGCGCTGTGCACCGGTCCGAGGTCCGGGTCCTGGGTCATCGCAGCTCCGGCAGCACGGAAGTAGCCGATCCGCACGATGCCGATCGGGCTACCCGGGCGGCTCGAGTGTATGCCGGCGCGGTGACCGTGGCCGCGCTGCAGGCCCTCGACCCCCGCTGAACCGGCCGCCGATCCCCGGGTCAGGTCGGCGGCGTTAGGTTGGTGGCCGTGCTGGACGCTGCCCTGCGCGGGCTGTCGGGGGTGCGGCCGCGGGCGGTGGTGACGCCGCGGGTGGACCGGCCGCGGCGGGTTCCGTCGCCCACCTCCGCGGTCGTCGTCGGCGGCGGCGTCGCCGGCGTCTCGGCCGCCGTCGTGCTCGCCGAGCGGGGTGTCCGGGTCACGCTGCTGGAGGCCACCGACCACCTCGGTGGTCGGCTCGGCGCCTGGCCGCGGCGGCTCGCGGACGGCTCGGCGCAGGTGGTCGAGCACGGCTTCCACGGCTTCTTCCGGCACTACTACACCTGGCGGGCGCTGCTGCGCCGGATCGACCCGGAGCTCGGCTTCCTCCGGCCGCTGGACGGCTACCCGGTGCTCTCCCGGCGGTGGCCGGCCGAGGACTTCGGCTCGCTGCCCGGCCCACCGCCGGCGAACCTGCTCGCCCTGCTGGTCCGCTCCCCCAGCCTGCGGCTGCGCGACCTGCGGCGGGTGGACCGGGTGCTGGCCTCGGCACTGCTGGACTTCGACCGGGTCGGGACGTACGCGGCCTTCGACGGCATGACCGCAGCGGAGCTGCTGGATCGGCTCCGGCTGCCGGACCGGGCCCGGGCCGTGCTCTTCGAGGTCTTCAGCCACTCCTTCTTCAACCGGGAGGAGGACTTCTCCGCGGCCGAGATGATCATGCTGTTCCACTTCTACTTCCTCGGCAACCCCGAGGGCCTGGGCCTGGACGCGCCGGTGGACGACCACGCGAGCTGCATCTGGACGCCGTTCGGCGCGCTGCTGGCATCGCTGGGGGCGGAGGTCCGGACCGGGACGCCGGCCCGCGAGCTGGTCCGGACGCCGGCCGGCTGGCGGGTGGTCGCCGGTGGGTCGGCGGTCGAGGCGCGGCACGTGCTGCTGGCGCTGGACCCCGCCGCGCTGCGGGAGCTGGTCGCCGCCTCCGCCGGGCTGCCCGCCAGGCTGGTCGAGCAGGTCGGCACGCTGAGGACCAGCGCGCCGTACGCGGTCGCCCGCTACTGGACCGACCGGCCGGTCGCCCCGGACCGGCCGGTCTTCGCCGGCGTCTCCCGCGAGGCCACCGTGGACTCGGTCACCGTCTACTCGCGACTGGAGGACGGCGCCCGGCGGTGGGCCGGCGGCTCCGGCGGCTCCGGCGGCTCCGGCGGCTCCGGCGGCTCCGGCGGCTCCGGCGGCTCCGGCGGCTCCGGCGGCTCCGGCGGCGAGGTCGTCGAGCTGCACGCGTACGCGATGCCGGACGGTCTGACCGCCGCCGAGGCGGCGGACCGGATGTGGGCGGAGCTCGGCGGGCTGTGGCCGGAGGTGCGCGGCCTGCGGGTGCTGGAGCGGGACGCGCGGGTCGGGCACGACGCTCCCGGCTTCCCGCCCGGCTCGGACGCCACCCGCCCCGGCGTCCGCACCGGCGACCCGGGCCTGCTGCTGGCCGGCGACTGGGTCCGGCTGCCCTTCCCGTCCGCGCTGATGGAGCGTGCCGCGGTCACCGGCGTGCTCGCCGCCGGGGACGTCCTCACCGCCGCCGGCGCCCGCGCCGAACCCGTCCAGGTCATCCGCCCCCGCGGCCTCCTCCGCCGCAGGTAGCCGGCGTCACCAGATGATCGCCGAGCCGTCGACGATCACAGCCCCTCCGGTCCGTACCCGAGGATGTCCACCCGGTGCAGCGATGGCGGGGAATGTTGCTGACGCAACTACTGTTCGGCAGGTGGTAGAACGAGAAGTGACCGAGCAGAGGAGATGGCGGACATGCCTGCGGTGACGGTCGAGGACTTCCTGACCCTTCCCCGGCTGGGGACGCCCGACGTGGCGACCGACCGGCCGCGCCGGGTGGTGTCGGTGACCACGGCGCCGCGCGGCTTCGAGGGCGAGGGCTTCCCTGTCCGCCGCGCGTTCGCGGGCGTCGACCTGGCCACCCTCGACCCGTTCATCCACATGGACCAGATGGGCGAGGTGGAGTACGCGCCCGGCGAGCCCAAGGGCACCCCGTGGCACCCGCACCGCGGCTTCGAGACGGTCACCTACATCATCGACGGCACGTTCGTGCACCAGGACTCCAACGGTGGCGGCGGCGTCATCACCAACGGCGACACCCAGTGGATGACCGCCGGGTCCGGGCTGCTGCACATCGAGACCCCGCCGGAGGAGCTGGTCGTCTCCGGCGGCCTCTTCCACGGCATCCAGCTCTGGGTCAACCTGCCGGCCAAGGACAAGTGGGCGCCGCCGCGCTACCAGGACATCCGGGCCCGTAAGGTGTCGCTGCTGTCCTCCGCGGACGGCGGCGCGCTGGTCCGGGTCATCGCCGGCGAGCTGGACGGGCACGCCGGGCCGGGCGTGACGTACACGCCGATCACGCTGGCGCACGCCACCGTCTCCGCGGGCGCGTCGGTCACCCTGCCCTGGCGGCCGGACTTCAACGCGCTCGTCTACGTGCTGTCCGGCGACGGGACGGTCGGCGCCGAGCGGCGCCCGGTCCGCAGCGGCCAGCTGGCCGTGCTCGGGGCCGGCAGCTCGATCACGGTCGCCGGCGGCGCCCGGCAGGACAGCCGGACCCAGGCCCTGGACGTGCTGCTGCTCGGCGGGCGGCCGATCCGGGAGTCGGTGGCCGCGTACGGGCCGTTCGTCATGAACACCCGGGACGAGCTGGTCAAGGCGTTCGAGGACTTCCAGGCCGGCAAGCTCGGCACCATCCCGGCGGTGCACGCCGGGGTGCGCGCCGAGACCGGTCAGGACTGATCCCGGCGGCGGCGTCCGGTCCACGGACCGGGCGCCGCCCCTAAGCTCGCCGCCGTGACGTATGCCGCGACTGGCTTCTCGGACGGCCGCTACGACCGGATGACCTACCGCCGGTGCGGGCGCAGCGGGCTGCGGCTGCCCGCGCTGTCGCTCGGGCTGTGGCACAACTTCGGCCACGACCGGCCGTACGACAGCCAGCGCGCGATCGTCCGGCGCGCCTTCGACCTCGGCATCACGCACTTCGACCTGGCGAACAACTACGGTCCGCCGTACGGATCGGCGGAGGTCAACTTCGGCCGGATGCTGGCCGACGACCTCCGGCCGTACCGGGACGAGCTGGTGGTATCCACCAAGGCCGGGTACGACATGTGGCCCGGGCCGTACGGGGAGTGGGGGTCCCGGAAGTACCTGCTCGCCTCGCTGGACCAGTCGCTGGCCCGGATGGGGCTGGACTACGTCGACATCTTCTACTCGCACCGGCTGGACCCGGACACCCCGCTCGAGGAGACGATGGGCGCGCTGGACTCCGCGGTGCGCGCCGGCAAGGCGCTCTACGCCGGCATCTCCTCGTACAACTCGGAGCGCACCCGGCAGGCCGCCGCCATCCTGCGCGAGCTCGGCACCCCGCTGCTGATCCACCAGCCGTCGTACTCGATGATCAACCGCTGGATCGAGGACGACCGGCTGCTGGACACCCTCGAGGAGGTCGGCGCCGGCTGCATCGCGTTCTCCCCGCTGGCCCAGGGCCTGCTCACCGACCGCTACCTGAACGGGGTGCCGGCCGACTCCCGGGTGGCC
>JBJMII010000144.1:0-36714 GCA_045806925.1 Mycobacteriales bacterium
AGCCGGGTGGCGCCGGCGAGAGCGGCCGCACCGGCCGCGGTCACCGCCAGGTGCCGCGGGAAGCGCCCGCGCGGGGCCCCGGCGCGGGCCCGCCAGCCCCGCCCGTGCAGCCGCCTGACCAGGGCGTCGTCCGCGTTGCCGCGCTGCGCCCGCACGCTGGCCCAGCGCGGCTCCGGCCGCACCGGGTGGGTCACCTCCCGGGAGCCGCGGACCAGCGAGAAGCCGGCGTCCAGCAACCGCAGCGCGATCTCCGCGTCCTCCCGGTACGCCCGGCGGAAGCGCTCGTCGAAACCGTCGACGCGGACCAGCGCGGGCCGCCGGAACGCCATGTCCGCGGTGGCCCACCAGGCATCGGCGAGCCCGGCGGTGCCCCGCTCCCAGTCGGTCGGCTGCCGGTCGGCCGGTAGCGGCACCCGCAGCCGGCCCTGCGAGCCGGCCACCCCGGCCGGCAGCCCGGCCAGGTCCGCGGCCAGCCGGGCCGGCCAGTCTGGGCCGACCAGCACGTCGTCGTCGAGGAAGGCCACCCACGGGGTGGTGGTCGCCCGCCAGCCGGCGTTGCGGGCCGCCGCCGGGCCGCGGCCCCCGCCCGGCACCAGCTGCAGCCGCGGCCACGCCGGCAGGTCCAGCGGCCCCCGGGCGGCGGCTAGCCCGGCCAGCAGCGGGCGAAGGGTCGGCCGTCCGACGGTCGGCACCACCACCGAGTAGGACCGTCCCATCAACGCCGATCCCCCGCCAGCGGGCGGCGCAGCAGGAACGGCCCGAGCACCAGCACGTCCACCGGCGCCGACCCGAAGAGCTCCAGCGCGTCCCGCGGGTCGTCCACCATCGGCCGGCCGGCGGTGTTGAGGCTGGTGTTGACCAGGCAGGGCAGCCCGGTCCGCCGCTCGAACGCGGCCAGCAGCGCGGCCAGCTCCGGCTCGTCCGCCGGGTCGACGGTCTGCGCCCGGGCGGTGCCGTCGACGTGCACCACCGCCGGGATCCGGTCCACCCACTCCGGGCGCACCCGGTGCACGAAGAGCATGTACGGGCTGGGCAGCGGCCCGTCGAACACCTCGGCCGCCCGGTCCAGCCGGACCATCGGCGCCACCGGCCGGAACTGCTCCCGGCCCTTGACCTCGTTGAGCCTGGTCAGCATCTCCCGCCGGGCCGGGTTGGCCAGCAGCGACCGGTGCCCGAGCGCGCGCGGGCCGTACTCCGAGCGGCCGGCGAACCACCCCACCACCCCGTCCGCGGCCAGCACCTCGGCCACCGCGGAAGCCAGCGCGGAGACACCAGCCGGCCGCTCGTACGGCCAGCCGGCGGTGTCCAGCCAGGCGGCCAGCTCGCCGTCGGTCCAGCCGCGGCCGAGAGCGGCGCCCGGCATCGGCGCCGCCCGCTCCCCCGCCTCCGCCGCCACCTGCAGCGCGCCGCCCAGCGCGGTGCCCGCGTCGCCGGCCGCCGGCTGCACCCAGATCTGCTCGAACGGGCCCTGCGCGGCCAGCCGCGAGTTGGCCACGCAGTTCAGGGCGACGCCGCCGGCCATGGTGAGCACCCGGTCACCGGTCTGCGCGTGCAGCCAGCCGGCCAGCTCGAGCAGCACCTCCTCCAGCCGCACCTGCACGCTGGCGGCCAGGTCGGCGTGCTCCGCGCTCCACTCGGCCATGCCCGGCTGCCCGCCGGGGGCGGGCGCGCGACGCTTGGCCAGCGCGTCCCAGGCGACCGGGTCGGTCCGGAAGCCACCGTCGCCGGTGGCCCGCACCGCCTCCCGCAGCGCCGGCAGGTGCCGGGGCACCCCGTACGAGGCGAGCGCCATCACCTTGTACTCGTCGGACGAGCGGAGGAAGCCGAGGTGCTCGGTGACGTCCTCGTAGAGCAGGCCGAGCGAGTGCGGCAGCCGCTGGCTGGCCAGCACGGTCAGCTCGCCGTCCGCGCCGTACCGGCCGGCCAGGTGGGACACCGCCTCGCCCCGGCCGTCGAGCACCAGCACGGAAGACTCGAGGTGGGGCGCGGCCAGCCCGGCGGACGCCGCGTGCGCGACGTGGTGCGGGACGAAGCGGACCGCGTCCGGGTCCAGCCCGGGCAGCGCGGTGGCCAGGAACTGCGGGGCCCGCCGCGCGTAGCTGGTGCGCAGGTGGTCCCAGGGGTCCGGCAGGCCGGTCTCCGCCGGCGGCCGGACCAGCGCCGGGTCGTAGGAGTAGCTGACCGCGTCGACGTCCGCGGCGGTCAGCCCGGCCCGCTCCAGGCACCACCGGGCGGCCAGCTCGGGCAGCTCCCAGGCGGCGAAGGCCACCGGCCGCTTGCCGTGCTTGCGCCGGCTGAAGCGCTCCTCCTCCGCGGCCGCGACGATCTCACCGTCGACGACGAGTGCGGCCGCCGGATCGTGGTATATCGCGTTCACGCCGAGAACACGCACGCAGCAGACACCTCCGGTACGAGCCGTCCCGGTGAGGAGGCTCACTGGCTGACGGGGGTGGGGTGGATGCCTGCGCCTCAAGCACCTCGGAAGAAACGCTTCCCGGGGGCTCCGGCGGTCAAACCCCATCGGGCGAACAAGCGCTACTGACCGTTGTCACTTCTCGTGACGGGGCCGGCGCCGGGGGCACCGGCCGCTGCATCGTGCCCGCTCGCGGGGCTCACTTCTCGGCCTTCTTCTGCAGGAAGGCGTATCCGTTCTGGAGTACGTCACTGAGCGTGACCGCCGTGAGGGTGGCGGCCACCAGTCGGGTGGCCCGCGGGGCGAGGACCAGCCCGGCGGCGAAGCCGGTCGCCACCCACTGGGCCAGGCAGAACGGGCAGCTGATCAGCTCGCCGACGGCGTGCCGGGCGCCGTGCCCACGGACCTGTTCCCGCAGCTCGCTCTGCCCCTGGGACCCCTCGAACTCGGTGAACGGGGCGCGCAGCGGCGCCGTCACGGTGTCCTTGGCCACCAGCCGGCTGAGCTTGTGGGTGGCGACGCCGAGCAGCGTCACGTCCCACGGCGACACCCGCTCGGGCAGCCGCCGGCCGGCCAGCGCGCCGGTAGCGACCAGCGTGGCGACGGACGCCGCATACGTCCCCATTGTCGCCACGTACGACCCGAGCGGGCGCTCCTGGCCGGCCCGGTAGGCGTCCGCCTGGCGGCGGGCGGCCTTCTTCACCTTGTCCACAGCGGTCATGGGCAGGCACTACCCGCCGCGGGCGGCGGTCACGCCGACGCTGCGGCGAGGGCTGCGGCTAGGTGAAGATGCTGACCCCGCCCGGCCCGACCAGCAGGCCGACGATGATCAGCAGGATGCCGAAGAGCAGCGAGCCGCGGACGATGGTGACGATCCCGTAGACGACCAGGATCACGGCGATGAGCCAGAGAATGAATTCCATGCCGGCACACCTACCCGAGCCGGCCGATTGTCCAAACGGGACACAAAGTGATCTTTGATCACGCTTCGCGTCCGAGCGGATCGGTACCGGCGCGGTTCTCGGCGCCGGCTCAGTGCCCCTTGCGCCGGGATCTCGCCGACTCGGTGGCGTTCGCCCTGCCGATCGCCTGCACCAGCTCGTCCTTGGTCATCCTCGACCGGCCCTTGACGTCCAGCCGCTTGGCGACGTCCATCAGGTGCGCCTTCGAGGCGTTGGCGTCCACGCCGCCGGCCGTCGAGCCGGACCTGCGCGCCGCCGTACCGGACCGGGCGGCCTGCCGGTCCGACGGTCCCCCGTGGTCCTTCGGCTCCCAGTGGTCGCCGACCTTCTCGAAGGAGTGCTTGACCGCGGAGAAGGCGGTCCGGTGCGCCCGCTCGCCCTCCCCGTAGGTCTGCACCGCCGAGTCGTGCGTCTTGGCCCAGGTCTCCTGGGCCTTCTTCGGCGAGCGCTTCAGCGTCGAGGGCATCTCCTTGCGTGCTGGCATCGCCCCTCACCTCCGGGTCGGGACGTACCCGTTCGGGCTGTGGACACGCCGGTTGCGGGTACGGACCCGCCGAGGGGGCACCGGCAGCAGCCGGCGCCCCCTCGGTGACGTGCCTTCCTAGCGCTTGAAGGCGTCCTTGACGTCGCCCGCGGCGTCCTTGACCTTGTCGCCGGCGTCCTTGACGTCGGCCTCGGTCTGCTGGCCGCGGCCCTCCGCGCGCAGCTCCTCGTCGTCCGTCGCGGCGCCCACGGCCTCCTTGCCGCGCCCGGCGACGCGGTCCTTGGCGTTGTCCAGCCTGTCGTCGAGTCCCATGCGGGTTCCCTACCCGCGGGTCAGTCGTCCATGCCCTCCACCGGGGCCGGCGCCGGCGTGCCGGCGGCCGGGGTGAGCGGGAGCCGGACCCGGAAGCGGGTGTCGCCCGGCCGAGAGGTGACCCGGATGTCGCCATGGTGCTTGTTCACCACGATCCGCCACGAGATGTCCAGGCCCAGCCCGGTGCCCTCGCCGACCGGCTTGGTGGTGAAGAACGGCTCGAAGATCCGGGCCTGGATCCCGGCCGGGATCCCGCTGCCGGTGTCCCCGATCTCGACCACCGCGCAGTCGTCCTCCCGGAAGGTCCGGACCGTCAGCGTGCCGGACCCGCCCATCGCGCCGACCGCGTTGTCGATCAGGTTGGTCCACACCTGGTTGAGCTCGGCCGCGTACGCCGGCAGCGGCGGCAGCGCCCGGTCGTACTGCTTGACCACCTGCACCCCGTCCAGCTTCCGGCCGAGGATCACCAGGGTGGAGTCGAGCAGCTCGTGCACGTCCACCACCTGGAACGGCGCCCGGTCCATCTGGGAGTACTGCTTCGCGGCGCCGACCAGCGTGGACACCCGGGTGGTGGCGTCCTCGATCTCGTTCATCAGCATCTCGGTCTCGACCGTGTACGCCAGCCAGCGCACCGCCGGCTCGGTCGCGGTCTGCGGGCAGAGGCCGACGGCCCGGTCCAGCCACTCGACGTCCAGGCCGGCGGCGACCAGCGTCGGCGCCAGGTCCCAGCCGCCGGTCACGTCGTGCTCCTCCAGCCAGTCGCCGAGCTCGTCCTCGGCGTCGCTGGCCTCCATCGGCCCGAGCTTCGGTGCCTTCGCCACCCGCTCGACCGCGGCCTCCTGCAGCTTCACCAGCGCCGGCAGCGTCTCCGGGTCGATCTTGCCGCCGGCCAGCATGGCCAGCTTGTGCCGCATCCCGGCGACCCGCTCGCGCAGCGCGGCGGTGGCCCGGACCGCGGCCGCCGCCGGGTTGTTCAGCTCGTGGGTCAGCCCGGCGGACAGCGAGCCGAGCGCCAGCAGCCGCTCCCGCTCGCCGAGGATCCGCTGGCTGTTCTGCATGCCGAAGAACAGGCCCTCCAGCAGGTGCATCGCCATCGGGAACCAGTCCCGCATGATCCGGCCGAACTCGTCCGCGGGCAGCTGGTAGAGCGTCGCGTCGGTGACCGCCCGCACGTCCATCAGGTACTTCTTCTGCGACTCCCCCGCCTCCTCCAGGTACGCCTGGGTGGCGCCGAAGTACGACCCCCGGTAGTCGGTCCGGTTGACCTCGACCCGGTCCCCGCCGACGGTGCGGCCCAGCGAGATCGTGCCGTCCAGCAGCAGGTAGAAGCAGGTCGCCGGGTCGCCCTCGGCGATCACCTGCCGCCCGGCCGGGACCGTCTCCACCTGGCCGTGCTCGACCAGCCAGTCCAGCTGCCCGTCGGTCAGCTTCTCGAACAGGAACAGGCCGCGCAGGTCGGCACGACTGAGGGCGACGCTCATAGCTTCTCCAGGTATCTGTGCACCAGGGTGACCGCCATCGCGCCCTCGCCGACCGCGGACGCCACCCGCTTGACCGAGTCCGCGCGCACGTCCCCGGCCACGAAGACGCCGGGCACGCTGGTCTCCAGGTGGTACGGGTCGCGGTCCAGGGTCCAGCCGGCCGGCCGCTTGCCGTCCACCAGCAGGTCCGGGCCGGCGAGCACGAAGCCGTGCCGGTCGCGGGCCAGCGTGCCGTCCAGCCACCCGGTCGGCGGCGCCGCGCCGATGAAGACGAACAGCCAGGACGTCTTGACCGTCTCGGTCGCGCCCGTCGTGTTCTCCCGCAGCGTGATCGTCTCCAGGTGGCCGTCACCGGCGCCCTCGACGATCTCCGTGCAGGTGCGCACCTCGATGCTGTCGACCGTGGCGATCTGGTCGATCAGGTAGCGGGACATCGAGGCGTCCAGCGACCCGCCGCGGACCAGCAGCACGACCTTCCGGGCGTACCGGGAGAAGTACATCGCCGCCTGGCCGGCGGAGTTGGCGCCGCCGACGACGTACACGTCCTGGCTGCGGCAGTTGGGCCCCTCGGTGGTGGCGGCACCGTAGTAGACGCCGCGGCCGGCCAGCCCGGCCAGGCCGGGCGCCTCCAGCTTCCGGTACGACACGCCGGTGGCCAGGATCACCGTGTGCGCGGCCACCTCGGAGCCGTCCTCGAAGCTCACCACCCGGGCCGAGCCGCGCGCCTCGAGCCCGACCACCTTGCGGGTGGTCAGCATCTCCACCTCGAACTTCAGCGCCTGCCGGCGGGCCCGCTCGGCCAGCTGCTCGCCGGACACGCCGTCCGGGAAACCCAGGTAGTTCTCGATCCGGCTGCTCTGCCCGGCCTGCCCGCCGGTGGCCCGCCGCTCGACCAGCACCGTGCGCAGGCCCTCCGAGCCGCCGTAGACCGCGGCCCCCAGGCCGGCCGGGCCGCCGCCGACCACGACCAGGTCGTAGAAGTCCGTCGACGGGGTGGTCGACAGGCCCACCCGGGCCGCCAGCTCGGCGTCGGTGGGCTGCACCAGCGGCTGCCCGTCCTCGGTGACCACGACCGGCAGCCGGGAGCCGTCCGCGCCGGCCGCGGCGAGCAGCCGCTCCGCCTCCGTGTCGCCGGTGTCGCCCGGGTCGCCGGTGCCGCCGGCCTCGTCCACCGCGTAGTACCGGTACGGCACCGAGTTGCGGGCCAGGAAGTCGCGCACCTCGTACGACCTCGCCGACCAGCGGTGCCCGACCACCCGGAGCTCCCGGACCGGCCGGTGGTCCACCGCCGTCCACGCGGCGAGCAGCTCGTCGACCACCGGGTAGAGCTTCTCCTCCGGCGGGTCCCACGGCTTGAGCAGGTAGTGGTCCAGGTCCACCACGTTGATCGCCTGGATGGCGGCGTCGGTGTCCGCGTACGCGGTCAGCAGCACCCGGCGGGCCAGCGGGAAGAGGTCCATCGCCTGCTCGAGGAACTCGATGCCGCTCATCTGCGGCATCCGGTAGTCGGCCAGCAGCGCGGCCACCTCCTCGCCGCGCAGCTTGATCTCCTTGAGTGCCTCCAGCGCCTGCGGGCCGGACTCGGCCCGGACGATCCGGTACCGCTCGCCGTACTTGCGGCGCAGGTCACGGGCCACCGCGCGGGACACGCTCGGGTCGTCGTCGACGGTGAGGATCGCCGGGCGGGCGACCCGGCCGGCAGCGGGAGCACTGTCGGCGGTGCTGTCGACGACGGGGGCGGCGGCGGGACCGGTCATAGTGACCAAGTCAAGCACCGGCGGGCACCGCCGTCTTCCCGCCGGCGGTACGCGCTGGGCGAACTCCCGGCCGAGTCAGTCCCGCTCGAGGATCGACTCCTCCAGGTCGAGCTCGCGCTGCACCCGGGACAACACCTCCTCGTCGATCTGGCCGCGGTCGCGCAGGTCGATGAAGACCTCCCGCTCCGCCTCGATCATCGCCCGGCGCAACCGGCGGAACGAGACCGTCGGCGGCTCCTGGAAGCCGTCCCCGCCGGACCGGCCGCCGAGCCGCTCCCACGCGCCGAACTGGCGCAGCTCGGCCTTCTCCCGGAGCCGGTCCACCACGTCCCTCGGCACCTGGCCGCTGGCCTCCAGCTCCCGGTCCAGCCGCTGCAGCGCGGCGTTCGCCGCGGCGTGCTGGGCGCCGGCCTCCCGGACCAGGTCCTGCTGCTCGTCCCGGCCCACCACGCCGAGCCGCCGGATCAGCGCCGGCAGCGTGAGCCCCTGCACCAGCAGGGTGCCGACCACCACCACGAAGGTGAGGAAGAGGATCAGGTCCCGGCCCGGGAAGGTCTGCTCCAGCGCGAAGGCGGCGGCCAGCGAGACCACCCCGCGCATGCCGGCCCAGGCGAGCACGGTCGGGTACTGCCACGGCGGGCTCGGATCGCGGGCCGCCACCTTCGGGATCAGCCGCGGCAGGTACGTCGCCGGGTACACCCAGACGAACCGGGACGTGATCAGCACGCCGAGGGTGACCACCGCGGCGAGCACGAGCTCGCCGGTCGGCCGGTCGGACAGGTTGTCCAGCACGGTCGGCAGCTGCAGCCCGATCAGCGCGAAGACGACCGACTCGAGCAGGAACTCGATCATCCGCCACACCGCGGTGCCCTGCAGCCGGGTCGCCGCGGTCTGCCGCCGGGGCGAGCGGTGGCCCAGGTAGAGCCCGGCCACCACCACGCCGAGCACGCCCGAGGCGTGCACCTGCTCGGCGGCCGCGTAGCCGACGAACGGCACCAGCAGGACCAGCGTGTTCTCCAGCACCGAGTCGTGCAGCACCTGCAGCAGCCGCTCGGCGAGAACGCCGAGGACCAGCCCGACCACGGCGCCGCCGAGGCCGGCGAGCAGGAACTGCTCGATGCCCTTCCAGATGGAGAAGGCGCCCGCGGTGGCCGCCACGACGGCGACCCGGAAGGCGGTCAGCGCGGTGGCGTCGTTGATCAGGCTCTCCCCGGCCAGGATCGTCATCAGCCGGCGCGGCAGCCCGACCGTCCGGCCGACCGCGGTGGCGGCGACCGCGTCCGGCGGGGAGACGATCGCGCCGAGCGCGAAGGCGGCGGCCAGCGGCAGGTCCGGCACCACCGCGTGCACGGCCAGCCCGACCGTCACCGTGGTGAAGAGCACCAGCCCGACCGACAGCAGGCCGATGGCCCGCGCGTTCTGCCGGAAGTTGATCACCGAGCTCTGCCAGGCGGCGGCGAACAGCAGCGGGGGCAGGATGAGGTAGAGGACGACCTCGGGCTCGAGCTGGTATTCCCCCACCTGCGGGAGGAACGAGACGGCGAGCCCGGCGACGACCAGCAGCAGCGGCGCGGACAGGTTCAGCCGGCGGGCCAGCCCGGCGACCGCGGCGGCGCCGGCCAGCAGCAGCATGGTCTCGAACAGCACTGCGGCTCCTTCCGGCGGACGACGGGAGTGCCCGCGGAACACCGGGGGCCGGTCGAAGGTTCCCGCATCCGCGCCGGCCGCGCGAGCGGCCCGGCGGCCCGCTGGCATAGGTTTGTCCAGAGCGCAGTGCAGCCCGTCGAGGAGGCCCCGTGACCGCTCCCGCCTGCCCGCACGTCGCCGAGCTCGGCCCGCCCCCGCAGCCGAGCAGCACCGATGGCTGCGAGGACTGCCTGGCCGAAGGGTCGCGCTGGGTGCACCTGCGGCTGTGCCTGAGCTGCGGCAAGGTCGGCTGCTGCGACTCGTCCCCGCGGCGGCACGCCAGCCGGCACGCGGCCGCCGTCGACCACCCGGTGGTCCGCTCGTTCGAGCCCGGCGAGGACTGGCGCTGGTGCTTCGTGGACGAGGTGCTGGTCTGAGCCGAGGTGCTGGTCTGGGCCGAGGTGCTGGTCTGGGCCGAGGTGCTGGTCTGGGCCGAGGTGCTGGTCTGGGCCGAGGTGCTGGTCTGAGCCGAGGTGCTGGTCTGAGCCGAGGTGCTGGTCTGGGCCGAGGTGCTGGTCTGGGCCGAGGTGCTGGTCCCGGCAGTGCTGCCTCGTACACCCGGCTGGCAGACTCGGGTGCCGTGGACTCCAGGCCGCTCGCGGTGATCGACATCGACGGGGTGGTGGCCGACGTGCGCCACCGGCTGCACCTCATCGAGTCCCGGCCGAAGCGGTGGGACGAGTTCTTCGACCGGTCCGCCGACGACCCGCCGCTGGACACCGGGGTGGCGCTGGTGCGCGAGCTGGCCACGGACCACGACGTGGTCTGGCTCACCGGCCGGCCGGAGCGCAACCGGCGGCTCACCGAGGCCTGGCTGGCCGCGCAGGGCCTGCCGGACGGCACGCTGCTGATGCGCCGGGACCGGGACTTCCGGCCGGCCCGGGAGGCGAAGCGGGAGCAGCTGCGTCGGCTGCGGGCCGACCGCGAGATCGCGGTGGTGGTGGACGACGACCCGGAGGTCGTCGCGACGCTGAGCCGGGACGGCTTCCCGGTCCGGCTCGCCGACTGGCTGCCGCACTCGTCCACCCTCCGCAAGGCGCAGGAACGGGACGGCCGCACGTAGTGGCCCTGCCAGGGTCGGGTCTCGCTCCCCGGCGCACGGCGGCGGGTCCGAGCTAGCGGTTCTTGGCGCTCTTCTTGGGCGCGCTCTTCTTCGCCGCGCTCTTCTTGGTGGCTGTCGTCTTCTTGGCCGCGGCGGTCTTCTTGGCGGCGGCGGTCTTCTTGGCGGCGGCGGTCTTCTTGGCCGCGGCCGGTTGCGGTGCTCCGACGGGTCTGCTGCCGGCCTGTTTCGTCGTGGTCGGCTTCGCCGCGCGGTTCCTTGCCGACCTCGCGGCCGGCGCGGCATCCCCGTGGTGGTGTTTGGCCTGCTCGACGCTGCGCCGCAGCGCGTCCATGAGGCTGCTGACGCTGTCGGCGTGGGTCGGGGGCGCCGGCGGTTGCTCGACCTGTCTGCCGGCCACCTTGGCCTCGACCAGCTCTTTGAGCGCCGCCTGGTACCGGTCGACCATTTCGTGTGGTTCGTGCGTGCCGGTCAGCGTGTGGATGTAGGACTCTGCCGCCTGCAGCTCGCGGGGGCGCAGCGCTATGTCGTCGTGGAGGAACTTGAAGCGGGGTTTGCGGACCTCGTCGGGCCACAGCAGGACATGCAGGACGAGGACTCCGTTGCGGGGGTGCAGTACGGCCGGCGACTCCCGCCCGCGCAGCGCCACCTTGACCAGTGCGACCTTGCCGGTGCGCTCGAGGGCCTCGCGCAGCAGCACGTAGGCCTTGGCGTCGGAGCCGGTCGGGTCGCAGTAGTAGCTGCGGGACAGCCGGACCGGGTCGATGGTGTCCGCGTCGGCGAAGCCGAGGACCTGGATCGCTCGGCTGGAGGCGAGCGGCAGGTCGGCGAAGTCCGCGTCGGTCAGCACGACGACCTGACCGTCGGGCAGCTCGTAGCCCCTGGCGATGTCGCCGTAGGGGACTTCCTCGCCGTCGATGTCACAGACCCGCCGGTAGCGGATCTGCCCGCCGTCGGAGACGTGGATCTGACGGAAGGACACGCCGTGCTCCTCGGTGGCCACGAACAGCCGGACCGGGATCGAGACGAGCCCGAACGAGATCACGCCCTTCCAGACGATCTGCATGTCGCCTCCGGGGGAAGTCGAGGGCGTCGATGGCACGGTGCAGAGTGTTGTTCCGGCCCCGCTCTACCTGCGGGTTCTCCCTGCAGTGTCCCCCGCATGCGTCTGGACGTCACCACGGCCGAGCACAGCCGACGTCCGACCGGTCGACGCGGTGCGGGGTGGGAGAGCTGGTTGCGGGCGGCCCCCCGCGACCCGGCGCCGTCAGGGCATCATGGTGCCGATGCGTTTGTCGGAGACCGACGAGATCGCCGCCGAGCTGTACCTCGTGCCGCCGGCCCGGTTCGTCGCCGCCCGTGAGCAGGTGGTGCGCCAGGCCCGCGCGGCCGGGCACCGTGACCTGGCGCGTGAGCTGCATGCCCTGCGCCGGCCGACGGTGAGCGCCTGGCTGGTCAACGTGCTCACCCGCCACCAGCGCGCACGCATGCAGCAGCTGTTCGCGCTGGGCCGGGAGTTGCGGCAGGCGCAGACGCGGCTCGACAGCGACCAGTTGCGGCGCCTGCCCGCGCAACGGCAGGACCTGATCGCCGATCTCGTCGGGTGGGCAAGCCGGCACGCTGCCGAGGCCGGTGTGCCGCCGACCGAGGCGGCGTTGTCCGAAGTGGAGGCGACCCTGCACGCCGGCCTGGTCGACCTGGCCGCAGCCTCCACCGTCATGTCGGGGCACCTGGTCCGACCCATGTCGCACGCCGGCTTCGGCCCGCTGCCCCAGGTGCAGTCGGTGCAGTCGGTGCAGTCGGTGCAGTCGGTGCAGTCGGCCGGCAGCCCGTCGGCCCCGTCGCCGCTGCCGGACCCCGGGCCCGCCCAGGACCCGCTGACCGAGTGGAGCATGTGGCCGACGGACGACGAGCTTCGGCGGCGCCGCGAAAGACCCGGCGCCGCAGTGGCCGACCACCCCAACGGCCGGGATGCGTCAGCGGCAACGGCTGTCGCCCCGTACGACGGGCGGCAGGCGCCGGGCGAACGCGCGGCGCACAGTCAGCCGCGCACTCAGCCCCGCACGGATGCGGCAGAGAGCCTCCGCCGAGCCGAGGCCGACCTTGCCGCCGCCGCATCGGCGCACTGGCAGCGGGAACACGACCTCGCCGAGGCCGAGGCCGCCATGGAGGCGGTCAAGGACCGGCTGGAGTGGCTCGACCAGCAACGCATGCAGATACGCCGCGAGAAGGTGACCGCCGAGCAGGACCTCGCCGCGGCCCGTGCGGCGCAACGTGCCGCCCTGCGTGCGGTGACCGATGCCCGCCGGGCGGTGGAGACCGCCGAAAAGCGACTCCACTCACCCATCGAACATCCACCGGCACACGACGACCCGGAGTGACCAGTCTGTGGATCCGTCATCCGATCGGTCGTGGTGCGTGTGACCCGCGGCTGGAGTGGGGAGACGGTCGGCGTGCACGATCCGAGCGGGGTGGCGGTGATCCGGCAGGTGGTGCTCGACTGCACCGACCCCCGGGCGCTGGCCGAGTTCTACCGGCAGCTGTTCGGGCTGGGGTACCGGCCCGGGGACGAGCCGCCGCCGCCCGGCCGGCCGGACGAGCGGGTCCAGGACTGGCTGGTGCTGCGCTCCGCCGCCGGCCTGGGGCTGGCCTTCCAGCAGGTCGACCGGCTGCCCCGGGCGACCTGGCCGGAGGGACCGGTGCCGCAGCAGTTGCATCTGGACACCACGGTGACGAGCAGGGAGGCGCTGGACGCCCAGCACGCGCGGGCGCTGGCGCTCGGCGGCACCCTGCTGCTGGACCGGTCGGACGACCCGGAGGAGCCGCTGCGGGTCTACGCGGACCCGGCCGGCCACCCGTTCTGCATCTTCGTCGGCTGACACCGGCTCGGCTGACACTGGCCGAGTAGGGCCCGGATCGCGCGAGACCGACCGCCGGCGGCTCGAGACGCAGAGCCCCGCACGAGCCCAACCGGCTACCGCAGCCCCATTAGGCTCACGCCATGTCCCGAGTTCTGGCGCTGCCGCGCAACGACCCGCGGCAGTACGAGGCGATGACGGACGAGTGGTGGCGGCCGTACGGGGCGTTCGCGATGCTGCGCTGGATCGCCGCGGCCCGGGCCACCCTGCTCCCGCCGGCGCCCCGGCCGGGCGCGGTGCTGGTCGACCTGGGCTGCGGCGCCGGGCTGTTCGCCCCGCACGCGGCCCGGCTCGGCTACCGGCCGGTCGGCGTCGACCTGGTCGACTCCTCGCTCCGGCTCGCGGCGGAGCACGGCGTGCGGGTGGTCCGCGGGGACGTGCAGCGGCTGCCGCTCGCCGACGGCGTGGCCGACGCGGTCTCCGCCGGCGAGATCCTCGAGCACGTGCCGGACCTGCGGGCCGCGGTCGGCGAGGCGTGCCGGGTGTTGCGGCCGGGCGGCACGCTGGTGCTGGACACCCTCGCCGCCACCCGGGTGGCCAGGCTGGTCACCGTGACCATCGGCGAGCGCATCCCCGGCGGCGCACCGCCCGGCCTGCACGACCCGGCGCTGTTCGTCGACCGGGACCTGCTCGTCGCCGAGGCGGCCCGGCACGGCGTCCGGCTGGCCCTGCGGGGCATCCGGCCGCCGGTGCTCGGGATGCTCCGGTGGCTGGCCCGGCGCGAGCCGGACCCCAGAATGGTGCCGACCCGCTCGACCGCCGTGCTCTTCCAGGGGCACGGCACCAAGGAGGGCTCGTGACCCAAGCCCGGGGCCCGGGAGCATCGCTGGGCGCCTCGGGCGCCCGAGGAGCGGACCGGGTCCGGAGGCGAACGGTGGGCATGGTGAGGCGACGGGCCCGGGAGCATCGCAGGGCGCCTCGGGCGCCCGAGGAGCGGACCGGGTCCGGAGGCGAACGGTGGGCATGGTGAGGCGACGGGCCCGGATAGTCGGCATCGGCCACGCGCTGCCCGCGCCGTACTCCCAGCAGGGCGTCTGGGACGGCTTCTTCGCCGGCCACTACCGGGACGTGCGGATCGCCGAGCAGATCTTCGCCAACTCCGGCGTCCGCACCCGGCACGCAGTCGCCAACCCGGTGGACGAGGACGTCTCGGACTGGGGCACCGGGCGGCGGATGGAGCGCTACCTGGCCGAGGCGCTGCCGCTGGGCAAGGACGCGGTGACCTCCGCGCTGGCCGACGCCGGTGTGGACCCGGCCGAGGTCGGGCTCTTCTCCGTCGCCTCCTGCACCGGCTACGTCACGCCCGGGGTGGACATCCGGCTGGCTCGCGATCTCGGCATGTCCGACCGGGTGCAGCGGCTGTCCGTCGGGCACATGGGCTGCTACGCGGCGCTGCCCGGGCTCGGCGCCGTGGCCGACTTCAGCGTGGCCCGCGACCGGCCGTCGGTGCTGCTCTGCCTGGAGCTGACCAGCCTGCACATCCAGCCCGCGTCCGCGGAGGTGGACCAGGTAGTCGCGCACGCGCTGTTCGCGGACGCCGCGGCGGCGGTCGTGGTCGAGCCGGCGCCGGCCGGGCGGCCCGGCTTCGAGGTGCTGGACGTGGTCGCGCAGACCGACGTCAGCACGGCCGAGCACATGACCTGGGACGTGACCGACCGCGGCTTCCGGATGGGGTTGTCGCCGCGGGTGCCGGCGGTGCTCGCCCGGCACGTCGTGATGGTGGTGGACGGCCTGCTCGGCGCGCACGGGCTGACCCGCTCGGACGTGGCCGGCTGGGCCGTGCACCCCGGCGGCCGGCGGATCCTCGAGGTGGCGCAGCGCCGGCTGGAGCTGCCGGCCGGCGCGCTGGACGCCTCGTACGGGGTGCTCGCCGACCACGGCAACTGCTCGTCCGCCACCGTGCTGCTGGTGCTGGAGCGGATGCGCGCCGCCGGCACGGTGCGGTCGGGCCGGCACGCGGTGGCGATGGCGTTCGGCCCCGGGCTGACGCTCTACGCGGTGCTGCTGCGGGCGATCTGATGGCGGCAGGATCGCCGCTTCGTACCCTGCGGGCAGGGCCGCGCGCGCGGCCCTACGGCTGCGGTGCTGACGGAAGGTAATCATGGGGTTGCTGTTGCAAAATTTACCAGTTCGTTGCCGGCAAACTTGCGTGTATCACTGCGTCAGCCCGAACCTCTGGTAGATAGTGTGACCGTGACCACACGGTCTCGAGACGACAAGCACCAAACGGAGCACCTGACCATGTGTACGCATCACCCAGCGTGTCCGTCGGCGGACGCGCCGGACCGGGACGCCGCCCACGCCGTGGCCAGCCATCCCGAGCAGGGCTGGAGCCTGCTGTGCAACGGCGTGGTCCTGTTCGAGGACTGCGGCGAGATCCTGCCGGACGGCCGGTGCATCGGCGCCCGCCGCCCCCGCGTGCTCCACGTCGCCTGACCCACGTCGCCTGACCCACGCCGGTCAGCCACGCAGCCGACGCCTGGCCGGCCCGTTCTCCCGCCGCCGCGAGCACGCCAAGGGCCCCGACCGACTCACCGCGCGGGTCCTCGATGCCGCCGGGGTCCTCCGCCCCCGGCGGGGCTCGATGGGTCAGACCGCTGATCGACGCCACCAGCGCCGGCGGCTGGCCGCCCGGGGGTTACGGGGGCCGCCCCCGCCGGTGGCTCAGTCCTCGTAGGCGGCCACCGGCGGGCAGGCGCAGACCAGGTTGCGGTCGCCGTACGCGCCGTCGATCCGGCGTACCGGCGGCCAGTACTTCCCGTCCCGCTGTACCGGCCCCGGGTAGGCCGCCAGCTCCCGCTCGTAGGGGTGCTCCCACTTGTCCGCCGTGACCGCCGCCGCGGTGTGCGGCGCGTTGCGCAGCGGGTTGTCGGTCCGGTCCCACTCCCCGGCGGCGACCCGGTCGATCTCCGCCCGGATCGCGATCATCGCGTCCACGAACCGGTCCAGCTCGGCCAGGTCCTCCGACTCGGTGGGCTCGATCATCAGCGTGCCGGCCACCGGGAACGACATCGTCGGCGCGTGGAAGCCGTAGTCGATCAGCCGCTTCGCCACGTCGTCCACGGTCACGCCGGTCTGCTTGGTGATCGGCCGCAGGTCGACGATGCACTCGTGCGCGACCAGCCCGCCGCGGCCGGTGTAGAGCACCGGGAAGTGGTCGCGCAGCCGGGCGGCGACGTAGTTGGCGGCGAGGATCGCCGACCGGGTCGCGTGCACCAGCCCGTCCGGTCCCATCAGCCGCACGTACGCCCAGGAGATCGGCAGGATCGACGCGCTGCCCCACGGCGCCGCGGACACCGGGCCCGGGCCGGTGTCCGGGCCGGCCAGCGGCTGGAGCGGGTGGTTGGGCAGGTAGGGCGCGAGGTGCGCCCGGGCCGCCACCGGCCCGACGCCGGGACCGCCACCGCCGTGCGGGATGCAGAAGGTCTTGTGCAGGTTCAGGTGCGACACGTCCGCGCCGAACCGGCCGGGCTTCGCCAGCCCGACGAGCGCGTTGAGGTTCGCCCCGTCGACGTACACCTGGCCGCCGGCGTCGTGCACCGCCGCGCAGACGTCGGCGATGTCCTCCTCGAAGACACCGTGCGTGGACGGGTAGGTGACCATCAGCGCGGCCAGCTCGGCGCCATGTTTGTCCACTTTGGACCGCAGGTCGTCGAGGTCGACGTCGCCGTCGTCCCGGGTCCGTACCACGACCACCCGCAGGCCCGCCATCGCCGCGCTGGCCGCGTTGGTGCCGTGCGCGGACTGCGGGATCAGGCAGACGTCGCGGTGGCCTTCGCCGCGGGCCTCGTGGTACGCGTGGATCGCGAGCAGACCGGCGAGCTCGCCCTGCGAGCCGGCGTTGGGCTGCAGCGACACCTCGTCGTAGCCGGTGATCTCGGCCAGCCAGCGGGCCAGCTCGCCGATCAGCTGCAGGTAGCCGGGCACCTGCTCGGCCGGCGTGAACGGGTGCACGGCGGAGAAGCCGGGCAGTGACACCGGCTCCATCTCGGCGGTCGCGTTGAGCTTCATGGTGCAGGAGCCGAGCGGGATCATGCCGCGGTCCAGCGCGTAGTCCTTGTCGGACAGCTGCCGCAGGTAGCGCAGCATCGCGGTCTCGCTGCGGTGGCTGGAGAACACCGGGTGGGTGAGGAAGTCCGACTCCCGCGCGGCGCCGTACGCGTCCGGAGTCGCCGCGTCGAGCGCGTCCACATCGGACTGTCCACAGTCGAAGGCCGCCCACACGGCGGCGAGGTGGGTCCGCCGGGTCACCTCGTCGCAGCCGATGCCCACCGTGTCGGCGTCCACCCGGCGCAGGTTGACGCCCTGCTCGACGGCCCTGCCGACCACCTCGTCGGCGCGGCCCGGCACCCGGGCCAGCACGGTGTCGAAGAAGCGGTCGTGCACGACCTCGACGCCGCCGGCCCGCAGCCCGGCGGCGAGCACCGCGGCGTACCGGTGCACCCGCCGGGCGATCGACCGCAGCCCGTCCGGCCCGTGGTAGACCGCGTACGAGCTGGCCATCACCGCGAGCAGCACCTGCGCGGTGCAGATGTTGCTGGTCGCCTTCTCCCGGCGGATGTGCTGCTCGCGGGTCTGCAGCGCGAGCCGGTACGCGACCGCGCCGTCGGCGTCCCGGGACACCCCGACCAGCCGGCCGGGCAGGTGCCGCTCCAGCCCCTCGCGCACCGCCATGAAGCCGGCGTGCGGACCGCCGAAGCCGAGCGGCACGCCGAACCGCTGCGCCGAGCCGACCACCACGTCCGCGCCCCACTCGCCGGGCGCCGGCAGCAGGGCCAGCGCGAGCAGGTCGGCGGCGACCGCCACCACCGCGCCCCGGGCCCTGGCCGCCTCGGCGACGGCCGCGAAGTCGCGGATCGCCCCGGAGGCACCCGGGTACTGCAGCAGCAGCCCGGCGATCTCGCCATCCGGCAGCCCCTCGGCGGCGATGTCGCGGACCACGACCGGGAGGCCCATCGGCCTGGCCCGGGTGCGCACCACCGCGATCGTCTGCGGCAGGCAGTCGGCGTCGACCAGGATCGGGGCGTCCTGCGGGGCGCGGGAGGTGCGGCGGGCCAGTGCGACCGCCTCCGCCGCCGCGGTCGCCTCGTCGAGCAGGCTCGCGTTCGCGGTCCGCAGCCCGGACAGCTCGGACACCACGGTCTGGAAGTTGAGCAGCGCCTCCAGCCGGCCCTGCGAGATCTCCGGCTGGTACGGCGTGTACGCGGTGTACCAGGACGGGTCCTCCAGCACGTTGCGCCGGATCACCGGCGGGGTGACCGTGTCGGCGTAGCCGAGGCCGATCATGCTCGCCAGGGTGGCGTTGCGGCCGGCGAGGGCGCGCAGCTCCGCTGCGACCGCGGCCTCGTCCGCGGCCGGCGGCAGGTCCAGCGGGGTGGTGTCCGCGATCGAGCCGGGGACCGCGGCGGCGCAGAGCTCCGCCAGTGAGGAGTGGCCGACGGCCGCCAGCATCCGCGCCTGGTCCGCGGCCGAGGTCCCGATGTGCCGGGCGGCGAACGGCGCCGCCGCCTCCAGGTCGGCGAGCGAGCCGGCGCCCCAGCCGCCGGGTGCCGCCGCGGCGCCACCGGCAGCTCCGGACCGGTCGCGGCCTGCGGCGCCACCGGGCCGGGTCGTCTGCGCGCCGCCCGGCGCGGGCTCTCCGCCGGCCGAGGTGGCGGCGGGTGCGGTGCTCTGCTCCGACATGCGACAGGTCCCTCGGGTCTCGGACGGTCTCGTTGCGGGGGTGTCCGGCGCCCGGGCGCCAGCTGCCCGGCCGCGGTCCCCCTCTGTCCGGACCCGTCCAGAGTCGCCTCGCCCACGCGGTCCTGTGCGCCTGAGAGGTTCCGGGGAGGTTGCCCCTTCGGCGCCCCGGCCGGCTTGCCGGGGGCTCTCCCGCGCGGGGTCTGCAGCGCGGACCAGGCTACCAGCGGCGGGCCCCGAGGTCGCGATCGCCCGCGCCGTCCTTCCCTGGCGCGCTGACCGTCATGCCGCGCTGACCGTCATGCCGCGTGGAAGGTCGAGCCGGCTCGAAGGTCGAGCCGGGTGGAAGGTCAGCCGACCGACGACCATCCTTGGCAGGTGACCACCGCACCGCAGGACCTCGACGGCCTGATCGGCACCCTCGACCTGGCGGCGAAGGTGCGGCTGCTGACCGGTGCCACCTCGTTCACGCTGCCGCCGGCGGAGTCGATCGGGCTCCGCGAGGTGCGGCTGTCGGACGGGCCGACCGGGGTGCGCGGGCTGAAGTTCACCGGCGGCCGGCAGGTTGCGCTCTTCCCCAACGCGACGCTGCTCGCCGCCGGCTGGAGTGAGCAGACCGCGTACGAGGTCGGCGGCCTGCTCGCCGAGGAGGCGCTGGCCCAGGACATCCACGTGGTCCTCGGCCCGACCATCAACCTGCACCGCTCGCTGCTCGGCGGTCGCGTCTTCGAAGCGTACTCGGAGGATCCGCTGCTGACCGGCAAGCTGGCCGCCGCATACGTCCGGGGGCTGCAGGACCGCGGCATCGGCGGCTGCCTCAAGCACCTGGTCGCGAACGAGTCGGAGACCGAACGCAACACCGTGGACAGCGTGGTCGACGAGGCGACGCTGCGCGAGCTCTACCTGCTGCCGTTCGAGATCGCGGTGGCCGAGTCCGACCCGTGGTCGATCATGGCCGCTTACAACGACGTGAACGGGGTGCCGGCGACCGAGCAGGACGCCGTGATCAACGGGATCGTCAAGGGTGAGTGGGGTTACGACGGGCTGCTGATGTCCGACTGGTACGCCACCAAGACCGCCGGCCCGGCCGCGAACGGCGGGCTCGACCTGGTCATGCCCGGTCCCGACGGCCCGTGGGGGGCGGCGCTGGTGGCGGCCGTGCGGCGCGGCGAGGTGACCGAGTCGGTCGTCGACGACCACCTGCGCCGGGTGCTACGGCTGGCGTCCCGGGTGGGCGCGCTCGGCGCGGCGCGGCCGGTGCCCGCCGACCTGCCGGCGCCGGACGGCCCGGTCCGGCGGGAGCAGCTGACCCGGCTGGCGGCCAGCGGGATGACCGTGCTGACCAACCGGGACGAGGTGCTGCCGCTGGCCCGGACGGCGCGGGTGGCGCTGATCGGCCGGCACGCCGTCGACACCGTCGACATGGGCGGTGGCTCGGCGCAGGTGAACCCGCCGTACCAGACGAGCGTGGCCGAGGGCCTGACCGCGCTGCTCGGCTCCGCGGTCACCGTGACCGACGGCGTCGAGGTGCGGAGCCGGCCGGTCCCGGCGGCGGCCGGCTTCGTCACCGACCCGGTCACCGGCGCGCCCGGCATCCGGGTCACGCTGTACGCGGCCGACGGGTCGGTCATCCAGGACCGGCACAGCGACATCGCCACCGCGATGGTCGGCTTCGACGACGACTTCACCGAGACGGTGGCCACGGTCCGCCTGCGGGCGGTCGTCGAGTCCGCCGGTCCGGTCGAGATCGGCGTGCTCGGCGTCGGCGACTGGTCGGTGCGGGTCGGCGACGCGGTCACCCGGCACCAGCTCGCCGTCTCCGGCGGCGGCTTCGGCGAGGAGCTGCTCCTGCCGCCGGCCACGGTCGGCACGTACGAGACCGCCGGTCTGGTCGAGGCGACCGTGCCGGCACCGGCGACCGGCGACTCGCCGCTGTCCGGCGCGGGACTCTTCGGGCTGGTGGCCCGGCCGGCTCGGCGGCCCGAGGCGGAGGTGCTCGCGGAGGCGGTGGCGGCCGCGGCGGCGGCGGACGTCGCCGTCGTGGTGGTCGGGCTGACCGAGGAGCAGGAGACCGAGGCGGTCGACAAGACCACGCTGCGGCTGCCCGGGGCGCAGGACGCGCTGGTGGCGGCGGCCGCGGCGGCGGCCCGGCGGACCGTGGTGGTGCTGAACGCGGCGACCCCGGTGCTGATGCCGTGGCTGCCGTCCGTGGACGCCGTGCTCTGGGCGGGACTGCCCGGGCAGGAGGGCGGGCACGCCGTCGCCGCGGCGTTGCTCGGCGACATCGAGCCGGCCGGGCGGCTGGTCAGCACCTTCCCGGTCGCGGACGGGGCGGCGCCGGCCTGGTCGGTGACGCCGGTCGACGGGGCGGTCGTCTACACCGAGGGCACCTTCATCGGGCACCGCGGGCACTTCGCCGGGCACGCGCCGGCGCCGGCCTTCTGGTTCGGGCACGGGCTGGGCTACTCGAGCTGGGAGTACGGGCCGGCGTCGCTGCTCGACCGGACCACGGTCTCGGTCGCGGTGACCAACACCGGCACCCGGGCCAGCCGCGAGGTGGTGCAGGTGTACCTGGTGCCGGCCGGCGCCGACCAGCCGGTCCGGCTGGTCGGCTGGGCGGCGGCCGCCGCGGAGCCGGGCGGGACCGTCGAGGTGCGGGTGGACACCGACCCCCGGCTGTGGCGGCGGTGGGACGCCGCCGCCGGCCGCTGGGACCGGCTGCCGGCCGGCGGGCAGCTGCTCGTCGCGCGCGGGCTCGGCGACATCCGGGCGACGCTGCCGCTCTGAGCCGCGTCGCCGGGGCCGCTCTCCCCCTTTCGGGGCCCGGTGCCGTCCGCCGCGGCGGGCCGGGAGTCATCGGTGTCAGCGGGTGTCAGCGGGTGTCAGCCGGTCTCATCGGGGGACGCGGGCGGCGACCGGACCGGTGACCGCCGCGACCACCGCGTCGACGGTGAGGTCGTCCAGGCAGGCCGGCGGGCCGCCGCCGGCCAGCGGGCAGGCCGCCGTCCACCAGCACTCCTGCTCGCTGATCGCCAGCGGGCGGCGGACCGGGCATCCCGGCCGGCCCTGCAGGTCGACCGAGCCGGGCCGGGCCAGCCCGTAGCGGGCGGCGAGGGTCGGGCCGAACAGCGCGACGGTCCGGGCGCCGACCGCAGTCGCGAGCCGGACCGGGCCGGTGTCGCCGCCGACCACGGTGCCGCCACGGGCGGCGACGGCGGCGAACATCGCGGCGAGGCCGCGCAGACCGGCCGGCGGGAGCGGGCGGGTCCCCATTGCCGGGGGCCGGGGACCCGGCGCGGGGTGCGGACCTGGCGCGGGGCGGGGACCTGGCGCGGGGCGGGGACCTGGCGCCGGGCGGGGACCTGGCGCGGGCCGGGGACCTGGCGGCGGTGCCGGCCGGCCCGGCGGGGTGACCGAGAGCACCGGGCGCCCGGCGGCGGTCAGCCGGGCGGCGAGCGCGCTCCACCGCTCGGCCGGCCACTCCTTCACCCGCATCCCCGACTCGGGCACCAGCACCACCGGGGCCGCGGCGGCGGGGACGGCGGCCAGCCCGGCGGCGAGCTCGCTCGGGGTGAGGTGGACCCGCACCGGGAGGTCGGCGTACGCCGGGTCGATCACCCCGTCGGCGCGCAGCAGCCGCAGGTAGCGCCGGTCCACCCGCTCGGTCGCCGGCGGCCGGCGCCACAGGTCGGTCACCGACCGCGGGGCGCGGGCGCACAGCTCACCGATGCCGTCGTAGCGGGTGGTCGTCACGACCAGGTCGTACGGCCGGCGGGCCAGCTCGCGCTCGACCGCGGCCCGCGCGGTCCCCCGGTCCACGCCGACCGCCTCGGCGACGTGCGGGTCCGCGACCAGCAGCTCGTCCCCCGGCCGGAAGGTCAGCACCCGCACCGCGGCGCCGGGATGGCTGCGGGCCAGCGCGTGCACGGACGGCAGCACCATCAGCACGTCGCCGAGCCCGCCGAGCAGCTCGACGACCAGGATCTCCCGGATAGTGGTGGGTACGGTCGGGTGCGCGGCCGACCCGGGCTCGTCCGCCCGAGCGCTCACGGGGCGAGCCGTCCCGGGCTCGTCCGCCCGAGCGCTCACGGGGCGAGCCGTCCCGGCCGCCCGGTCGCAGCGACCGCCGGATCGGCGGCCGCGCCGGCCCTGCCGGCGGTCGCGGCCGCCCACCCCGCCGCACCCGCGTACACCTGCGCGTGCGCGGTGCTGACCGCGCTCCACGAGCGGGTGGCGGCGACGGCCGCACCGCCGCCCGCCACGCGCTCGGCCAGGCCGGGGTCGTCGAGCAGCCGCCGGATCCCGGCGGCCAGCGCCGCCCCGTCCCGGACCCGGTCCACCAGCACCGCGGTGCGCCCGTCGGCCACCGCGGCGTCGCGGTCCGCCCCCACCGTCGCGACCACCGGCAGCCGGTGCGCCCAGGCCGCCAGCAACGCGCCGCTCTTCGTCGTCACCCCGGCGGTGAAGGGCAGCACGGCGGCATCCGCGCCGTGCAGCATCCGCGACACGTCCGCAGCCGGCAGGTGCCCGGTGAAGCTGACCGCCTCGGCCACCCCCCGCCCGGCCGCGTGCTCGGCCAGCTCCTGCCGGAACGCCGCCGCCTCGTCCGCCGGCAACGCCAGCGACGTGAAGCCGCCCGCCACCACGACGTGCAGGTCCGGGTACGCCCCGCGCAGCGTCGCCACCGCGTCCAGGAGGTAGCGCACCCCTTTGACCGGGTGCACGAAGCCGAAGAACGCCAGCACCCGGGCGTCGGCGGACAACCCGAGCCGGCGCCGCAGCGCCGACCGGGCGCCGGTCGGCGACCCGTCGGTCGGCTCCACGTTGGGCCCGAGCGGCACCAGCCGCGGCTCCCGGCCCAGCCGCCCGGCCACCGCGGCGGCGTGGCCCGCGTTCGTCACCACCAGCTCGGCGCTGCCCGGCCCGAGCAGCCCGGTCTCCCGGTCCCACCGGCCCGCCCGCTCGAGCGCCCGCCAGCCGGCCGCCGGCAGCCTCGCCGGCCAGGACCACCAGCCGTACTCGTGCAGCGTCGTGACGATCGGCAGGTCCCGGCGGAGCAGCCGGGGCAGCAGCCCGACCCGCGGCGAGAAGCCGTACGACGACGGGGCGAAGTGCACGTGCACCACGTCCGGCGCCAGCTCGTCCAGCGCACCGGCGGCCCGCCGGATCCCGCCGACCGCGGCGGTGCTGATGACGATCGGTGACCAGCCAGTCGCGGGCAGATGCCCGGCGAGGCGGCGGACGTGATCCGCGACGCCGTCCCGCTCCGGCGCGTACGTCCCGCAGACCAGCGCGACCCGGGGCATCCGGCTCCTTTCCGAGGGGCGGTCGGGGCGGGCCGGTAACTGCCCCGGCCGGCTGATCGCAAACACACTCCGTGTTTGTCGCCCGGCGCCCCGGGCAGGCCGCGCACATGCCGGCCGCCACCGTCCCGCTGCCCCACCCCGGCGCCGCCCGCGGCCGCCCGGTCGACTGGGCGGAGCTGCGCCGCATCCTGGTCGTCCGCGCGGACAACCTCGGCGACGTGCTGATGGCCGGGCCGGCGCTGCGGGCACTGCGCCGGGCGGCACCGCGGGCGACGCTGACCCTGCTCGCGGCGCCGGCCGGAGCCGGGGCCACGTCGCTGCTGCCGGAGGTCGGTGCGGTGCTGGTCGTGTCGCCGAGCTGGCAGCAGCTCGGCGACGACCCGGTCGACCCGGCCGGGGAGACCGAGCTGGTGGACCGGATCGCCGCCGGCCGGCACGACGCCGCGGTCGTGCTCACCTCGTTCTCCCAGTCGCCGTGGCCGGCCGCGTACGCGTGCGTGCTCGCCGGGGTGCCGGTGCGGGTGGGGATGTCGAAGGAGTTCGGCGGGGCGCTGCTCACCCACTGGGTGCCGGCGGTCGACGATGCGGTGCACCAGGTCGACCGGATGCTCGCGGTGCTGGCCGCCGTCGGGGTGCCCGCAGCGGACCGCCGGCTGACGGTCCGGGTGCCCTCCGCCGCCGTCCCGGCCGCCCGGGCGGCGCTCGCCACGGCCCGGGTGTCCCCCGGCACCCCGTACGCGGTGCTGCTCCCGGGCGCGTCCTGCCCGTCCCGCCGCTGGCCGCCGGCGCGCTTCGCGGCCACCGCCGGGCTGCTCGCCGGCGCCGGGCTGGTCCCGGTGGTGGCCGGCCCGGCCGCGGAGCGCGAGCTGGTGCTGACCGCGGCCGGCCCCAGCGGGGTCCCGCTGGGCGGCGCGCTGGACGTGCCGGGGCTGGCCGCGCTGCTGGCCGGCGCCGAGGTCGCGGTCGTCAACAACTCCGGCGGGCTGCACCTCGCCGCCGCGGTCGGCACACCGGTCGTGTGTGCGTTCGCCGGCACCGAGCTCGAGTCCCAGTACGCCCCGCGGGACTCACCGGCCGTCCTGCTCCGCCGGAAGACGGCCTGCTCCCCGTGCCGTCAGCTGCGCTGCCCGTACGGGCACGAGTGCCTCGACCTCTCCCCGGCCGAGGTGGCCGGGACGGCGCTCCGGCTCACGGCACTTCGCCGCCAGGTCGGCTGATCAACGAGGCGCCCTGTCGACAAAGATGTCTGAGGACTTGGCCCTTGATCGCTGAAGCGTCGGTGGTCAGGCGGAGGCGGTGCGGCGGCGGCGACGCTGCCCGAGCTCGTCGGCCCCCGCCGGCGCCGACTCGCCGGCGTCTCCGCTCGGCTCCGCCCGCTCGGACGGCAGCTCGGCCAGCGACCCGTGCAGCTCCTTGAGCGCCCCGCTCACGGCGATCCCGAAGACGCCCTGGCCGCCGGCGAGCAGGTCGACGACCTCCTCGGCCGAGGTGCACTCGTACACCGTCGTGCCGTCGGACAGCAGCGTGATCCCGGCCAGGTCCCGCACCCCGCGGGCGCGCAGGTGCTCGACCGCGATCCGGATGTTGTGCAGGGAGACGCCGGTGTCGAGCAGCCGCTTGACCACCTTGAGGACGAGGATGTCCTTGAACGAGTAGAGCCGCTGGGTGCCGGACCCCGCCGCGGACCGGACCGAGGGCACCACCAGGCCGGTGCGGGCCCAGTAGTCCAGCTGCCGGTACGTGATCCCGGCGGCGTGGCAGGCCGTGGGCCCCCGGTAGCCGATCAGCTCGTCGGGCACCGGGTCGAGGCCGTCGGAGAACAGCAGCTCCTGGCGCGGCGTCGTGTCGCCGGGATCGCTCACGGACGTCCTCCTCGCCACTGACGGGCACTCCGCCGCCGCGGGGAGTGGTGCTGCGGGGAAGTTGCACGGTGGTAGTTCGGACGCTATGCGGCGGGCCCGCTCGGGTCAACGCCCTCCCCCGGCGTGTCCCCATGTCAACAAGAGGGCGAGACTCTACTGTCCGGCGAAGTCGTCCGGTGAGATGGTGTCCAGGAACTCCCGGAACTTCTCCACCTCGTCCTCCTGCTCGTCCGGGATGGAGATGCCGGCCTCGGCCAGCACCGCCTCCTCGCCGAGGATCGTGGTGCCGGACCGCAGCGCGAGCGCGATCGCGTCCGACGGGCGGGCGCTCACCCGGGCGCCGCCGGCGAAGACCAGCTCGGCGTAGAAGACGCCGTCCCGCAGGTCGGTGATGTGCACCGCCTCCAACCGGGCGCCGAGCGCGCCGATGACGTCCCGGAGCAGGTCGTGGGTGAGCGGCCGGGCCGGCCGGACGCCCTGCTGCTCGAACGCGATCGCGGACGCCTCCACGGCACCGATCCAGATCGGCAGGTAGCGGTCGCCGTCGGCCTCCTTGAGCAGCACGATCGGCTGGTTCACGGGCAACTCCACCCGGACACCCACGACACGCAGCTCGTTCACAGCCGACGCCTCCCCAACAGCGGACCTGCCCGATCGACGCTACACGGTGCGGGGCCGCCGCGCCGGAGGGTGGGGTCCGTGCCGCTTCAGCCGGTTCCGGCCGGGAGAACAGGGCGTGTCCCGGGAATCTTCGGCGGCGCGGGACGACGCGCCACGCCCATGCCCGCGCCTGCGCGTGGGGCCTGAACGCCGTCCGCATCCACCAAGATCCCCGGGACACGCCCTTGTGGTCCGCGCCGACCGATCACCCCCGACGCCGCACCGGGTCCGGCCCGCGCTCTGCCCGCAATCCGGCCCGACTCCGTCCCCGGGTCCGGGCCCGGCCGGCGCACAGCCCGGGATCAGGCGCCGAGCTCCGCCCGCAGCCCGGCCCGGACGAGGGTCGCGTGCAACCGTACGGACAGCGCCGCCAGCTCGCGGACCGCCTCGTCGGCGCGCCCGCGCGCCTCCGGGTTGCGCTGCCGCATCAACGGGGTGACCACCTGCTCGAAGAGCCCGATCTCCCGGTCGGCCGCCGTCCGGTAGGCCCGCAGGTGCCGCGCCTCGATCCCGAACCGGGCCATCTCCGCCACGCAGCTCGCCACCGCCAGGGCGTCCCCGTCGTACGTGCCGCCCTTGCCGCGCCGGGCCAGCAGCCCGAACTGCTCGAGCTGGTCCAGCTGCTCCGGATCCAGCCCAGCCGAGGCGAGCAGCTCGTCCCGGGACAGCCGCACCTCGGACGGCTCCGGTCGGAACGCGTCCGGGCCCGGCAGCCCCTCGGCGGCCGCCAGCATGCGCGGGCCCCGCCGGGTCGCCGTACCGGGACCGGTTTCCGGCGGCTCCAGGCCGCGGTCGATGGCGTCCAGGTGCTCCTTGATCACCCGCAGCGGCAGGTAGTGGTCGCGCTGCTCGGCCAGCACGAAACGGAGCCGGGCGACGTCGCCGGAGGAGAACTTCCGGTAGCCGGACGGGGTCCGCTCCGGGTGGATCAGCCCCTCCGCCTCCAGGAAGCGGATCTTGGAGATGGTGATGTCCGGGAACTCCGGCCGCAGCTGGCCGAGCACCTCCCCGATGCTCAGGGAGGCCCGGGCGTGCGCCCCCGCAGCGCTCACCGTACGGCGGCCTGCTCTTCACCGCCCGTGCGGGCGCCGGCCAGGTAGAGCAGCCGGAACTTGCCGACCTGCACCTCGTCCCCACCGGCCAGGGCGGCGACGTCGATGCGCTGCCGGTTCACGTACGTCCCGTTGAGGCTGCCGACGTCGTGCACCACGAAGCCGCCGCCCTCCCGGCGGAACTCCGCATGGCGGCGGGAGACCGTCACGTCGTCGAGGAAGATGTCGCTGTCCGGGTGCCGCCCGGCCGTGGTGACGTCCTGGTCGAGCAGGAAGCGGCTGCCCGCGTTGGGCCCGCGCTTGACCACCAGCAGCGCCGAGCCGGCCGGCAGCGCGTCGACCGCGCCGGCGTGCTCCTCCGCGTGCTCCTCCGGGATGCCGCCCTCGTCGAAAGTGCCGGGCTGGAAGATCGAGGTTGCGTCGGGGGACGCCGCGTACTCGGCCCGGGACAGCGGCGCGCCGCACTGCGCGCAGAAGCGCGCGTCGTCGGGGTTCTCGTGGCCGCACCGGGTGCAGAACACGGTCGGGCTCGCCTCCCACCCTCAGCCCGCTCGAAGGGGCCGCTCGAAGGTTTGTCACCCTGGGTCGAGCGAGCCTAGTCAGCCGCTTCGGAGGGGGTCAACCGACACTGGAGGGTCATCCTGCTGGCGGGTCGGGACCGATCCTGCCGAGGCGCTGCTCAGTGCTCGTCGAGCAGCTTGCGGTAACCCGCGGCGTCGAGCAGCGCGCCCAGCACGCTCGGGTCGGACACGTCGATCTCGACGATCCAACCCTCTCCGTACGGGTCGGAGTTGACCAGCTCCGGCTGCGCCTCCAGCGCCTCGTTGCGGGCGCTGACGGTGCCGGCGACCGGCGCGAAGACGTCCGAGACGCTCTTGGTCGACTCGACCTCACCGAAAGCCTCACCCGGCGAGACCTCGGTGCCCACCTCAGGCAGCGAGACGTAGACGATGTCGCCCAGCGCCTCCTGCGCGTAGTCGGTGATGCCGACCCGCAGCGTGCCGCCGCTGCCGGCGCGCACCCACTCGTGCTCGGCCGTGTACTTCAGGTCGTCGGGGGTGCTCACGGCGTCCTCTCGCGGTCCTGATGCGTCGGGCCCCGGCTGGATCACCGGCCCCCGTCGGACGGCCGAGAATACTGAGGCTCCTTCAGCGGCCGCAACGCGCGGATCAGCACCCGCTCCCGCTGCCCGATCCGGGCCTCGCCGCCGGCCCGGCGCACCGTGTCGGTCACTCCACCGGGGATCTCCATCGCGGTCGCCAGGGTGGGCGGGTCGCCGATGGCGAGGACCGTGTACGGGGCGGACAGCAGGACGCCGTCGACCACGATGCCGCCGTCGGTGGCGGTGAAGCTGGAGTCCAGGCCGATCCGGACGTTGCCGACCTGCACGGCTTCGGCGCCGGCGGCGCGCAGCTCCTCGACGGCGTCGAGGAGGTCCTCGGCGGCCAGCCGCTGCTCGGGGTCGGTGAGGGTGAGCTCGATGCCGGAGCCCTGGGCGGGCAGCGTGCCGGCCAGGATGCCGAGCGCGGTGGACCGCTTGCGGGCCTCCTGAAGGGCGGCGGCGCTGCTGTCGCCGGTGCTGGACAGCCGGGCCCGGGCCGCCTCGAGCTCGGTGATCTGCCGGCGGAGCCGGTCCTCCCGGGAGGACAGCTCGTCGAGGATCCGGACCAGGTCCTCCTGGCGGGCAGCGGTAAGACCGCTTGTCGACGTATTGCTTCGTACCTGAACCGCTAGGGCGAACCCGAGGAGACTTATCAGCAAACCGATGAGGAGGGCAGCCGGGGAGCGGGCCGCCCGCCATCGGCGGGTCTCCTCGCTCCGCTCGGCTCCCGGCTCGCTCCGCTCGCCGTCCTGCTTCGGTCCCGCTTCGCCCTCGCTCCGCTCGGCTCCCGGCTCGCTCCGCTCGCCGTCCTGCTTCGGTCCCGCCTCGCCCTCGGCTCCGGGCGCGTCCGGCTCACTCGCCGTCCGGCTCGCGGTCCCGAGCCGCTCCGGCTCCGCGTCGCTGTCGCCGCCGGCCCCGGCCTCAGTCGCCCCGGTCTGATGACGTGCGGTCCTCGGTGCGTCGTGCGACTCGCCCGCCGCGCCGCCGCCGATCTGCGTCGCGGTCCCAGCTCCCGCCTCGTCGCCGCGGACCGTCCCACTCCCGACCGCCGTCCCACTCCCGACCGCCGTCCCACTCCCGACCGCCGTCCCACTCCCGACCGCCGTCCCGCTGTCGGCTCCGGTCCCGCTCCCGGTTACCGTCCTGGTGGCGGCTCCTGCCCCGCTCCCGACTGCCGGTCCGGTCTCCGCTCCCGCCGCACCTTCGGCCGTACCATCCCGGGCGCCCGCGCCCGCATCCCCGCTGGGCTCGATCTCGTCCCGCGCGGCCGCCGCCCCGCCCTGCGGCCCCTGGACCGCCGCGCTCCCGGCCGCCGCCCCGCCCCCGCCTGCCGCTGCGCTGTCGACTCCGGTCGGGCTTTCCGGCGACCGCTCCGCCGCCCGCTCGACGTGCTCGCCGGGCCCGGCTTCCGGAGTGCTGCCGGCGTCGGACCGCTCCGCCGAGGCGGGCCGCTCGGACCCGCCGGCGACCAGGCGACGTTCGGCGCGCTCGCCGACCTCGGACCGGGCCGCACCCGGCGGCTCGGCCTCCGCGGCCGGCCCGACCGCGTCCGTAACCGGCTCCGGTGCCGCGACCACCGGGCCATCCCGGCCGCTCGGGTACACGGGCGGCAACGCCCCTCCCACCCGCCGCCCGGGCCTCATCGATCCACTGACCTCATGGCCCTCATTACTTACTAGAGTCTCATCCTCGCCTTGAGGGCGAGCCGGTTCGTCCGGTCTCGGCTCGTTCATGCGCGCAGCAGGTGCCGGCGGATCGCGGCCGCGTTGCCGAAGATCCGGATGCCGAGGACGACCACCACGCCGGTCGAGAGCTGCCCACCTACCCCGAGCTTGTCGCCGAGGAACACGATCAGCGCAGCCACCAGCACGTTCGACACGAACGACACGACGAAGACCTTGGAGTCGAAGATCCCGTCCAGCCGGGCGCGGATCCCGCCGAAGACCGCGTCCAGCGCGGCGACCACCGCGATCGGCAGGTACGGCTGCAGCCACAGCGGCACCACCGGCTCCACCAGCAGGCCCAGCAGCACGCCGACCACGAGCGCCACCGCGGCGATCACGGTCCACCTCCAGGGGAGCGGCCGGGTGTCGGCCCGGCACCGGTCGGGCCGGACGACCCGGACGGCGGCGACCCGCGCGGGGAGGGCGGAGTCGCGGCAGCGGTCGACGACGGCACCGCGTCGGCGTACCGCAGCTCCGGCCCGGTCGCCGCCCGCAGCCGCAGGTCGCCGACCTTCCGCACGGAGAACTGGATGCCGTACAGCCCCGTGTACGACTGGTACCGCCGGGCCGCCTCGCTATCCGCGAACCGCGGCAGAAGCGTCTCCGGGTCCCCGACCCCGGTGATCGTGTACGGGCTCTGCACCGGGCGGAGGTCGACGAGGATCGCCTCGCCGGCGGCCCGGATGGTCGTGGTCGGCGCCAGCCGCTCGCCGTCGACGGCCACCGCCTCGGCGCCGGCCGCCCACAGCGCGTTCACCAGGCTCTGCAGGTCGCGATCCCGGAGCCGGCCGCTGTCCTCGGCCGGCACCGTCACCCGCTCGCCGGTCGCGGGGTCGAGCTGCTCGCGGGCGGTCGCGTCGCCGGCGACGACCTCGATGCCGGGCCCGTGCACGGCCGACTGCGCGGCCGCCGCCTCCAGCCGGTGCAGCTCGGTGCCCACCCGGTCGCCGTTCCGGCTCACGGTCAGCGCGGCGTCCCGCTCCCGGACCAGCTCGCCGGACAGCGTCTCGGCCCGCCGCTGCAGCGAGTCGCTCAGCGCGGAGCCGGCCTCGACGTCGCGGACCAGCGCCTGCCGGGCCCGCTCCGAGTCCGGCGCCTGCCGCAGCGTCCCCCGGTACGCCACCGCCAGCAGGAAGCCGACGAGCAGCAAGCCGACCGCCAGCAGCACCCGGGCGCGGGGCCGGTCGCCGCCCGGCCGCTCGCCCGGCCCGGCCCGCCGCCGGGCCGCCGCCGCGTATCCCGGATCGAGGTGATCCGTCATCAACTCGTCGAGCAGTGAAGTCGACATGGCGCCGAGTCGAGGGCGGTGCCGGGTCCGGCTGCCGCGGCTGAGCACCAGCGCGCGCTGCACCAGCGGGCTGCGGGCGCGCTCCCGCCCGGCGTGCTCCCCCTTCACCCGGCCCGCCGGTCGGCGCGTACGAGCTGGACCACCTGGGTCAGGTAGAGGCCGCCGGAGAAGAGGTACAGCGCGGTGCCCCACCCGACGAAGGCCCACCCGATCGGCCGGGCCACGCCGGACACCGCCCAGTCGTGCGCGGCGATCAGCAGCAGCGGGAACGCGTACAGCAGGTTGAAGGTGGCGGCCTTCCCCACGTAGCTGACCTGCAGCGGGCCGTACCCGTGCCGCCGCAGCACCGGCAGGCTCGGCAGCAGCAGCAGGTCGCGGCCGACGATGAGCACCGCCAGCCACCACGGGATGATGTCCCGGACCACGAACGCGAACAGCGTCGCCAGGATGTAGAGCCGGTCGGCCGCCGGGTCGAGCAGCACGCCGAGCCGGCTGGTCTGGCCGAGCCAGCGGGCGATCTTGCCGTCGAAGTAGTCGCTGAGCCCGGCGAGCATGAGCACGACGAGCGCGGCGACGTCCGCGTGCGGGCCGAGCAGCAGCCAGAGGAAGAGCGGGACGCCGAGCAGCCGGAGCACACTCAGCACGTTGGGGATGGTCAGGACACGGTCCCCGGGACCCCGGACGTCCGTGAGCGACTCCCCGGTCGTCGGCGGCACCCGTCCTCCTCGCGTCCGCCGCCGTCAGCGGCGCGTCGCTTCTGTCGGGACGGCGGGATTTGAACCCACGACCCCCTGACCCCCAGTCAGGTGCGCTACCAAACTGCGCCACGTCCCGGACCGCACTGGGCGTGCCGGTGGGCCGAGCCTACCGCAGCGGAGTGCCCCGGTTGCGAGACCGATCATCGGGCGCGGCGCGCCTGAAAGTCTCGATCTCGCCTTCAGCTCAGATCGTGAACGGCCGCGTACGTCAATGAGGTCCCGTCCCGCTCACCTCTTGCGGCGCTCCCGTACCCGGACCGACACCTCGATCGGTGTGCCGGGGAAGCCGAAGTCCTCCCGCAGCCGCCGCTCGACGAAGCGCCGGTACGCCGGCTCCAGGAAGCCGGTGGTGAACAGCACGAAACGCGGCGGCCGCGTGCCGGCCTGGGTGGCGAAGAGCACCCGCGGCTGCCGGCCGCCGCGCGCCGGCGGCGGGGTGGCGGCGACGAGCTCGCCGACCCAGCTGTTGAGCCGGCCGGTCGGCACCCGTTGCTCCCAGGACGCGAGCGCGGTCCGCAGCGCCGGCGCCAGCTTCTCCATGCCGCGGCCGGTGGTAGCCGAGACGTTCACCCGCGGCGCCCAGCGAACCCGCTGCAGCTCGCGGTCGATCTCCTTGTCCAGCCGTTCCCGGCGCTCGCCGTCCACCAGGTCCCACTTGTTGAAGGCGAGCACCAGCGCCCGGCCGGCCTCGACCACCGCGCCGATCACCCGCTGGTCCTGCTCGCTGATCGGCTCGCTCGCGTCCAGCAGCACCACCGCGACCTCGGCCGCGTCGATCGCGGACGCGGTCCGCAGGCTGGCGTAGTACTCGGCGCCGGTGGCCGCTTTGACCCTTCGGCGGAGTCCTGCTGTATCGACAAACCGCCAGGTCTCTGAACCGATGTCGACAAGGCTATCCACCGGGTCGACCGTGGTGCCGGCGACCGGGTCCACCACCGCCCGGTCCTCCCGGGCCAGCCGGTTGAGCAGGCTGGACTTGCCCACGTTCGGCCGGCCCACGAGGGCGACCCGGCGCGGCCCGCCGACCTCGCCGACCTGCTCCGGCGGCGCCGCCGGGAGCGCCTCGAGCAGCGCGTCCAGCAGATCACCGCTGCCCCGGCCGTGCAGCGCGCTCACCGGGTACGGCTCGCCGAGGCCGAGCGACCACAGGCCGGCCGCGTCGGACTCGGTGCGCTCGTCGTCCACCTTGTTCGCCGCCAGCACGACCGGTTTGCCCCCCCGGCGCAGCACCCGTGCCACCGCCTGGTCGGTGGCCGTCGCACCGACGCTCGCGTCGACCACCAGCAGCACCGCGTCCGCCGAGTCGACCGCCCGCTCCGCCTGCGCGGCGACCCGGGCCGCGAACCCGCGGGCGTCCGGCTCCCAGCCCCCGGTGTCGACCACGGTGAAGCGGCGGCCCGCCCACTGCGCGTCGTACGCCACCCGGTCCCGGGTCACCCCCGGCACGTCCTGGACCACGGCCTCCCGGCGGCCGAGGATCCGGTTCACCAGCGTCGACTTGCCGACGTTGGGCCGGCCGACAACGGCAAGAACGGGTAAGTCGACAAGGTCCTGCGCATCGGCGGCCGGGTCGCCGAGCGCGGTCCACTGCCCGGCGTCGTCGTCCGTCATCGTCCCTCCTGCCGCGCTCCGGTCGGCCGCCGCGCCGGCCGCGAGCGTGCCGCGGATCAGGTCGGCGGTCGCCGCCACCGTACGCCGCGGGGCGCCGGCGGCGGGCGGCCCGATCGGGTCGCCGACCAGGAGCACGGGCGTCCGGCCGCCGGAGCGCCGGCCGTCCCGGCATCCCGGCGGTGGCGTGCCGGGCGACCGGGAGCACCGGGCCGCCGGAGCGCAACCACCCGCCTGGACGCGGTCGCTTCCCGGGTGCCCTCCGGGAAGATCCCGACCACGCCGCCGGCACCGGACGCGGCGACCGCGGCACGCCGTCCGGTCCGGTCGCATCCGGCCGCGCGGCGCCGGCGGGTGCCCGTTCACCGCGGCGGTGGAGCCTTCCGGGCTCTGGCGGTGCCGGGCCGACCCGGGCCCTGGACGATCCCTCGCTCAACCGCCAGATCGACAAGTTGCTGCACCACCTCCGGCACGCTCAACGCGGTGGTGTCGACGTGCACGGCATCTTCCGCGGCCCGCAGCGGGCTGTGCTGCCGGGTGCTGTCGTACGTGTCCCGCCGGTGCAGGTCGGCGGCCGTGGACCGGTGGTCGGTGGTGCCGTCCTGCCTGGACCGGCGGTGCGCCCGGGCGTCGGACGACGCGGTGAGGAAGACCTTGAGCGGCGCGGCCGGCGCCACCACGGTGCCGATGTCCCGACCCTCGGCGACGAACCGGCCGGGGCGGATCAGCTGCTGCTGGGCGGCGACGAGCACCTCCCGGACGCCCGGTGTCGCGGACACCGGGCTGACCGCCACCGTGACGGCGCGGGACCGGATCTCCCGGTCCACCGGGCGGCCGTCGACGGTGACACGCGGGTGGTCGGGATCGGTGGACACCTCGATCCTGGTGCGCCGGGCCAGGTCGGTCACCGCCGCCGCGTCCTCGGGGTCGACGCCGTCGCGGAGCACCGCCCACGTCACCGCCCGGTACATCGCGCCGGTGTCCAGGTAACGGAAGCCGAGCCGGCGGGCCAGCCGCCGGGCCACCGTGGACTTGCCGGTGCCGGACGGGCCGTCCAAGGCGATCACGTCGTGCACGTCACCCGTCCCGCCCACCGCAGCTGCACCGACCACATGCGCGCATTCTGCCCAGCAGCGGTGAGCGTTCACTCGGCGGGGCGATGTTCTCTTCCTAGAGGCGAGGCCGAGATATAAGCGCTGATATAGTCTCGACTTCTCGGTGATAGTTAGCCGAGAATGCTCCGTCACTCCAAGAGCTTTGGCGGAATGGCGGGGCCGCGCCACGGCGGGGCCGGCCGGCTTAACCCACATCCGGCTGCTTCCATTGCCACCTCGAGCCGCATCCGCTGCGTCCGGCTGGGTCCCGGTCCCGCCGCAACTGCCGTTGCCTGCGGTCTCGCCCACAGTGCTGTCCCGTCCATGTCGCCACCCCCGCTGTCGCGGGCACGGCCCAGGGGTGCTGCATCGCCCCGGTGCGCTCCCGCTGGTGCCGCGCCGGCGCGTCCACACTCTGCCGCAGTGCCGTCCCCGCGTGCCCGACCCGATGCCGTTCCGCCGGGCCATGCCGCGCCGTTGAGGTCCTGCCCGGCCGCCGTCCCGCCTTGCTGCCCGCCGTCCTGCCGTCCTTGCCTGCCGCCAGGCGCCCCCGTGCCCCACCCCGTCCTCCCGCATCTGCTCGGGGGCGCCGGGCCCGGGCCGACCGTTCGACTGACGTGCTTCCGGCCCCGTTCGCTCCCGGAGGCGGCGCGGCACCGGACCCTCCGGCAGGCCGGATACCAGCCGGGCTGATGGCGCCCGGCCAGCCCGGGCCTGGCATGGCGACTCCCGGCACGTCCCGTCCGCCCGCCGGCCGGCATCTCCCCCGGCAGCTGGCATCCGTGCCTCCTGCTGCCAACCCCCGCGCCTCCCCGCCGCCAGATCCTCCGACGTCGACCGCTCGGCCTGACCCGCCGCCGGGCTCCGACTGCGCCCTCTGCGCCGGGCCGGGAGCGTTCCGGCGACGGATCGATCGCCCCGCGACCTCGACAGAGCGCGGGCTGCTGACGGACCGGGCAACGCGGCGCCCGGTCGACCCGGTCCTCCGACCAGGCCCGGCCCGACGGCCGCCCGCCGAGGGCGGCCGCCGCCGCTGACCCGGTGCACGCTCGCCGGGCCGGCCGGCGGCGCGCGCCGGCCTCGAAGCCCGCTCCCAATCTCGCCGGTCTCCTGCACCGCACGTCCTTTCGCAGTCTTATCGACTTAGATATCAGCGGTCGTGCGGCTAAAACAATGCAGCGATAGAGTAGGATAGGAACAAGTCCTGGAGAAGAACTGACATGTCGACTCACTGAGGCGGCTCGATACTTCCGGCTCCTGAGTCGATATACACCTTTGCTTCGCAAGGATTGGGCTGCCGATTGCCGCGTTGTCGACATTGTGCTCGCCGTCGTGACTTTGCGGCAGTGCGGGCGTCGCGAGGGTTCTGCACCGGGTCCTCGGCGTGCAGCTCGTTCTGGATGTTGACGCACGCGACGGCGCGCGCCGCGACCGGCTGCGCCTTCGGTCCGTAGACGATGCCGCAGCATTCGTTCGGGTGCTCGCGGCGGGCGTGCGCGTAGATCTCC
>JBJMII010000145.1:0-50719 GCA_045806925.1 Mycobacteriales bacterium
ACGTCTGCCGCGCGGCGGTGTTCGACATGATGAAGCGCAAGGCCGGCCGGGTGGTCACGCTGTCCTCGGTGGGCGGGATCAGCGGCGCCGCGGGCCAGACCAACTACGCGGCCGCGAAGGCGGGCGTCATCGGCTTCACCAAGGCGCTGGCCAAGGAGGTCGGCCGGTACGGCGTCCGGGCCAACGTGGTCGCCCCGGGGCTCATCGAGACGGACATGACCGCCGAGCTGGCCGACAGCACCCGGGCCAGGCTGCTGGACGCCGTCCCGCTGGGCCGGATCGGCCGACCGGAGGAAGTCGCGGACCTGATCGGCTACCTGGTGTCCGCCGAGTACGTCACCGGCAGCGTGTTCCGGATCGACGGCGGCATCGTCATCTGAAGGGTGGGAAGCTCGATGACGGAAGGCGACATCAGCGCCGCGCGGGCGGTGCACGGTTGGGCCCGCACCGCCGGGACGAGCACGGCGATCGTCGACGAGGACACCGAGATCAGCTATGCGCGGCTGTCCACCGAGGTGCGGTCGGTGGCGGCGACGCTCGCGGACGGCGGCGTGCGGCACGGAGACCGGGTCGCCTACCTCGGCCGCAACAGCGCCACCCTGCTGTCCGCCGCACTCGCGGCCGTCCATCTCGGGGCGATCTTCGTCCCGCTGAACTTCCGGCTCACCGCCGCGGAGCTCGCCCACCTGCTCGACGACTCCGGTGCGCACACCCTGCTCGCCGAGGACGACTACCGACCGGTGGTCGACGGCATTGCCGATGTCGTCACGCCACGCCGGCTGCTGCTCTGCGACGCCGGTCCGGCCGCCGCGGCGGCGCCGGCGGTCGGGCCCCGCTGGGAGCGCCTCTCCGCCGCGGTCGGGTCCGGTGCCGACGACCGGCACCACGGCCCCGCGCCGGTGCAGCCGAGCGAGGCCGCACTGATCATGTACACCTCGGGCACCACCGGTCGGCCCAAGGGCGCGGTGCTCACCCACGGCAACCTCTGGTGGAACGAGATCAACACCGCCGCCGTGGTCGAGACCCGGCTGCGCGACACCGCCCTGGTGGCGGCACCGATGTTCCACATCGCCGGGCTGAGCGGTTTCACCCTGGGCACGCTGACCCACGGCGGAAAGCTGGTGGTGCGCCGGGTGTTCGACCCCCGTCGCTGCCTCGAGGACCTGGTCACCCACCGGGTGGCGAACCTGATCGCGGTGCCGACGATGTTCGCGGCCATCGCCCGGGCGGCCGGCTTCGCCGGGGCCGACCTGTCCGCGCTGCGGGGAGCGATCATCGGCGGGGCACCGGTGCCGGCCCGGCTGGTCGGCGAGTACGCGGCCCGCGGCATCACGCTGCAACCGGCCTGGGGCCTGACCGAGACGGCGCCGCTGGCGAGCTACACGCCGGCGTGCCTGGTGGACCGGCACCCCGACGCTGCGGGGTACCCGCTGCCGCACACCGAGCTCCGGCTGGTCGATCCCGAGCACGGCACGCTGGTCACCCGACCTGGCGCCCGCGGCGAGATCTGCGTCCGCGGGCCGAACGTGATCCCCCGGTACTGGAACGACCCGGCCGCGACCGGCGCCGCGATCGACGACGCCGGCTGGTTCCGCTCCGGCGACATCGGCTACCTCGACGGGGATGGTCTGCTGCACATCGTCGACCGGCGCAAGGACGTGATCATCAGCGGCGGCGAGAACGTCTACCCGGCCGAGATCGAGCTGCTGCTGGCCGACCTGCCGGGCGTCCGGGAAGCAGCGGTCGTCGGGATGCCGCACCCTCGGTGGGACGAGACCCCGGTCGCGGTGCTGTGCCAGGACAGCGAGCCCAAGGCGACGATCGAGGACGTCCGCGGATTCCTCGGTGACCGGCTCGCCCGCTTCAAGCTGCCCACCGCCGTACACCACCGGGACGTGCTGCCCCGCACCGGCAGCGGAAAGGTTGACAAGGCGGCAATCCGGGCGTCGCTGCGCGGCGACGCCCAGGTCGACGGTGCGCCGGACCTCAGTCGGCGCATTCCCACATGAGGAGGAGTCAGATGAGCGGAGACTCGACGGACGTCCTGGTCGTCGGTGCTGGACCGGCGGGTCTGACCGTGGCCGCCTGCCTGTCCCTGCAGGGCGTCTCGGTGCGGGTGGTGGACCGCACGGCCGGCCCGCCGTACCGGGAGTCGGCCTTCCTGCACGGCCGGGGCTCGGAGGTGCTGCAGCGGCTGGGCGCACTGGGCGACCTGGCGAACGAGCTGCCCACGGTCAACAAGATCACCGCGTACCTGGGGCAGCAGCGGCTCAGCCTGCGCTACACCGAGCCCGGGATGCCGAACCCGGCGCCGCCCATGGTGATCTCCCAGTCGAGGATCGAGCAGGCGCTCCGGGACCTCCTGACGGAGCGGGGCGTCACCGTCGAGTGGGAAAGCGGGCTGGTCGACGTCGAGGAGGACGCGACCGGCGTGACCGCCGTGCTCGACAACGGCGACCGGATCCGGGCGAGCTGGGTGGTCGGCTGCGACGGCCCGGAGAGCATGGTCCGCAAGGCCGCCCGGATCGGCTTCCCCGGCACCACCGCGCGCTACCTGATGATCGACGCGCACGTCGACTGGCCGCTGGACCGGGACGGGCTGACCGGCTGGCTGTCTCCGGACGGGCGGCGGGTCGGGACCATGCCGATGGTCGACCCCACGGGGGCGGACGACCTGTGGCGCATCCTGGCCCGCGACCCCCAGGAGGACACCGAGAAGCCCACCGACGAGGAGATCGTCTCGAGGGTGCGCACGATGCTGGCCCAGCGCACGCCGTACGGCGGAGTCGCGCTGCGGGACATCACCACGAAGATGGTCTTCACGGCCCAGGAACGGGTGGCGGACGCCTTCCGCAGGGGACATGTCCTGCTCGCCGGCGACGCGGCCCATGCGCACGTCCCGTTCGGCGGGCCGGCCATCCACACCGGGATGGGCGACGGGGAGAACCTCGCCTGGAAGCTCGCGCTCGTCATCCAGGGGCGGGCCGGCGAGGCGCTGCTGGACACGTACGAGGCCGAGCGCCGCCCGATCGCGGAGGAGACGCACCTCGGCACCAGCGCGTCCAAGAACGCCGACATCCTGAGCAACCCGGTCGTACGCTTCGCCCAGGACCGGATCGTCGCGCCGTTGCTCAAGCTCCCGGTGGCGCAGCGGCTGACCACGTTCTCGCACTCGGCCCTGTGGGAGACCTACCGCACCGGGCCGCTCGGCGGCGGGTCCCGGTTCGGGCCGAAGCCGCGACCGGGCGACACGGTGGCCGACTTCGACTGCGTCCGCCCGGCGGACCGCCGGCTCACCCGGCTGTACGACGAGGTCGGCGGGCGGTGGGTCCTGCTGGTGCCCGCGGGCGGCGCGGACGCGTCCGTCGACACGGCCCGGCAGTGGCTGGGGGAGGACCGCGTCACGGTGCTGGAGCGCACCGTCGGCAGCATCCCCGGCCCGTACAGCAGGAAGATCCGGGCCATGGCCGGGGAGGTGTGGCTGGTGCGGCCGGACGCCCACCTCGGGTGGCGCGGTCGACCCGACCCGCGGGACCTCGGTCAATGGCTGGAGGGTGCAGTGCGGCACGGACGCACGAGGAGGTGACGGGGTCGGCGATCAGGTTCGCCAAGCGGGCGACCGGCTTCGGCCCGTTTCGGGGGCGGATTCCGGTCCTCCGGTTGGTGAACGTGATCGCGTGGGCGGCGGGGCGACAAGGGCCAGCGCGGTATGAGCCGCCGGATGGGCGGGCAGGCAGCAGGTGTGACGCGGGAGCTCGTGGACGCGGTGGTCATCGGCGCCGGGCCGAACGGGCTGGTCGCGGCCAACCGGCTCGCCGACGCCGGCTGGAGCGTGCTGGTCCTGGAGGAGCAGCCGGAGCCGGGCGGGGCGGTCCGCAGCGGGGAGGTGGCCGCGCCCGGATTCATCAGTGACCTCTACAGCTCCTTCTACCCGCTTGCGCTGGCCTCGCCGGTCATCGCCGGGCTGGGCCTGGAGGAGCACGGGCTGCGCTGGCGGCACGCCCCGGCGGCGCTGGCGCACCCGCTGGTCGACGGCCGGGCCGTGGTGCTCAGCCGCGACCTCGCCACCACCGCCGCAACCGTCGAGGCGTGCGGACCCGGCGATGGCGAGGCGTGGGAGCGGCTGGCCGCCGAGTGGTCCCGGCTGTCCCCGGCGCTGATCCCCGCGCTGTTCCGGCCGTTGCCGCCGGTGCTGCCGGCCGCCCGGCTGCTTCGCCTGCTCGGGCCGGCCGGCGCGCTGCGGTTCGCCCGGTTCGCCGTGCTGCCGGTGCGACGCTTCGGCGCCGAGGAGTTCACCGGGGACGCCGCGACGCTCCTGCTCGCCGGCAACGCGCTGCACACCGACCTGTCGCCGGAGTCGGCCGGCAGCGCGATCTACGGCTGGCTGCTGGCGATGCTCGGGCAGGACGTCGGGTTCCCGACGCCGGAGGGCGGTGCCGGGCGGCTCACCGACGCGCTGGTGTCCCGGCTTCGGGCAAAGGGCGGCCGGCTGGAGTGCGGCGCGGCGGTCACCCGGGTGGAGGTCCGGGACGGGCGCGCCGTCGCGGTCCGGGTCGGCGGCGACACCGTCGCCGTGCGCCGGGCGGTGCTCGCCGGCGTGACCGCGCCGCAGCTCTTCCTCGGCCTGGTCGGGGAGCAGCACCTGCCGGCCCGGCTGCTGGACGACCTGCGGCGCTTCGAGTGGGACGGCGCCACAGTCAAGATCGACTGGGCGCTGTCCGGGCCGATCCAGTGGCAGCAGCCGGATGTGCGCGGCGCCGGGACCGTGCACCTCGGCGGCGGCCTGGACCAGCTCTCCGCCTACGCTCACCAGCTCACGCTGCGGCAGGTGCCGGCGGAGCCGTTCCTCGTCGTCGGCCAGACCACCACCGCCGACCCGACCCGGTCCCCGGCCGGCACCGAGTCCGCCTGGGGCTACACGCACGTGCCGCTGCACCCCGCCGCCGACGCCGGCGGCGAGCTGCGTGGCGACTGGTTCGACGCGGACGACCGGGCCCGGTTCGTGGACCGGCTGGAGGGCCGGATGGAGGCGTACGCCCCGGGCTTCCGGGATCTGGTCATCGGCCGGTACGTGCAGTTCCCCGGCGACCTGGAGTCCGCCGATGCCAACCTCGCCGGTGGCGCCGTCGCCGGCGGCACCGCCGCGATGCACCAGCAGCTGATCTTCCGGCCGACCACCGGGCTGGGTCGCCCGGAGACTCCGATCGAGGGGCTCTACCTGGCGTCGGCGTCAGCGCACCCGGGCGGCGGCGTGCACGGCGCCGCCGGCTCCAACGCCGCGATCGCGGCGCTGCGCGCCCGCACCACCGGGCGGCTCGCGCTGGCGGCGACCCGCGCGCTGGTACAGCGGCCGACCGGTCCCGGTCCGATCACCGGCGGGCGAGCCGGTCGATCCGGCCCACCCGGGCCGGCCACCGGCGGCGGGCGAGCCGTTCGAGCCGGCGCAGGGTCCGCACGTTCCGAATCTTGACCACCGGGTGGACCAGCGGCCTGGGCCGGGTCTGCCGCGTGCAGCATGACCGGCAGGCCGGGTCTGTTGCGTCCGTGTCACGGGGCATCTGTCGGGTCAGGAGGAGGGGCCGGAGAGAACCCGCACGGGCGGCCCGGTGGCTCTTCATCCGCGCACCGGTCGACGGACCGACACCGGTCGAGGTCCACCGACACGGCGGCGGCGTACCTGCGGGTCCTCGACGAGCTCGTCCCGGCAGTTTGACGCGTGCGGTCGCCGGGCTGCCGCGGCCGGATGCGGCCGCATGACCTCCGCGGATCCTGCACCTTCGGACATTGTCTGTCGCCGGGGAGGGGACGAGGCTGGTGATGTCTGGGAGGGGGAACAGGCCATGATCGACGTCGACGAGCAGCGGTACAGCAATCTTCCGCCCGCGATCTTCCGGCACTGGGTGCATTCCCGGGAGGAGGACGCCGGGGGGCTCGAGGTCTTCCGCCGCGACGACTTCGAGCTCCCGCCGTCCTTCGGCCGGGACGGGTTCGAAATGCGCGAGGACGGCACCTTCGTCCAGGAGGACGTCGGCCCGGCCGACGGGATCGAGCGCACCGAGGGGCGGTGGAGCCTGTCCGGCCCGGGCTCGGTCACCGTCTCCTTCGACGTCGGCGCTCAGGTCCGCGACGGCTTCTCGTTCGAAGTCGTCCGGGTGGACGAGGAGATCCTTCAGCGGCGGCCGGTCCGGGCTCCTTCGGCGTACGTGAGTGTGCCGGCGGCGGACGAGGCACAGCTGCAGGCCTACCAGGCGCTCCCACCACCGGCGAGCTCGCGACTGCTCGACTTCGACCAGGCGCAGATCCTCGCGCTGAGGACCTTCCCGCCCCGGTACATCCTCCGGGTCGCCGGGACCGCGCCGTACGCGGACATCGACGTCGCGCTCGTCCCGCTCGTCTATGTCCGGCAGCCGGAGTACTGGGAGATCGAGGTGGTCGGGTCACTGCGCGGCGTCGCGGTCGGCGGCCCCACGCCGTACCAGGTGTCCCTCCGGCTCGACGGCTCGCTGGGCACTCGCGGGATCGAGGTGGTCGGAGCCACCCGGCGGGAGCGCTTCGACATCCCCGGGCGGTCAGCGCAGGGCGAGTGCCGCGACTGGTCCGCGGTCGTCGACCGGCGGCCGCCGGGGCCGCCGACCCTGATCGTCACCGGCGAGTGCGACTTCCCGACCGCCGGCTCCACCGTCGAACTGCACCGCGCCGCGCCGCAGGGCATCAACCCCCGCGACCTCCTGCTCGACAAGGTGGTCACGCCCCCGTCCGGACCGGCCGCCAGCGTGCTCACCGCCGTCCCGGTCCGCTACACCGAGAACGACCCGCCCGAGCTGGACACCGTGACGATCCGCCCGGACGGCCCGAGCATCCCCGTCACCGAGGCGCGCTGACCCGGTTCGGTCTGCCGCCGCGCGTTGCCTGAGCCGTACCGGCTGAAGGGTCAGCCCGTCCCGGGCGTCACCAACCCCGACTCGTACGCGAGCACGACCGCCTGCACCCGGTCGTGCAGCCCCAGCTTGGTGAGCAGCTGCCGCACCTGGATCCTGACCATGGTGGGGCTGACCTGCAGGTCGGCCGCCAGGTCCGAGTCACTGCGGCCGGCCGCCAGCAGCCGGAGCATGGTGCGCTCGGAGTCGGTCAGGCCGGCGAGCTCGGCGGCGGGCCGCGGCGTCGCGGGCGCGCGGGTGAAGCTCTCGATGAGCCGGCGGGTGACCGCCGGCGACAGCAGCGCATCGCCCCGGGCGACCACCCGCACGGCGCGCACGAGCTCGTCGGCCGGGGTGTTCTTGAGCAGGAAACCGCTGGCTCCCGAGCGCAGCGCCTCGAAGACGTACTCGTCGCGCTGGAAGGTGGTCAGGATCACGACCCGGGTGGCCGGTCCGCTGTCAGCCACGATCCGGCGGGTGGCCTCCAGCCCGTCGACGACCGGCATCTGGATGTCCATGAGCACGAGGTCGGGACGCAGCCGCGCGACGGCCGCGGCGGCCTGCCCGCCGTCCTCGGCGTCGCCCACCACCTCGATGTCGGTCTCGGACTCCAGGATCATGCGCAGCCCCGCCCGCACCAGCGGCTCGTCGTCGGCGAGCAGGACCCGGATGCTCACCGGTGGCCGTCCAGCGGGAAGGTCGCCCGCACCGCGAAGCCGCCACCTGGCCGCGGTCCCGCGGTCAGCCGGCCGCCGTGCAGGGCGACCCGCTCCCGCATCCCGATCAGGCCGTGGCCGCCGCCGCGCGTCGGCGTCGCGGCCGTACCGATCCCGTCGTCGAGGATCTCCACCTCCACCTCCTCCGGTCGGTACCGCAGCCGGACCTCGGCCTTCGAGGCCTCCGCGTGCTTGACGGTGTTCGTCAACGCCTCCTGCACGACCCGGTACGCGGAGAGCTCGACGCTGGTCGGCAGCTCCCGCTGCTCCCCTTCGACGCGCACGTCCACCGGCAGCCTCGCCTCGCTCAGCTGGGCGGCCAGGACGTCGAGCTGGAGCAGGGTCCGCGGTGGGGCCAGCTCGTCGGCGTCGCCCTCCTGGCGCAGGAACCCGAGCAGGCGGTGCATCTCGGCGACGGCCTGCCGGCTGGAGTCCTCGATCGAGGCCAGCGCCGCGCTCGCCTTGGCCGGGTCCCGGGCCAGCTGCCGGTTGGCGGCGGCCGCGAGGAGACCGATCACGCTGACGTGGTGGGCGACCACGTCGTGCAGCTCGCGCGCCATCCGGGTGCGTTCCTCCGCGATCACCTGCCGCCGGATCGCCCGGCGGGCGCGGTCCTGGTCCTCCCGCCGGCGTGCGGCGCTGTAGCCGACGGCCCAGGTCGCGACCCAGACGAAGAGCACCTCGACCGGATCGAGCGACGGCGGCCAGACGGCGTCGGAGAAGTAGACCAGGACGCCGGCCAGGATGACCGGCGGGCCCCAGCGGGCCCGGGTCCGGGTGGCATGCACGCCGAGCGAGTAGGTGAGGAACTGGACCGCGTACGGGGAGATCACGCTGGTCAGGTCCAGCAGCGACTCGGCGGCGAGGGCGAGGCTCCCGGTCAGGAACGCGGTCAGCGGGTACCGCCGCCGTACCGTCAGGCTCCCGGCCAGCACCAGGCTGAGGACCGCGGACACCAGCAGGCTCGGCCCGCCCGGCAGCGGCTCCAGCACCCGTTCCACGCCCACCGCCGCGAGGAAGACCGCGGCGAGCCCGGCGTCGGCCCCCCACGCCGGCAGCCGGCGCAGCCGGGCGACCGGCCGGGTCAGGTCCTCGATGCGCACGTCGCCTCCCTCGGTGCAGCCTCCCTCGGTGCAGCCTCCCTCAGTGCATGCGTATCAGCTGGGCGGTGACGTAGCGGGCCTGGTGCGAGGCGAGGAAGGTGACGACCTCGGCGACGTCGGCGGGCTGGGCGAGGTGCCTGAGCGGACCGCCGGCGACGACGGCGGCGGCCACCTCCGGGGTGACCCAGCCGGTGTCGGTGGCGGGCGGGTGGACCAGGTTGGCGGTGACCCCGTACGGGCCGAGCTCGTGCGCCGCGGACATCGTGTAGTCCTCCTGTGCCGCCTTGGCCGCGCCGTACGAGACCTCCTGGGGGAACCCGCCCGGCCCGCCCGAGGTGAGCCCGATGATGCGGCCCCAGGACGCGCCGCGGTCCAGGTGCCGGCGGGCGAGCTCGGCGATCAGCAGCGCGGCGGCCCGGGCGTCCACCGCGAACTGCCGCTCGTAGCTGTCCGCGTCCACGGTCCGCAGCTGCCGCCCGAAGCGGTCCCGCTCCGCCGGCAGGAAGGTGTCAGCGAGCCAGCTGCTGGCGTTGTTGACCAGGATCTCGACCGGGCCGAAGACGCTCTCCGCGCGGTCGAACAGCCGCGCCGGCGCGGCCGGGTCGGTGAGGTCCGCCTCCGCGGCGGCCGCCTCGCCGCCGGCCGCGACGATCTGGTCGACCACGCCGGCGGCACTGCGCGCCCGCAGCTCCCCGTACGCGGCCGGGTGACCGCCGCGGTGCGCGGGGTCCTCCGCGGGCAGCCGCCAGTAGGCGAGCAGCACGCGGGCGCCCTGCGCGGCGAGCGCGGTGCCGACGGCGGCGCCGATGCCCTGGTTGGCGCCGGTGACCAGCGCGACCCGACCGGCCAGTCCCGGATCGATCACCGGTCCATGGTCGGGGGAAACCGGTGCCGCCGGAAGGCCTGCGGACCGGGCGGTGCCGGGGCTACAGTCCGCTGCGACGGGAGCCGGGCCGCGCCGAGCCACCCTCTTGTCCGCCGGCGGGTATCCGGGGTCCGCGGCAGGGCAGTGCAGCCGGCCCGGCCCCCTTCACCACCCGTCCTGCCGGGCACGCGCCTCGTAGAGCAGGACCGAGGCGGACACCGAGACGTTCAGCGAGTCGGCGGAGCCGAGCATCGGCACCGCGACCCGCTCGAAGCCGTGCCCGTACCAGGGCTTGGAGATCCCGTACCGCTCGTTGCCGACGACGAGCGCGACCCGGCCCCGGTAGTCCGCCTGCCGGTAGTGCACGGCGTCGTCGGTGTCGGCGAGCAGCACCCGGAACGACGCCGACCGCAGCCACCGCACCGCCTCGTCCGGCTGTCCGAACTCGACCGCCGGCACGGTGAGGACGGTGCCCTGGCTGCCCCGGAACACCTTCGGGTGGGTCAGCCGGGTCCGCCGGTTGGTCAGCACCAGGCAGTCGGCGCGGACCGCGTCGAGCGTGCGGAGCAGCGTGCCGAGGTTGCCGGGGATCTCGACCGCGTCGGCGACCAGCACCAGCGCCGATGGTCCGAACTGGACGGTGTCCGGCCCGTACGCCGGCAGCCTGGCCACCGACAGCAGCCCGTCCGGCTGGCCGCGCTCCGAGATCCGCTCCAGCGTCTTCGCGGACACCCGGTACGCCCCGTCGGCCCGGGCGGCGAGCTGCTCGCCGCGCGTCCTCGCCTCGTCCGAGTACGCCAGCTCCGGACACCAGAGGAAGGTGCGGACCGGCGTTCCCGCGGCCAGCACCAGCCGTTGCGCCCACAGTCCCTCGGCGACCAGCAGCCGGTCCCGGTTGGGCGCGGTGTTGTGCTGGATGTCGAGCACCTGCTTGACCCGGGGGTGGGACAGGCCGATCTGCTGCAGCTCCACGGCGGCGACCCTCAGCCCGGCAGGCCGAGCCGGTCGCGGACCCCCTCGTGCACCTCGGCCGGCGTCCGGGTCGCGTCCACCGACACGACGTACTCCTTGCGCCGGAACAGGTCGAGCACCGGCCGGGTCTTCTCGTGGTAGTCCCGCAGCCGGACGGCGAGCGCGGCCTCGGTGTCGTCCTCCCGGGCCACCAGCCGGCCGCCGCAGACGTCGCAGACGTCCTCGACCGCCGGCCGGGACGCGATCAGGTTGTAGTCCAGCCCGCACCGGGAGCACAGCCGCCGGGCCAGCACCCGGCGGCGCACCTCGGCGTCGGGCATGTCGAGGTGGATCACGCCGTCGATGTCGTAGGACTCGAGGAAGAACTCGGCCTGCGGGCCGTTGCGCGGGAAGCCGTCGACGACGAAGCCGTAGTTCCAGTCGTGCCGGTCCAGCCGCTCCCGGACCACGGACTCGACCAGGTCGTCGTCGACCAGCCGGCCGGCGGCGACGATCCGGCGCACCTGGGCGGCGAGCTTGGTGTGCTCCTTGACGTTCCACCGGAAGATGTCGCCCACGCTGATGTGGACCAGGTCGTACCGTTCGGCGAGCAGCCGGGCCTGGGTGCCCTTCCCGCTGCCCTGCACGCCCATGATCACGTACTTGCGCATGAGGCACCCTGGCACACCCGGTGCGACTCACGCACAGTGACGGGTGCGGTGGCCGGGAGGGCCGGCCGCCAGCGGGGGACCACTGTGCGTAGATGGCTCCATCGGGCCATGGCCTGCCGTCCGGCCGGTCTCCATTGTGGTCGCGTGCCCTTCCTCGCCGTGGCGTCGGGCGCGGCGATGCTGGTCGCCGCGCTCGTCGTGCTGGTCTTCGCGCGGCGCTTCGCGGAGCGGGGGCACGAGCGGCAGGAGCGCTACCGCCGGCAGCTCTTCGACGCCGAGCTGGACGCGCTGGCCCGGCTGCGGGAGGCCGGCCAGATCCGGGACGACCTGATCGCCTCGGTGTCGCACGAGTTCCGCACACCGCTGACCGCGATCCGGGGCAGCGCGGCGACGCTGGCCGCCCGCGGCGACCGGATCCCGCCGGACGCCCGGGCGGTGCTGCTGGACGGCATCGTCGAGCACGCCGACCGGCTCGGCCGGCTGCTGGAGGACATGCTGCTGGCCGCGTCCGCCCGGTCCACTCCGGACTCCGGCGCGGTCGCCGACGTCAGCGCGGCGCTGGCCCGCTTCCGGCTCGGCCAGGGCCGGCCGCCGGTGGTGTCCGAAGTGGATCCGAACCTGGCCGCGTACGTGGACGCGGTGTCGCTCGACCGGGTGGTCCGGGCGCTGGCCGACCACGTCCGCGCCGACGCCCGCAAGGACCGCACGGTGACGCTGCGGGCCCGGCGCGAGGCCGGTGAGGTCATCGTCGACATGCTCTACGGCAGCGGGCGCACCGAGGAGGAGCTGCGCCGGCTCTTCGAGCCCTTCGGTTCGCGGGAGGCCGCCGAGACCGGTGCCCCGGCCACGCTCGCGCTGTACGTGGTGCGCCGGCTGGTCGAGGCGCACGGCGGCCGCACCGCGGCCGGGCAGGACGGCGACCGGCTGCGGGTCCGCCTGGCGCTGCGGGCGCTGCGGCCGCCGGCCGCGCTGGAGCCGGCCGGGGTCGTCGACCCCGAGGCCGCGCACGCCTAGCCCGGGTCCCGCCGGCCCGGTGCCGACCGCCTAAGGTGGGCCGATCGGCGTCTCTGGCGCCCGGTGGGCGCTGGTCGGCGGGAGGAGCAACGGTGCGGGTCGAGGGTGCGGTCGCGCTGGTCACCGGCGGGGCCTCGGGGCTCGGGCGGGCCACCGCCGAGCGGCTGGCCGGTCTCGGGGCGCGGGTGGTCGTGCTCGACCTGCCGGGCTCGGACGGCAAGGCGGTCGCCACCGGGTTGGGCGGGGAGTTCGCGCCGGGCGACGTCACCGACCCGGAGTCGGTCGAGGCGGCGGTCCGGACCGCGGGCGGCCTCGGCCCGCTGCGCATCCTGGTCAACTGCGCCGGCATCGGCCCAGCGGCCCGGGTGGTCGGCAAGGACGGCACCCCGATGCCGCTGGACGCCTTCACCAGGGTCGTCCAGGTCAACCTGGTCGGCACGTTCAACGTGACCCGGCTGGCGGCGGCCGCGATGGCCGCGCTGGAGCCGGTCGACGGGGAGCGTGGGGTGCTCGTCGCGACCGCCTCGGTCGCCGCGTACGAGGGGCAGGTCGGCCAGGCGGCGTACTCGGCGTCCAAGGGCGGCATCGTCGGCATGACGCTGCCGATCGCGCGCGAGCTGGCCGCCCGGCAGATCCGGGTGGTCACCATCGCGCCCGGCCTGTTCGAGACGCCGCTGCTGGCGTCACTGCCGGACGAGGCGAGGGAGTCGCTCGGCCGGCAGGTCCCGCACCCCAGCCGGCTGGGCCGCCCGCCGGAGTACGCGGCGCTGGTCCAGCACATCGTGGAGAACCCGATGCTCAACGGCGAGACCATCCGGCTCGACGGCGCGATCCGGATGGCGCCGCGGTGAGGGCCGAGCCCGCCGTCCAGCTGCGGCTGCTGGAGCTGCAGGCCCTGGACACCGCGCTCACCCGGCTCGAGCACCGCCGGCACGCGCTGCCGGAGCTGACCGTGATCGCGGCCGCCGACACCCGGCTGGCCGCGCTGCGCGATGCGGTGGTGCTGGCCGAGACCGAGGTCACCGACCTGGATCGGGAGCAGCGCCGGCTGGACGCGGACGTCGAGCAGGTCCGGCAGCGCTCCCGGCGCGACCAGCAGCGGATGCAGGCCGGCGGGATCCCGGCCAAGGAGCTGGAGAGCCTGCAGCACGAGGTCGAGTCGCTGGCCCGCCGGCAGTCCGACCTGGAGGACGCGGAGCTCGAGGTGATGGAGCGGCGCGAGGAGGCCGAGTCGCGGGCGTCCGCGCTGCGCTCCGAGGTCGAGACGGTGTCCGCGGAGCGGGAGACCGCGATGCACGCCCGGGACGCGGCCTGGGCCGCGATCGACGCCGAGGCGGCCGAGGACACCGGCGCCCGGGCCGCGCTCGCCGGCGAGCTGCCCGACGAGCTGCTCGCGCTGTACGAGAAGGTGCGGGCCGCGGCCGGTGGCGTCGGCGCCGCGGAGCTGCGGCAGCGCCGGTGCGAGGGCTGTCGGCTGGAGCTGGCCGGCTCCGAGCTTCGGGCGGCCCGGGCGGCGCCGCCGGACCAGGTGCTGCGCTGCGAGAACTGCGGGCGCGTCCTCATCCGGACCGAGGGGTCGGGGCTGTGAGCCGGCCGGCGGTGCTGCCCGGGGTCCGGCGGCTGGCGCCGGCGGTTTGGCGGGTGGCGCCGGCGGTTTGGCGGGTGGCGCCGGCGGTTTTGGCCGGCGGTCTCCCGGGTGCACCGGTCGGATGCCGGGGTCGGGCTGTGAGCTGGTGACCCGGCGACTCGTCGTCGAGGCGGACGGCGGGTCCCGCGGCAACCCGGGCCCGGCCGGGTACGGCGTGGTGGTCCGGGACGCGGACACCGGCGAGGTGCTGGCCGAGCGGGCCGCGTCGATCGGTCGGGCGACCAACAACGTCGCGGAGTACCAGGGACTGCTGGCCGGGCTGCGGGCCGCGGCGGACCTGGACCCCGCATCGGTCGAGGTCCGGATGGACTCGAAGCTGGTGGTCGAGCAGATGTCCGGCCGGTGGAAGGTGCGGCACCCGGACCTGGCGCCCCTGCACGCGGAGGGCGTCGCGCTGGTACGCCGGCTGCCGCGGGTGCGCTTCGGCTGGGTCCCGCGGGAGCGCAACGCGTACGCGGACCGGCTGGCGAACGAGGCGATGGATGCCGCGGCGGCCGGTCGCGAGTGGACGCGGCAGGCGCCGGCCCCGGGTCGGCCGGGGAGTAGGGGTCCAGCGGGTGGTGGGTCGGCCGGTGCTGGGTCGGCGGGTGGTGGGTCGGCGGGTGGTGGGTCGGCGGGTGATGGGCCGGCGGCCGGTGGGTCGGCCGGGTACGGCAGGGTGGTCCGGGACGGTGGGTCGCCTGGTGATGGGCCGGCGGCCGGTGGTGTGCGCTCGGCGGACCCGACCGCGGCGGACTCCGGCGCCCGGTCCCCGGCCTGGCGCCCGTCGGCGTCGCCGCCGACCACCCTGCTGCTGGTCCGGCACGGCAGCACGCCGCTGTCCGGGTTGCGCTACAGCGGGCGCGGGGACCCGCCGCTGACGCCGGACGGGGAGGCGCAGGCACGGGCGGTCGCGGCCCGGCTGGCCCGGGTCCCGGGTCTCGGCGCCGTGGTCAGCTCGCCGCTGCGGCGGGCCCGCTCGACCGCGGAGGCGATCGCCGCGGCGGCCGGCGTCGGCGTCGCCGTCGACGACGGGCTGGCGGAGACCGACTTCGGCCGCTGGGACGGGCTCACCTTCGCCGAGGTCCGGGAGGTCTGGCCGACCGAGCACGCGGCCTGGCTCGCGGACAGCGCGGTCACGCCGCCCGGCGGGGAGAGCATCAACCAGGTCGCCCGCCGGGTACGCAAGGTCCGGGACCGGCTGCTCGCCGCGTACCCGGGCCGGACGGTCGCCGTGGTCTCCCACGTCACCCCGATCAAGCTGGTGCTCTGCTCGGCCCTCGGCGCGCCGGTGTCCTCGCTGTTCCGCATCCACCTCGACACCGCGAGCCTGTCCACAGTGGACTGGTACCCGGACGGTCCGGCGGTGGTGCGGCTGCTCAACGACACCGGCCACCTGGGCTAGCGCGGCGGGTGCGGGGGCCGGTGCCCCGGTGGTTGCGGGTGTCGCGGCGGCCCCGCCGGCCCGCCGGCCGGCAGGTCGCCCGGCCACACCAGCAGCACCGGGCACGGCGCGTGGTCCAACACGTAGCGGACCTGCCGGCCGAGGCCGCCCGGACCGAGCTCCCGCTCGTCGCCGTCGCGGGCCAGCACCAGCAGGTCCGCGTCGGCGGCCGCGGCGACCACCTCCCGCTCCGGCCGGCCGCGCCGCCAGACCAGCCGCACCGGCCGGTTGCCGGCCCGCTCGCCCGCCGCGGCGAGCAGCTTGTCCCCGGCCTGCTCGGCCAGCCGGCGCAGCGCCGCGACCGGGTCGACCTCGCGGCCGCCACCGAACGGGCCGGCCATGGCGCCGTGCGGCACCTCGTCCAGATCGCCCGGCACGACGTGCAGCAGCACCAGCTCGGCCGAGGAGTCGGAGTGCCGCAGCGCACCCTCGACCGCCGCGACCCAGCCCACCTCGGTGACCCAGACCAGCACCGCCACACGCTCAGGTTCGCACGACGCGCAATGACAGCCGGAACGCGGTGACGGCGTCAGCGGCCCGCTCGCCCTTCGGAGAGACAGATAGTCGACAAGGGACGGTCCGTCCTCCCGCCGCCGTGGCAGCCGGCCCGCACCGGCCATCCGCTGTCCGAAGTGGAGGAAGCGGGTCCCGGCGTACCGATGCCCGCGGTCGCCTGCGGGTCAGTGCGCCCTGACGAAGAGCAGGACCGCGACCACGACACCGAAGACGACCACGGCCCAGCGCAGCGCCCGGTCGTCCAGCCGGCGGGCGACCTTGGCGCCGAGCAGGCCGCCGGCCAGCGCGGCGGGCGCGATGATCGCGACGGCCACCCAGTCGACCGGACCGAAGAGTCCGAACGCGACCACCGTGACGGTGGAGACCACCAGCGACAGCACGGCCTTGAGCCCGTTGAGCCGGCGCAGGCTGTCGTGCACGGTGAGGGCGAGCACGCCGAGCAGGATCACCCCGAGCGCGCCGCCGAAGTAGCCGCCGTAGACCGCGGCCAGCCCGACCGCGGGATAGAGCACCTTGGCGTTGGCGCGGTGGTCCGCGCTCGGCGGACCGACCAGTGTGGACACTCGCGGTTGGACGGCCAGCAGCAGGCTGGCCGCCAGCACCAGGAACGGGACGACCGCGTCGAAGGCGCTCGGCGGGGTGGCGAGCAGCAGCACGCAGCCGACCGCCGCGCCGAGCAGCGCGGTGACCGACAGGCTGACCGCCCGCCCGCGCTGGCCGGCCAGCTCCTCCCGGAAGCCGACCACGCCGCCGACGTACCCGGGCCACAGCGCGACCGAGTTGGTGACGTTCGCGGCGAGCGTGCCGTAGCCGCTGGCCACCAGCGCGGGGAAGAGGATCAGCGACCCGCCGCCGGCCACCGCGTTCACGCCGCCGGCCAGCAGGCCGGCACCCGCCAGCAGGAATGCGTCGGTGACCTGCACGGCAGGTATTCTGGTCCTACGGCGGACGAGCCGGCCGGGCGGTCGCGTCGGGGTGCGTGCACCCCGCCGAGGAACGTCCGGGCTCCACAGGGCAGGGTGGTTGGCAACACCAACCCGGGGTGACCCGCGGGACAGTGCCACAGAGAGAAGACCGCCGGTCGCTCGCGGCCGGCAAGGGTGAAACGGTGGTGTAAGAGACCACCAGCGCCCGGGGTGACCCGGGCGGCTCGGTAAACCCCACCCGGAGCAAGGTCGAGAGGGGCGGGCGACCGCCCTGCGCAGGCGTTCGAGGACGGCCCGTCCGAGCCTGCGGGTGGACCGCTCGAGCCTGCCGGCGACGGCAGGCCCAGATGGATGACCGCCGGCCGGGGTACGCCCCGGTCACAGAACCCGGCGTACAGGCCGACTCGTCCGCCTCACCCGCTCTGACCAGGACTTTTCTGGCCACGGCAGTCCTCTGTCCGCAGCATGGTCCCCACCCAGCACCGAGACCACCCGAAGGGCCGCGCTCTCGCTGGGCACCGAGGCCGGCTATGTCGACGCGGGGCCCGCCGGCCCCGCAGCGCCGCCGCGCAGGCGGCCACAGCGCGCTCCGGGCGCGGGCGCCCTCCGCGCCGGACCCCGCGGCGGGCGCACAAACGGGCCCGGTCCGAGCAGACGAGAAGCCCTCACCGGCAGGGCGAGGCCATGAGGTCAGCGCTGCCTACCTGGATGCCTTGCTCGTCCCTCTCCGACCGCCCCGACGACGAACACCACGCCGAGCACCAGGCTGACGGGCCCCGGCGGCGAGCGTCTGTCCAGCCGTCAGCAAGCCCTGCTCGGCTCGTCGCCCGTCACCCGTCACCCGGTTGGTGAACCTGATCGCGGATCACGTTCACCAAGCAGCCGACTATGGCCTGTCCGGAATGTACGGTTCCCGTCGTCCTACGGTTGGTCAACGTGATCGAGCCGGAGCCGTGTGAGCCGGGCTCTCCCGTACGCCGCGCTGGAATCACCGGAAGAAGTGCGTGGTCGGCGTGGGCACGGTCCGGGCGAGGGCGGCGATGTCGAGCGGCCCGGCGTACTCCCGGTCCATCTGGTCCCGGGGCCGCTCAGGTGGGTGAGGTCCTCCGGCGACACGCGGTCGGCGTGGGCACGGTCCCCTGGCGCCGCCGAAGTTTTGTCGGACGCGGCGGGTAGGACTTCGGCATGACCTCGACCTTGCCGTACGCCGCGATGCTGGAGCTGGTCGCCGAGCGCAGCGCGGCGCTGCGTTCCTCGGTGGCCGGCGCTCTCGACGCTCGGATCCCCGGCTGCCCGGACTGGACCGGCCGGGACCTGGTGGCTCACCTCGGGGAGGTGCAGCGGTGCTGGGCGGCCAATGTGGCTGCGGGTCCGGCCGAGGGACCGGCTGACGACGTGAAGGAGGTCGAGCCGACCGGTGACCTGCTCGACTCGTCCGAGCAGAGCACCGAGACGCTGCTCGCTGCGTTGCGGGAGGCCGGTCCGGACCGGGGGACCTGGGTCTGGTGGGGCGAGCCGGCGCTGTCCGGTGCGGTGGCCCGGCACCAGGTACAGGAAGCGATGGTGCACGCCTGGGACGCCGATGACGCGGTCGGCCGGGCGGGGGAGCTGCCGCGAGCGGCCGCACTCGACGGGGTCGCGGAGTTCCTCGAGACGGGGCTGCCGGGCGCCAAGTGGGAGCACCCGCCCGCGGCGGTCGGCGTGGTGCCGACCGACGGCGCACGCGCCGGCCGTCGGGTGGTGCTGTCCGGCGGGGAGCGCCGGCTGGAGGCCGGTGACGGGACCGGCGACGCGGTGCTGCGGGGCAGCGCCAGCGACCTCGTGCTCGCCCTTTACCGCCGGCGGGGGATCGACTCGCTGTCGGTGACCGGGGACCGGGAGCTGGCCGAGCGGTTCCTCGGCTGTTTCGGGACCGACTGACGACCGAGGCTCAGCGGAGGGGGCGTGGTGGCGATGCGGCGGCTGACCGTCCGGGCACCGCTTCGGTTCGAGGCGGTGCGGGCCGAGCTCAAAGTGCCGGCGGAGTTCCCGGCGGAGGTGCTCGCCGAGGCCGCCCGCGTCGCTGCCGAGCCGGCGCTGCCGACCGAGGACGCCACCGACATCCCGCTGGTGACCGTCGACCCGCCCGGCAGCCGGGACCTCGACCAGGCGGTGCAGCTCGCCGCGACCGGAAAGGGCTTCCGGGTCAGCTACGCGATCGCGGACGTCGCCGCTTTCGTCCGGCCCGGTGGCGCCGTCGACACAGAGGCGCGGGACCGCGCGGAGACGCTCTACAGCCCGGACCTGCGTACGCCGCTGCACCCGACGGTGCTCGGCGAGGGAGCGGCCAGCCTGCTGCCGGACGGGGTCCGGCCGGCCGTGCTGTGGCGGATCGACCTGGACTCCTCGGGTGAGGTGAGGGCGGTGGACGTGCGCCGGGCGCTGGTCCGCAGCCGGGCCCGGCTCAGCTACCCGGACCTGCAGGCCGCGGTCGACGTCGGCACCGCGCCCGAGGCGGTCGCGTTGCTGCCGCGGGTCGGCGGGCTGCGGCTGGCCCGGGCGCGGGAGCGGCACGCCACCGAGCTGGATGTGCCGGAGCAGGAGGTGGTGCCGGCGCCCGGGGGTGGCTGGACCGTGGCGTTCCGCCGGCAGCTGCCGGTCGAGCGGTGGAACGCGCAGGTCTCCCTGCTGACCGGCGCCTGCGCGGCCCGGATCATGCTCGACGGCGGGGTCGGCATCCTGCGGACGCTGCCGCCGCCACGGTGGGAGGACGTCAAGGCGCTGCGCCGGCTCGCGCCTGCGCTCGGCGTCAGCTGGCCGGAGGGTGCCCACCCCGGGGACGTGATCTCCGCGCTGGACGGGTCGACGCCCGGGCAGTCGGCGTTCCTGGAGCACGCGGCGGTGCTGCTGCGCGGCGCTGCGTACACGCCCTTCGACGGCGAGCCGCCGGCCGACCCGCTGCACAACGCGGTGGCGATGCCGTACGCGCACGTCACGGCACCGATCCGGCGGCTGGTGGACCGTTTCGGCAGCGAGGTGTGCCTGGCGCTCGCCGCCGGCCGGGAGGTGCCGGAGTGGGCGAGGTCGGGGCTGAAGGAGCTGCCGGACCTGATGATCGCCGGTGACCGGCGGGCCGGCGCGCTGGAGCGGGCGGTTGTGGACACCACCGAGGCATGGTTGCTCGCCGGCCGGGAAGGCCACGATTTCGCCGCGGTCGTCCTCGAGGCCGGTCACGACAAGGGCACCGTGGTGCTCCGCGAGCCGGCGGTGCGGGCGACCTGTGTGAGCGCCGATCTGCCGGTCGGCGAGGAGGTGAGCGTGCGCCTTGAGCTCGCCGACGCGGAGAAGCGCGTCGTCCGGTTCACCCGCACACCGTGAGCGGATGCCCACCGCCGGCCGGGCGGTGGGGTGTCGCGTAGGTTCCGGGTCGAGGCGGCGGGGCTGCCGCGGGGAGGGGTGCAGCCGTGCCGGTCGACGTCCGCGAGCTGACCATCGGGGTGCTCGGCGGCACCGGCCCGCTCGGCGGCGGGCTGGCTCGGCGCTTCGCGGCGGCCGGCGTCACGGTGCTGGTCGGCTCGCGGGACCAGGCCAGGGGGGAGCGGGTCGCCGACGAGATCCGCACCGATGTGCCCGGCGGGACAATCACCGGCGGCAGCAACGCGGAGACCGCCCGGCGATCCGACATCCTCGTCGTCGCGGTCCCGTACGAGGGGCACGCCGACCTGCTCCGGAGCCTGGCCGACTCGCTCGTCGGCAAGATCGTGGTGGACGCCGTCAACCCGCTCGGCTTCGACAAGCAGGGGGCGTACGCGCTGGACGTCCCGGCGGGGAGCGCGGCCGAGGAGGCAGCCGCGCTGCTGCCGGACAGCCGGGTGACCGCCGCCTTCCACCACGTCAGCGCCCCGCTGCTGCTCGACCTGCAGGTGCCCACCGTCGAGCTCGACGTGCTGGTGCTGGGCGACCACCGGGAGGCGACCGACACCGTGCAGGCGCTCGCGGAGCTGATCCCCGGCGCGCGCGGCGTCTACGGCGGCCGGCTGCGCAACGCCGGCCAGGTGGAGGCGCTGACCGCGAACATCATCTCGATCAACCGGCGCTACAAGGCGCACGCCGGCATCCGGGTCACCGATGTCTGACCCGACCGACCGACCCGGCGACCGCGCGCGCCGGCACCTGGGTGGTGTCCCGGCCGGATGCGTCTCTGCTTCGCTGGGTGGAGCAGAGTCGCATCCGCTGCGGGTGGATGTGTCTGGCGCGGGCTGCGTCTCTGCTTCGCTGAGTGGTGCAGAGTCGCATCCGCTGCGGGTGGATGTGTCTGGCGCGGGCTGCGTCTCTGCTTCGCTGGGTGGAGCAGAGACGTATCCGCCTCAGAGGGGTGCCCCGACCCCGGACAGTCGCGGCACCACCGCCAGCGCCGCGGACGCGACCGTCGACGACCGCGGTCCCGGCGTCGACGACCACGGCCACGACGAACGCGACGACCTCGGTCACCGGCTGGCCCGGACCCGGCCGCCGGCGAGAGTGGTCTCGCTGGTGCCGTCGCTGACCGAGTCGGTCGCGCTGAGCGCACCCGGCCGGCTGGTCGGGGCGACCGACTACTGCACCCACCCCGCGGACCTCGACGTCGCCCGGGTCGGCGGCTCCAAGTACCCGGACCTCGACCGGGTCAAGGCCCTCCACCCGGATCTGGTCCTCGCCAACGCGGAGGAGAACCAGCTGTCCGACGTGGACAGCCTGCGCGCCGCCGGGATCCCGGTCTGGGTCACCGCGCCCACCACGCTGGCGACCGCCTTCACCAGCCTGCGCCGGATGCTCGCCGCCTGCGGCGTCGACCCCGCCCCAGCATGGCTGGACGAGGCCCGCCGCGCCTGGTCGTCCGCGTACGACGGGTCCGCCCCGACCCGCACGGCGGTGGTGCCGATCTGGCGCCGGCCGTGGATGGTGCTCGGCGGCGGCACCTTCGCCGGGGACGTCCTGCTGCGCCTCGGTGTCGGCAACGCCTACGGGGACTCGACCGAGCGCTACCCGCGGACCACGGTCGAGGAGATGCGGGCGAGCGGCGCGGACCTGGTGGTGCTGCCGGACGAGCCGTATGCCTTCTCGGCCACCGATGGGCCGGAGGAGTTCGACGGCCTGGACGTCGCGCTGGTCAGCGGCCGACACCTCACCTGGTACGGCCCGTCCCTGCGGGAGGCGCGCGACCTGCTCGAGCGCCAGCTGGCCGCCGCAGTCCCGCCGGGTAGCCTCACCCGCTGACCGAGCAGCCGGAGGAGGCAGGCCGACCCGCCGTGCACGCCCAGCCCGCCCGACCGCGCCGGCTCGCGATCGGTGTCGCGGCGGCGCTGATCCTGGCCGGCGTCGCCACCGTCGCCGTCGCGGTCACGCGCGATGACCGGCCCGGGAACGGGTCGGCGGCGGGCCGTTCCCCGGTGGGCACGGCCCCGCCCGCCGGGACCGGGCCGAGCGCCCCGGCAGGCTCCCGACCGGCCGGCCCCGGCGGTCGGGGCACCGCCACCGCCTGCGGCCCGTGGGGCTGCGACCAGGAGCGCCGCCTCGCCGCCGCCGCCGCGCTGCTCCGCACCAGGCCCGGCCTGCTCGGCATCACCGTGCTGGACCGGCGCACCGGCGCCGTCTGGACCGCCGGCACCGACGCACACCGGATGTGGGCCAGCTCGACGCCGAAGCTCGCACTGGCGACCGGCCTGCTGGAGCGGGCCCACGCCGGCGAGCTCAGCCTGGACAGCACCGCCCGCGCGCAGATCGACGCCATGCTCGCCGTCTCCGACGACGCCGCCGCGGACGCGCTGTGGGACCGCTTCGGCGGGGCGGCGCTGCTGCCGCGCCTCCGCGACCGGTACGGGATGACCGGCCTGGACTTCGTGCCCGGCTTCCCGCGCCGGTGGGGCTTCCTCAAGTGCTCGACCGCCGACCTGCGCCGACTGATGACGTACGTGCTGACCAGGCTCGACCCGTCCGACCGCGAGCACGTGCTGACCGAGATGCGGCACGTCGGCAGGATCCAGCACTGGGGCGTCTGGGCAGCCGGGCCGCTCCGGCAGCCCGGCACGAAGGACGGCTGGTCGGTCGAGTACGACGCCGGCCGGCGGCACTGGTGCACCAGCTCGGTCGGCTTCGCCGGGCGGGCGGAGCGCTACGTGATCGCGGTGATGGACGACCTGCCGCCCGGGGCCGGCCTCGACGCCGGCGTGCACGCGGTCAGCGACGTCGTCGCCACCGTCTTCGGCGCCGCGGTCCCGGCCCCGGTCACCGTCCCCGCCGAGAGCACCGGCCGTTAGCTGCGCAGCGTCCTCCGGCGTGCAGAGTCGTCAAGTGCGCAGAGTCGTCAAGTGCGCAGAGCCGTCAAGTGCGCAGAGTCGTCAAGTGCGCAGATAGGACGCGCCGTTGAGATCGAGCACCGCCCCGGACGCCCACTCCGCCTCCACCGACGCCAGGTAGAGCACCGCCGCCGCCACCTCCTCCGGCCGGGCCACCCGGTTGAACGGGCTCTGCGCCCGCACCACCGCCCCCCGCGGCGGCGCGAGCGTCTCGGTCGCCATGTCGGTCTCCACGAACCCGGGCGCCACCGCGCTGACCGCGATCCCGTCGCCGGCCAGCGCGACCGCCATCGACTGGCCGAAGGAGTTGAGCCCGGCCTTGCTCGCCCCGTACGCCGGGACCTGCGGCTCGCCCCGGAACGCACCCCGCGACGACACGTTCACGATGCGCCCGGCCCCGCTCGCCCGCAGGTACGGCAACGCGCAGAAGGTCACGTTCGCGGTGCCGATCAGGTTGACGTCGAGGATGCGCCGCCAGGCTGCCTGCCACTGCTCGTACGACACCTCGGCCGGCGGGTGCGGAGTGTGGTCGGCGGCGTTGTTGACCAGGACGTCCAGGCCGCCTAGCGCCGAGGCCGCCGCGGACACGAACGACCGCACCGCCTCGGGGTCGGCGAGATCGCCCTGCACCACGGTGTGCCCGGACCCGGCCAGCGCGGCGAGCGTCTGCGCGGCCCGATCCGGCGAGCCGCGGTGGTGCACCGCGACCCGCTCCCCGGCCGCCGCGAAGGCGACGGCGACCGCCCGCCCGATCCCCCGGGACGCCCCGGTCACCAGCACCGCCCGTCCCGCCACCCGGCGACCGTACCGGTCACGGCGTGTCCTGCCCGAAACCGCCCCTCCACCGAGGGACGATTTCGCGCAGGAGGTGGCTGATGACGAGCGCTCGCCAGCTGAAGCTGGGGCCGCCGGACCAGCTCGCGGAGCTCGGTCTCGACGTGGAGACCCTGCACCGTGCGGTCCGGGTGGGCATCGCCGCCCGCGCCACCCGGACCGGGCTGGCGCCGCGCAACGCCGCCGGCACCGACCTCTACTCGTACACGGTCGAGGAGCTGCGACTGCTGCTGGTGCCGGCCGGTTGGACCGCCGACTTCGCCGGCGGGCAGGAGCGGACCGTCTCGCCGGACGGGCTGACCTCGATCGTCTTCTCCACCGGCAGCGGTGACGTCGGCGACCCGGACCCGGCCGCCCGGCCGCGGACCGCGTACGCGAAGGGCCCGCTGATGCGGGACGCGGTGATGGAAAACCTCGGCTACGTCCAGCAGGAGCTGCCGATCGGCCTGCCGCGGCGGGCCGAGGGCCGCCGGCTGTGCTGGGTGCTGCTGGTCAAGGTCGAGCCGGGCTGCGCGTACCTCGAGCTGTCGGTGCCCGACGGCATGCGCGACGGGGTGGTCGACTCGTGGGTGCAGCGCATCCCGCTGCCGCCGCTCCCGCTGGACGACCCGCTGCCGCTGGAGGACGGCGACGGCATCGTCGAGCCGGACGCGGAGCCCGTCGACCTCGACGTCCCGGTGCTCCCGCTGCCGTGACCCCGTCCCGGCTCCGGCTGGCGCGGCACCGCCGGGCCATGACGCTCACCACGCTGTCCCGGGTGTCCGGGGTGCCGTTGCGCACCCTGTCGGCGTACGAGAACGCGCACCACACCCCGCCGCGGCCGACGGTGCTGAAGCTGGCCGCGGCGCTCGGCGTCCGGCCGGAGTTCCTCGCCGCGGACGACGTCGACCTGCTCCAGGCGGACGTGGTGAGCTTCCGGAAGCTGAGCCGGACCACGGCGGGGCGGCGCGACGCGGCACTCGCGGCCGGCCGCATCGCGATCGAGATCGCGGACTGGGTGGAGGCCCGCTTCCGGCTGCCGGCACCGGACCTGCCCACGCTGGAGAAGCACGAGCCGGAGACCGCGGCGGAGATCGTCCGGCAGCGCTGGGGCCTCGGCGAGCGCCCGGTGCCGAACGTGGTGCACCTGCTGGAGGCGCACGGGGTCCGGGTCTTCTCCCTCGCCGACGACTGCCGCGAGGTGGACGCCTTCTCGCTGATCCGGGACGACCGGCCGTTCGCCTTCCTCAACACCGACCGGTCCGCGGAGCGGCAGCGCTTCGACGCGGCGCACGAGCTCGGCCACCTGCTGCTGCACGCCGGCGCGGCCAGGGTGCACGGGCGGGACCGGGAGGCGGAGGCCAACCGGTTCGCGGCGGCTTTCCTCATGCCGCGGCGCGGGGTGATCGCGCAGGGGCTGCGGGAGGCGACGCTGGACCGGGTGCTGGCGGCCAAGCGGCACTGGACCGTGTCCGCGATGGCGATGACGCACCGGCTGCACGAGCTGCACCTGCTGTCCGACTGGACCTACCGGACCAGCTGCGTCGCGCTGGCCCGCGACGGCTACCGCAGCGCCGAGCCGGGCGGGGCGCGGCCCGAGGTGTCCCAGGTCGCCAGCAAGGTGCTGGCCAGCCTGCGGGAGCGCGGCCGCATCGCCGAGCTGGCCGACCACCTCGGTCTCGGCACCGACGAGCTGAGCCGGCACCTCTTCGGCCTGGTCCCGACCGCGGTCGAGGGCGGCGCGGAGCCCACGCCGCCCCGCCGCCGGCTCCGGCTGGTCCAGCACTCCCAGTAGTCGTGCGAGCTAGTCGTACGAGTGCTCGGGGCCGGGGTAGGCGCCGGTCCGGACCTCCTCGGCGAAGCCCTCGACCGCGCCGCGCAGCACCCCGCGCAGGTCCGCGTACTTCTTCACGAACCGGGGCAGCGGCCCCTCCCGCAGCCCGGACATGTCCTGCCAGACCAGCACCTGCGCGTCGCAGTCCGGACCGGCGCCGATCCCGATGGTGGGGACGGCCAGCTCGCCGGTGACCCGCTTGGCCAGCTCGGCGGGCACCATCTCCAGCACCACGGCGAAGGCGCCGGCGTCCTGCAGCGCCACCGCGTCGGCGAGCAGCTGGTCGGCCGCCTCGCCGCGGCCCTGCACCCGGTAGCCGCCGAGCGCGTGCTCGCTCTGCGGGGTGAAGCCGAGGTGCGCCATCACCGGGATGCCGGCCGCGGTGAGCGCGGCGACCTGCGGAACGACGGTGCGGCCGCCCTCCAGCTTGACCGCGTGCGCGCCGGCCTCCTTCATGAAACGCACCGCCGTGGCCACCGCCTGCTCCGGGCCGGTCTCGTACGAGCCGAAGGGCAGGTCGGCGACGACCAGCGCCCGGTGGGTGGCCCGGACCACCGCGCGGGCCAGCGGCAGCAGCTCATCGACGGACACCCGCAGCGTCGACTCGTAGCCGTAGACGTTGTTCGCCGCGGAGTCCCCGACCAGCAGCACCGGCACGCCGGCAGCATCGAAGACCTCCGCCGCGTACTGCTCGTACGCGGTCAGCATCGGCCACCGCTCGCCGCGCTGCTTCGCCTCGCGCAGGTGGTGGGTGCGGACCCGCTTGGTCGCCGGTCCGCCGTACAGGCTCGTCTCGGGCACCGTGCACCGTCCTCTCCTCGAGGCCCGCATCGGCGCGGGTCCCCGGGCTCAGGCGTCCAGGGTTCCACGACCGGCCTAGGCTCGGGGGGTGGTGTCCGTCACGGTGGAGCGGCTGACCACGCCGCGCGGCGAGCTGGTGCTCCGGCGGGACGGGGAGCACCACGAGATCGTCAGCAACGGCGTCTTCCTCATGGACACCCGGGGCGGGCGGTCGGAGCGGGAGCTGGTCCGGGCCGCGCTGCGGACCGCACCGGCCGGCGCGCGGGTCCTGATCGGCGGCCTCGGGGTCGGCTTCTCGCTGGCCGAGGCGCTGCGCTCCCCGGCCGTCGCCGCGGTGACCGTGCTGGAGATCGAGCCGGCGGTGGTCCGGTGGAACCGGACGCTCTTCGGCGCTGACCTGGTCGACCCGCGGGTCACCGTGGTGGTCGACGACCTGCGCGCCTGGCTGCGGGCCGGGGCCGACCGCTACGACGCGGTCTGCCTGGACGTGGACAACGGTCCGGAGTGGACGGTGACCGACGCAAACGGGGCGCTGTACGGCGGAGCCGGGCTGGACGCGCTCGACGGGCGGCTCGCGCCCGGCGGCACGCTGGCCGTCTGGAGCGCCAACGGCACCCCGGTCTTCGAGCAGCGGCTCCGGCGCCGCTACCGGACCGTCGAGGTGATCGAGATCCCCGTGGCGCGCGGCGAGCCGGACGTCGTCTACGTCGCCCGCTGGTCCCTGGCCGGCTCATCCTCGGCGCCGCCTCGATCACGTTGACCAACCGTACGACCACCGAAACCGGACATTCCGGGCGCGTCGTGGTCGGCCGCTTGGTTAACGTGATCGCCGGTCAGGTTCACCAACCGGGCGCCGGTCAGGCTCACCAACCGGGCGCCGATCAGGTTCACCAACCGGGCGACGAGGCGGCGGGGCGGCGGCGGGGGGAGATGCCGGGGTCGACGCCGGGGCCGGGCTGGGCGGGGTGCTCGTGCGCCGGCACCGACTCCGGCGCCGTCTCCGCCCACCGGGAGCTGATCGGCAGCCGGCGGTCCCGGCCGAACGCCTTGAGCGAGATCTTCGGCCCCGGCGGGTACTGCCGGCGCTTGTACTCCGCCCGGTCGACCAGCCGGATCACCCGCTCCACCAGGGTCGGCTCGTGCCCGGCGGCGACCAGCTCGGCCCAGCCGAGGTCGCGGTCGACGTAGTCGGCGAGCACCGCGTCCAGCTCGTCGTACGGCGGCAGCGAGTCGGTGTCCAGCTGCCCCGGCCGCAGCTCCGCGGACGGCGGCTTGGTGATGGTGGACTCCGGGATCGGCGCGGTCTCCCCGCGCTTCTCCGCGGTCTCGTTGCGCCACCGGGCTAGCTTCCATACCAGCGTCTTCGGCACGTCCTTGATCGGCGCGTAGCCGCCGACGCTGTCCCCGTACAGCGTGGAGTAGCCGACCGACAGCTCGGTCTTGTTGCCGGTGGCCAGCACCAGATGACCCTCCTGATTGGACAGTCCCATGAGGAGGCTGCCGCGGACGCGGGCCTGCAGGTTCTCCTCGGCCAGCCCGGTCAGCGTGGTGGCGCCGAGGAAGGCCTCGACCATCGGCACGATCGGGATCGTCCGGTAGCGGATCCCCAGCCGGCGGGCCAGCTCGGCCGCGTCGTCCCTGGAGTGCTCGGAGGAGTACGACGAGGGCAGCGACACGCCGTGCACCGCCGGCGCGCCGATCGCGTCCGCCGCGACGACCGCCGTGACCGCCGAGTCGATACCGCCGGACAGGCCGAGCACCACCGAGCGGAAGCCGTTCTTCCGGACGTAGTCGCGGGTGCCGGTGACCAGCGCCTGCCAGACCTCCTCCTCGTCCGCGGACCGCTCCGCCACCTCGGCGGTCAGCGGCGGCCGCGCCGGCGCCGACTCCTCGGACACCACCTGCCGCTCGACGGTCATGCCGAGCACCGGCCCGGTCACCGTCCCGCGCCGCCCGGGCAGCTCGACGTCGGCGACGACGAGCGTCTGCTCGTACTGCGGGGCCCGGGCGAGCACGGTCCCGTCCGGGGTGACGATCAGCGAGTCGCCGTCGTACACCAGCTCGTCCTGCGCGCCGACCATGTTGAGGTACGCGATCGTGGCGCCGGCCTCGGCGGCCCGGCGGCGGCACAGCGGCAGCCGGACGTCGTCCTTGTTCCGCTCGTACGGCGAGCCGTTGATGCAGGTGACCAGCCCGACCTCGGCCCGGCCGGCGACCGCGAACGGGCCGCCGTCCTGCCAGAGGTCCTCGCACACGGTCAGCGCGACGTCCACCCCGCGCACCCGGACCACCACGAAGCGGTCCCCGGGCACGAAGTAGCGCGCCTCGTCGAAGACGCCGTAGTTGGGCAGGTGGTGCTTGAAGTACGTGGCCGCGACCCGGCCGCCGTGCAGCAGCGCGCAGGCGTTGCGCGGGCCGCCTTCGGCGTCCAGGTATCCGACCACGACGGCCAGCTCGCCGAGGCCGTCCGCGGCCAGCCGCGCCGCCAGCTCGTCCCGCGCCCGCAGGCTCGCCGACCGGAACGACTCCCGGAAGACCAGGTCCTCCGGCGGGTAGCCGGTCAGCGCCATCTCCGGGAAGAGCACCAGGTCGGCACCGGCGTCCGCAGCGCGGCGGGACCAGGACCGGACGACCTCGGCGTTGCCGGCCAGGTCGCCGACCGTCGTGTCCACCTGGGCCAGGGCGATCCGCAGCTGCGCCATGCTCCCATTGTCCGCCACCCGGGCGGCCCGCCGGTGACCTACTGTACCGGGTATGGGACGCCGGGTCGGGTGGCTGGCCGCCGCGGCCGTGCTCGCGGCCGGCTGCACGGCGGGTGTGCAGGCGAGCAGCACATCCACGCCCGGCCCGCCGGCCGCGCAGGCGCCGGCGCACATCACGCACGCCCCGGTCCCGGCCGCCGCCCCGCTGCGCGCGGGGGAGCGGATGACCACGCTGACCCTCGATCGGCCGTACGCGCCCTCGCCGCCGGCCGGCGGGACCGACGAGTACCGGTGCTTCCTGGTCGACCCGGGGCTGCGGCAGCGCACCTTCCTGACCGGCAGCCAGTTCCTCCCGGCGAACGTCGGGATCGTGCACCACGCGATCTTCTACCGGGTGCCGGCGGCGGACGTCGCCGAGGCGCGCGCCCTGGACCGGGCGGACCAGGGTGACGGCTGGACCTGCTTCGGCGGCACCGGCGTCGGCGGCTCCGGGCCGGGACGGCGGCTGGCCGGCGGGTCGGACTGGGTGGCCGCCTGGGCCCCCGGCGGGGGCGAGCGGCGGGCCCCGGCCGGCACCGGCTACCTGCTGGAGCCGGGCGCGCAGCTGGTGATGCAGGTGCACTACAACCTGCTGCGCGCCGCGCCCGGCGCCACCGACCGGCCCGGGATCCGGCTGCGGCTGCAGGCCGGCAGCGCCCGGCTGGTGCCGCTGCGCGCCACCCTGCTGCCGGCGCCGGTCGAGCTGCCCTGCGCGGCCGGCGAGTCCGGGCCGCTCTGCGACCGGACGGCCGCGGTCCTCGACGTCATCCGCCGCTTCGGGCCGCCCGCCGGCTCGACCGTCGCCGGGCTGGCGCTGCTGTGCATGCCGGCCGGGAAGCCGGTGGCCGGTCCGGTGCAGCACTGCGACCACCGGGTCCGGGACGCCGGCCGGATCTACGCGGTGGCCGGGCACATGCACCTGCTCGGCACCGCGATCAAGGTGGAGCTCAACCCGGGTACGCGGCGGGCCCGGACACTGCTCGACGTCCGGGCATACAGCTTCCACGACCAGCCGACGGCGGTGCTGCCCGCGCCGGTCGCGGTCCGGCCCGGCGACACCTACCGGGTGACCTGCACCCACGACGCCGGCCAGCGGCGCAACCTCGCAGAGCTGCATGGCGTGCCGGCCCGCTACGTGGTCTGGGGCGACGGCACCACCGACGAGATGTGCCTCGGCATCGTCGTCCGCGACTGAGTCATGTCCGGGGGCGGCCCCCGTGACCCCCGGACGTCCAGTCGCGTGCGCTGGTGGCGTTGACCAGCGGGCTTCGTCCATCGAGCCCCGCCGGGGGCGGGGACCCCGGCGGCTCCAGGACCCGCCGGCTCCAACCAGCTGCCCTCCCATCAGGGCACGGGCACCCCGGCGATCTCGACGGGTGGGTCGAGGGGGTTCAGCTCGGCGGCCTGGTCGATGCCGGCCGGGGTGATCACGTCCATCGCCTTCGGCACCGTGGCCGGGTCGACCGCGCAGATCGGGCTGGTGCCGCCCGGCGCGCACACCCCGAACTGGAAGTCCTGCGGGGTCGGCTGGAAGCCGCGCGCCTGGCCGGGGGCGAAGCCGTCCTGCCCGTGCAGCACCACGGCGAAGCGCCAGCCCGACCCGACCGGGCCGAGCGCGGCCGTCGGCACCACGATCGTGATGTAGCCGGACACCTGGCTGGCCAGCACGGACGCGCTGCCGACCGGCTGCCCGGCCGGGTCCACGAAGACCGGGTCGGCGAAGCCCTGCACCTCGATCCGTCGGCTCCACGCCGAGTCCGCCGTGATCGTGTAGTTGCGGTTCGGGAAGGCCGCCGCGGTGGACGTGCTGGCCGCGGCCGGGTCGTGCACGTAGACGTCGAGCAGCTGCGCGCCGAGCGGCGAGCCGAAGGTCGGCGCCAGGTTGCGCACCCGGGCCCGCAGCAGGGTGGTGTCGCCGTCCACGATCACCTGGAAGCGCTGCAGGTCGAAGGCGCCGGGCTGGAAGTTGCTCGAAGTCGGGTACGCGTACGTCCCCGGCCCGTTGTCGTCGTCGTCCGGGTCGGTGACGTCGAGCACCACGGTGCCGGTGACGTTGTCCGAGATCACCGTGCGCCGGGCGTACCCGGTCGCGCCGGACGCGGTGGTGGCCGCCACCGTCACCGCGGAGCCGCCGAAGGGCGCCGGCACCTCGACGCTGAAGGCGCCGGTCGGGCCGGCTGTGCCGGTCGCCCGCGCGGTCGCGCCGGGGACGTCCAGCGGGGTGGACACCACGTCCACCGTCGCGCCCGGCGCGGTGCTGCCGGTGACCTGCACGCTCGGCGTGGTGACGGACGCGCCGTCGGCCGGCGAGGTGACGGTGAGCGGCGCGACGCCGGGCGGGCCGGGCCGGGTGTAGCGGTCCGCCACGATCGTCGGCTGCTCCACCGGGCGGCCGGCGCCCACGCCCAGCACCAGCCGGGCCAGCTGGGCCTGCGCCCAGGTCAGCGGCGACGCCGAGCCGGCCGGCTTGCCGTTCACGAAGCCGATCGACGCGACCGCCGGGTCGGCGCCGAACGGCGACGCGGCCAGGTCCGGGTTCTCCCAGGCCTGCTCGGGCACCAGCCCGACGCCGGAGGTGTAGCGGTCCATACCCGCCGCGAGCGCGGCCGCCCCGGCCCGGTCGCCGGTCTGCAGCTGCTGCTCGGCGCGCTCGCCGGACAGCACCGGCCAGAGGTGCCCGGAACCGGCGTTGCCGGTCGGCCACGGCTTGCCGTCCGGCTGGCAGCTCGTCGGGTCGGCGACGAAGCAGTCGCCGTACCCGTCCTCGGTGCCGGCCGCGGTGGCCGGGTCGGTGGACGTGCCGTACCGGTACCAGCCGGCGCCGGACGCGGTGGTCCGCTTGATGACCGAGTCGAGAACCGGCAGCGAGGCGAGCACGTCCGGGTCGGCCGCCGGCAGGATGCCGAGCCGGGTCAGCTCGAGGAAGCCGGCGTCGACGACGGAGCGCTGGTCGGCGGTCGGGCCGCCGTTGCCGAGGCCGTAGGAGACCGCCTCGTTCGGGTCGCCGTTGCGGGACAGCCGGATGAAGTAGCGCGGCGCGTACGGGCCGGAGGTGGTCACCGCCCAGCCCTTGACCGAGCGCTGGAAGTGGTCGGCGGTGGCCCGGTAGACCCGCGCGGCCGCCCGGTCGCCCTGCCGGTCGGCGATCCGGCCGGCGGCGACCAGCCCGGCGATCTCCGCCGCGATCGTGGACGGCGAGTAGCCGCCCTGCTCCTCCCACCGCTCGGCGCCGAACGACGGCCCGCGGGCGACCAGGAAGTCGGCCGCCTGCTGGATGTGGTCCCGCCACAGCGCCCGGTCGCCGGCCAGGCCGGACTGCCACGCCATCAGGATCGGGTACGCCGTCTCGTCCAGCTGGTCGCCGCCGGTGTCCGGCGCCTTGAGCCCGTTCACCAGCGAGTTGCGCGGCATCCGGCCGTCGGCGAGCTGCTGGCGCTCGAACAGGAACCGGGTGGTGGCCCGGGCGGTGCCGACGTCGCCGGCGGTGAGCAGCCCGGTGAACGCCTCGTACAGGTCGCGGGCGAAGACCTCCCGGTACGACCCGAAGTAGACCGGCTTCCCGTCCGGCAGGTCGCCGGCGCTGACCGCCTGTCCCCACGGGCTGCCGAGGCCGGCGACCACCGCGCCGGGGAAGGTCTTGTCCTCGCTGGCCTTCACCACGTTGACCGACAGGTAGTAGGCCTGGCGCAACCGCAGCGCCTGCGCCGGCGTCAGGCCGGTGAGCGCGCCGGGCGGTCGCCTGAGCCCGGCGTCGTACGCCTGCCAGCCGGCCGCGTACGCCCCGTACGTCTTCTCGTGCGGCGCGTGCGCGGCCGCACCGGCGACCTCGATCGCCGTCGCCGAGGTGGTGCCGTAGCCCAGCGCCAGGGTGAAGCGGCCCTGGCCGTCCGGCACGATCTGCGCCGTCTGCACCACGTTGCCGTCGGGGGCGTCGGTCGGGCCGGACAGGGCGCGAGCCGAGTCGAGCTGGGCGAGCCCGTCGGAAGCGGTGCCGGCGTAGCCGCTGGACGCCGACCGGAACGGCCGGTCCCCGCGCAGCGCACCGTACAGCGGGACCGCGTAGTCCCGGTTGGCCGCGTTGCTGGTCGTGTCGGTGTCGGAGCTGACGAGCGCGGTCGTCGCCGGGTCCACGGTCGCGTCGTCCGCCCCGCCGTTGGCCGCGCCGCCGCCGCCGTTGCCGTTGACCGTCGCGTCGTACCGGACGAAGACCTTGAGGCTGCGCGGCCCGTCCAGCCGGGTCTGGATGACCACCGCGTCGCGCGCCGGGTCGGTGACGTAGTCGGTGACCAGCTGGTAGCCGCCGCGGCGCGGCGTGCTGGTCACCCGGCAGGCGAGCCCGCCCGGGTCGGTCGGCTGCACGGTGTACGTCATGTCCCGGGTCTGCAGGTCGGTGAAGCTCGACCCGTCGGTCACCACGTACTGCAGGGTCTCGACGTTGGTGTTGTCGACGGTGGGCGCGTAGACGTCGGACAGCACGCCGTTCGCCACCGTGTACCAGACCTTCGACGTGGTGTTGCGCGCGGTGCCGACGCAGTCCTTGCGGGCCAGGTCGAAGTGCGACAGCGCGCCGGGCGCCCCCGGCGCGGGAGGTGCCGCCTCCGCGGGGGCCGCGAGCGCCGGTGCCACCAGCAGCAGACCGGACAGGACGGTTACGGCGGTGCGCACCTTGGTCACTGGCGCATCACACACCTACCGTGCCCACCGCACAACACCCAGTCGCCGATCGTGAGGCGGCGACACGCCGGCGACCACCGCACCTGACCTCAAGATCGGCGGGGAAAGGGGTGGTGGCGGCTCAGGTGCTGGCGTTGTCGCGGACCCAGAGCGAGATCAGCCCGCGGAAGTGCTCCACGAAGTGGTCCTGCTCGTTCGTCGGGTAGGTGCCGCGCACGGTGTCGACCAGCAGCGCGTCGAAGTCCGGTGAGGCCACCCAGTCCCGGACGATGTCGTCCAGGGAGGCCAGCGAGGTGGCGCAGAAGTCCCGGTAGCGCTCCGCCTCGAAGTGCTCGTCCGCCAGCCGGGCGTACTCGGTCAGCTTGTCCCCGTAGGACAGGTCGCCGCGGTCGGCGACGTCGAAGTACCGCCGGGTGTCGGTGTCCAGCCGCGGCCGCCGCCCGGTCACCGCGCAGAAGGCCGACCACTTCAGCAGCGTCGAGATCGCCCACGGGAAGTAGTAGTGCAGCGAGGTGATCGCGATGTCCGGGCAGGCGTTCGCGTAGTCGATCGGGTGCACCTCCGCACCACGCACCAGCGACTCGCAGGAGTTGAACTCCCACCGGAAGAACGCGTTGATGAGCTTCGAGATCGCCAGCACCTCGAGGCCCGCGTCGGGGGAGAGGAAGTCGTGCTGCACCGCGTACCGGTCGTGCATCGGCAGCTCCGGGCGGAACCGCATCACCATCGTCTCCGCACCGATGGTCAGCGACCGGGCGAAGGCGTCGTAGCCCTCGACGGACGCCTGCAGGTGCATCAGCCGCTCGCCGGACTCGTCGTACGCCCGGTGCAGGTCCTCCGGCCCGGTCAGCCGGGACACCCCGACCCAGGCGCCGCCGTCGAACGGCTTCATGAACAGCGGGTAGCCCACCTGCTCGGCGATCGCGTCCAGGTCGAAGGACCGGTTGTACTTCGCCGACGTGTACGCCCAGCGGGAGTTGTCCAGCGGCTTCTTCGGCGGCACCAGCCAGGTCTCCGGCACCTTCAGCCCGAGCCGGAGCATCGCGCAGTAGGCCGCGTGCTTCTCCATGGACTGGAACGTGAACGGGCTGTTCAGCAAGTACACGTCGTCCATCAGGGCGATCTTCTTCAGCCACTCGCGGGGGTGGTAGTACCAGTACGCCAGCCGGTCGATGACCAGGTCGTAACGCGGGCTGGAGCCCAGGTTGAACGGCTCGATGGTGATCCGCTCGGTGCGCAGCGTGTGCGGGGTGCCGTCCGGGGCCCGGACCGCACCGAGCCGCCGGACCAGCTCCTCGAACGCGCGCGGCCAGTCCTCCTCGGTGCCGAGCAGCAGCCCGATCAGGTGCTCGGTGCGGTCACCACGGGACGCACGGCTCACGGGGTCCTCCTCGGGGCGCGGGGTCAGCAGAACCGGGGCAGGTGGTGGGCCCACTGCCGCCGCCAGGACGGCCAGTCGTGGGGCACGTCGTAGCCCCACTCGTCCAGCTCGCACCGGATGCCCTTTTCCATCAGCAGCCGGGCCATCAGCCGGGTGGACGGCAGCGCGCCGGTGCTGTCCTCCCACATCCCCTGGCCGACGACCAGCAGCACCGCCAGCCGGGAGCGCAGCCAGTCGAGGTGGTCGCCGCCGAGGCCGGGCACGAACTGGACCGGGTTGGTGAAGTAGGCCGCCTCGCCCTGCTCGCCCCAGCCGTGCCAGGCGGACGGGTCGTAGCTGCCGGAGAAGCCCATCGAGAGCGGGAACAGGTCGGCGCGGCGCAGCGCGAAGGTCAGCGCGTGGTACGCCCCCATCGAGCAACCGACGGTGCCGATCTCCTGCACCCCGCCGCAGTCGTCGTAGATGAAGGGCACCACCGAGTCGACGATCCACCGCTCGTACTCGTCGTGCCCGCGGGCCCGGTCCTCGACCGACAGCGACCGGTTGGACCAGGAGACCGCGTCGTGCGAGGTGACGCAGTAGAGCTTCGCCCGGCCGGCGTCCAGCAGCGGCCGGACCGCCTCGACCATCCCGTTGTTCTCGAAGTCCCAGGCCCGGCCCTGCTCGGACGGGAAGACCAGGAACGGCCGGCCCCAGTGGCCGTACGCGATCACGGCGCCCGCCCCGCCGAGGGCCGGCGCGGGCACGTCGACGTGCTGGCGGCGCGTCATGTGCGAACCGTACTCAGGTAACCCCGGGGGCGGCCCCCGGACCCCTGGGGTGGGCGGTGGGTACGGCTGGGTGGCCGGCGGCGGTCCCCGGGCGCGCCGGGGTCAGGTCCAGACGGCGGTGAGCAGGCCGGTCAGGTGCGGGTCGAAGGCGTCCCGCCAGGCCACGTAGTTGTGCACATCGGGCAGCTCGACGAAGCGGGCCCGGTAGCCCTGGGCGTGCAGCGCGTCGGCCATCTCCCGGTTGTTGCCGAGGTTCTCCTCCAGCGTCCCGCAGGTCAGCGTCGTCGGCACCGGCTCCGCCACCAGGGTCCGCCGCTTGGTGTCGGCGACGAAGCGGGTGATCCGGCCGAACCGCGCGAAGCCCCGCTCCTGCGGGTCGAGCCGCCGGTTGAAGAACGAGCCGGACTGCAGGAAGAGCCCGCCGAACAGGCCGGCGTGCCGGCGCTGGGCGTGCAGCGCGGCCAGCGCACCGAGGCTGGCGCCCATGGCCACCACCGGGCCGGCCACCCGGACCTCCCGGCGCAGCGCGGGCAGCACCGCCAGCGCCAGCGCGCGGGCGTAGCTGACGCTGGCCGAGTACCACTCGTCGCGCTCGCCGGGTCCGAGCAGGGCGAGCCGGTGCCGGGGCAGCCGGCCGGCGGCCACCATCGCCGCCGCGTACCTGGTCAGGCCGGACAGCGCGGCGTACTCCGGGCCGTCGTGCGCGACCAGCAGCGGCAGCGGCTCGCCCGCGCCGGCGTCGGCCGGCGCCCAGATCCGGACCGGCACCTGCGCGTGCAGGTAGCGGGACGGCACGGCCAGCTCGGTGGACCGGCCCTCGACGACCGGGCCGGTGAGCCAGGCCGGCGGCCGGTAGTCCGCGAACTCGAGCACCGACTTGTCCCCGAACGCGCCGGGCGCGACCCGCGGGTTGCCCGGGTCGCAGACCTCCTCGGTGCGGACCCGGCCGCCGTCCGGGTGGTGCAGCTCCAGCCGGTACTCCATCCGCCATACCCGGGGGCGGGGCAGCGTGAGCTCCCAGCCCGCCGGCGTCCGGGCGAAGTCCAGCCGGTCACCGGGCACCCGGACGTCCTGCACCAGCCGCACGCCGGCCAGCCGGTGGTCCGGGTCGGGGAAGCGGAAGGTGACCGCATCGACGCCCGCGGTCGGGCCGGTGAGCGCCGCTGCGGCCTCGATGGACATGCGCCCCACTCTAGGATCGGCCACCCGAGGATCAGGGTGACGGCACCCCGTCCGGGACACACCGAGGCCGGCGCGCGGCGCCCGTTCCCGGACCGTTACCGGAAATTGTCGGTCTCGCAGGCAACAATGACGGGCAGTCGCGCGTCCTGGTCTGGTGACGCGCGTCAGGGACCGTCGTGACGGCGGTGCTCAAGGGAGAGCTGGAGGCTGGGGTCATGGGTGGGCGTGGAGCTCGGGGGGCCGCCGGACACGGCGGGAGAGCCCGGGTCCGGGCGGCGACCGGTGCTCTCCTGCTGCTGGCGCTGGTGGCCGGCTGCTCGGGCGGCGGGTCCGGCCCCGGGTCCGCAGGCCCGCTCGGTTCGGGCCGCACGACCGGCCCGGCCGCGACCACGACCCCGGCGGCGCCGGCGGCCAAGCTGGCCGTCTCGCCGCACGACGGCACCGCGGGCTACTCGGTGGTCAAGCCGGTCGTGGTGACCGCCCGGGCCGGCACGCTCACCTCGGTCGCGGTGCGCAATGCGGACGGCGAGGCGGTGCGCGGCTCGCTCAATCCGGCCAGGACCTCGTGGACCTCGGCGGAGCCGCTCGGCTACGACCGGACCTACTCGGTCAGCGCGGTCGCGGCCAACGCGGAGGGCAGGGCCACCACGGCGACGACGACGTTCAGCACCGTCCAGCCGCGGACCTACACGCTGCCCTACCTCTTTCCCGGCGGGGCCGGGCCGCGCAGGGTGGGCATCGGCCAGCCGATCAGGGTCCGCTTCGACGAGCCGATCCAGGACAAGGCGGCCGCGGAGCGGGCGCTGAGCGTCACCACCAGCCCGCCCGTCAGCGGCGCCTGGCACTGGTTCTCCGACCAGGTGGCGCACTGGCGTCCGAGGACGTACTGGAAGCCCGGCACGAAGGTGACCGTCCGGGCCGCGGTGTACGGGGTGCACGTCGGTGACGACGTCTACGGCCAGCAGGACGTGACCTCCTCGTTCACCATCGGCCCGGCCAAGGTCTTCAGCATCGACGACCACACGCACATGGGCGTGATCAAGGTCGACGGCCGGGTGGTGCGCAGGGTGCCGGTGAGCATGGGCCGCGGCGGCAAGACCGTGGTCGAGGGCAAGAGCATCTACTTCACCACCCAGAGCGGCCCGCACATCGTGACCGAGAAGTACCCGGTCAAGCAGATGAAGTCGGAGTCGTACGGGCTGCCCAAGGACTCCCCGCTCGGCTACGACGAGAAGATCCCGCTCGCGGTGCGGATCTCCCCGGACGGCGAGTTCGTGCACGCGGCGTCCTGGTCGGTTGCGGACCAGGGCGTGCGCAACGTCTCGCACGGCTGCGTGAACATCTCCCCGGAGCACGCCCGCTGGTTCTACGACAACTTCTCCTACGGCGACGTCGTCGACATCAGGAACACCGGAGCGGACCTCCCGTTCGCGGCCGGCTACGACGAGTGGAGCGTGCCGTGGGCGACGTGGCTGGCGGGCAGCGCGCTCAACTGAGTTCGAAGGGCGGCCCCCGGACCCCGGGGCGGCCGGCGGTCGGGCCGGTCGATCGGCGTAATAGCCCCGCGCCTCCGTGCGGGGCAGCCCGGCGACGCGCCGGGTTCGTCCTCGCCGCCCGGCCGGCCACCGTGGCCAGCTGCGCGGGAGGTCGTCCGCGGCCCGGAGCCCCGGCAGCCCGGCTGACCGGCCGCGGGCGGGTAACGTCGGCGAAACGGCACTGGCCGAGACTGCCGGTAGTGGGTGAGCACGCCGAGGGGCGCCGGCCGGGACCGTGGGCATCGGGACGCGGAGGGAGCGACGTGGACAGGCAGCGGGAGTTCGTGCTGCGCACTCTGGAGGAGCGGGAGATCCGCTTCGTCCGGCTCTGGTTCACCGACGTGCTCGGCTTCCTCAAGTCGGTGGCGGTCGCCCCCGCCGAGCTGGAGGGGGCGTTCGCGGAGGGCATCGGCTTCGACGGCTCAGCCATCGAGGGTTTCGCCCGGGCGTCCGAGAGCGACATGATCGCCAAGCCGGACCCAGGCACGTTCCAGGTGCTGCCTTGGCGGGAGGGCGCGCCCGGCGACTCGGCGCGGATGTTCTGCGACATCCTGATGCCGGACGGCTCGCCGTCCTGGGCCGACCCGCGCTTCGTGCTGCGCCGGGCGCTGAGCAAGGCCAAGGACATGGGCTTCACCTTCTACACCCACCCGGAGATCGAGTTCTTCCTGCTCAAGGGCCTGCCGGAGGGCGGGGCGGAGCCGCGGCCGGTGGACACCGGCGGCTACTTCGACCTGACCAGCCACGACGTGGCGCACGACTTCCGCCGGCTGGCCGTGGACGCGCTGGAGGCGCTGGGCATCTCGGTCGAGTTCAGCCACCACGAGGTCGCCCCCGGCCAGCAGGAGATCGACCTGCGGTACGCGGACGCGCTGACCACCGCGGACAACGTGATGACGTTCCGGCACGTGGTGAAGGAGGTCGCGATGGCGCAGGGCGTCTACGCGACCTTCATGCCGAAGCCGTTCACCGCGCAGCCGGGGTCCGGCATGCACACCCACCTGTCGCTGTTCGAGGGTGACCGCAACGCGTTCCACGACCCGTCGGACGAGCTGAACCTGTCGAAGACGGCCCGGTCGTTCATCGCCGGGCTGCTCCGGCACGCCCGGGAGATCACCGCGGTCACCAACCAGTGGGTCAACTCGTACAAGCGGCTGTTCGGCGAGCCGATGCCGAACACGGTCGCCGAGGCCCCGGCGTACGTCTGCTGGGGGCACGCGAACCGGTCCGCGCTGGTCCGGGTCCCGATGTACAAGCCCGGCAAGGCCAACTCGACCCGGGTCGAGGTGCGCTCGCCGGACCCGGCCTGCAACCCGTACCTGGCCTTCGCGCTGCTGCTGGCCGCCGGGCTGCGCGGCATCGAGCAGGAGTACGAGCTGCCGCCGGGCGCCGAGGACGACGTGTGGGCGTTGACCGAGGACGAGCGGCGCGCGATGGGCTACCCGGACCTGCCGCACAACCTGTCCGACGCGCTGCGCGCGATGGAGGGCTCCGAGCTGGTCGCCGAGACGCTGGGCGAGGGCGTCTTCGACTACTTCCTGCGTAACAAGCGGGCCGAGTGGGGGGAGTACCGGGCGAAGGTCACGCCGTTCGAGCTGGCGCGCTACCTGCCGTCGCTCTGAGCGGGCCGGCCCGCTCAGCTGAGGTGGGTGAGCTCGGGCCACAGCTGCGACCACGGCTTGACCGGGAAGTCGCACAGCCACACCGGCGCGCCCTGCTCGTCGGTGTCCAGGCCGAGCCCGTTGTCCAGGGTGGCCTGCTGCCGGCAGGACGCGAAGAACTGGCCGACCCGGTCCGGCCCGTAGCCCACCACCACGATCGGCCCGGCCGCGCCGGCCGGCTGCCGCCAGCGGGCGAACCCGTTGTGCCCGCTGTACGGCAGGGGCAGCCCGAGCGCCGGGCCGTACCGCTCGATCGCGCCGGCCTCGCCGTAGTTCCCGGTCACGATCAGGCCGGTGGCCTGCTGGGACCGGGTCAGGCCGGACCACACCCCGGCGACCGTCTCGACGTACCGGGGCCAGGCGACCTGCTCGCCGGCCTCCTTGTTGACCGCGAGCACCGGGCCGAGCGCCCGGGCCGGCAGCACCGCGAGCCCGACCACGGCGCCGACCACGGCGGACAGCGCGATCGCGGTGACCAGCAGCCGGGAGCGCAGCCGGCCGGCTCCCGCGGCGAGCCAGCGGTCGGTGGGGATCGCGCCGGCCGCCAGCAGGGCCGGGTAGCAGCCCGCCAGGTAGTCCGCCTTGCCGCCGATGACCAGGTAGAACGCGGCGAGCAGCAGGTAGCCGGCGCCGAGGAAGCGCATCGGCCGGGCCGCCGGGGCGCGCAGCAGCCGGACCAGCCCGGCCACCCACACCGGCACCAGCACCGGGCTGACCAGCAGCAGCTGGAAGGGCAGGAAGCCGATGCGGCCGCCCTGGTCGCCGTCCGCGCTGATGACCCGCGACATCTCCAGCTGCGGCCAGCCGTTGAGGGACTGCCACACCAGGTAGGGCGCGCCGAGCACCACCGCGACGGCTGCCCCGCCGACCAGCCAGGGGCTGCGCAGCAGCCACCGGGGACCGGCGATCAGCGCGCCGGCGAGCAGCGCGGCGGCGAGGAAGCCGACCAGCGTCTTGTTCAGCAGGCCGAAGCCGAGCGCCAGCCCGGCCGGGATCAGCAGCCAGTCCTCGCCGGTGCGCACGGCGCGGGCGAGCAGCCAGCACAGCAGCGTGGAGAAGAGCAGGTCGTACGTCGTCGTGCTGACGAAGTGGCCGGTGACGAGGGTGACCGCGGAGACCGCCGCGCAGGCCGCCGCGATGAGCTGGGCGCGCCGGCCGCCGCCCATCTCGTGCGCGATCAGGCCGGCCAGCAGCACGACCGCGGCCGCCGCCAGCGCGCTCGGCAGCCGCAACGCGACCAGCGAGCCGGACCCCAGCCCGTCCATCAGCCGGGCGAGCACCGGTGTCAGCGGCGGCTGGTCCGGATAGCCCCAGTCCGGGTGCCGGCCGGCGACCAGGAAGTAGAGCTCGTCGCGGTGGTACCCGTACCGGCCGCTGGTGCCGACGAGCAGCGCGGCCGCCGCGGCCGCCACCGCCAGCAGTGGGCGCCACGCCACCGCGGTCGCCGGGGACCGCGCGGCCGGGAACTGCGCGGCCGGCCCCAGCCGGCTGCCTGCTCCGGTCGACGCCACCGGGGAGACAATACGCAGGTCGGATGACTTTCCGGTCTCGGTTCTAATCGGGGGCCGGCGCTGAGGCGGCCTTTCGCGGCAGTGTTGCCTCACCCCGCCGGGTGAACGCCAGGTCCGGACCTCCGCCAAGGGGTGCGCGGCCGGCGTCCGGCCGGCAGGATGACTCCGCCGACCGAGCCGCACGCGGCCGATCGGCGGAGCGGAGGTCCCCGCCCTCGCCGCTGCCCGGAGGTCGCCATGCGTCTGCGAAACGCCCGGCCCCGATCCCTCGTCCTGCTCGGCGCGGCCGCCGCCCTGCTGGGCCTGGGACTGGTCGCCCCCGCCACCGCCGCCCCCGCCCGTTCCGGGCCCGGCGGCAACCCGGCCGCGGCCGTCCGGCCGGTCCTGCGCGGCATCGATCTCGAGGCCGCCACCATCCCCGACCTGCAGCGCGCGATGAACGCCGGCCGGTTGAAGTCCGTACAGCTGACCTCCTTCTACCTGCGCCGCATCCGGGCACTGAACCCGCAGCTGCGCGCCGTCATCGCGACTAACCCGGACGCCATGCGGATCGCCGCGGCCAGCGACCGGCAGCGCCGCCGGCACGGCGCCCGCTCGCCGCTCGAGGGCATCCCGGTGCTGCTCAAGGACAACATCGACACCCGGGACCGGGAGGCCACCACGGCCGGCTCGTTCGCGCTGATCGACTCGAAGCCGGCCCGGGACGCCTTCCTGGTGTCCCGGCTGCGCGCCGCCGGTGCGGTGGTGATCGGCAAGGCGAACCTGTCCGAGTGGGCCAACTTCCGTTCCACCAGCTCCAGCAGCGGCTGGTCCGCGGTCGGCGGCCAGAACAACAACCCGTACGTGCTGGACCGCAACCCGTGCGGCTCGTCGTCCGGCTCCGGCTCCGGGGTGTCCGCCAACCTCGCCACCGTCGCGATCGGCACCGAGACCGACGGCTCGATCGTCTGCCCGTCCGGGCAGAACGGGGTGGTCGGGATCAAGCCCACGCTCGGCCTGGTCAGCCGGTCCGGGGTGGTGCCGATCTCGGCCGAGCAGGACACGGCCGGCCCGATGGGCAAGCACGTCGTGGACGCGGCCCTGACGCTGTCCGTGCTGCGCGGCGTCGACCCGCGCGACCCGGCCACCGCGACCTCGGCGCCCTTCCTCGGCGTGAACTACCTGGCGGGGCTGAGCGCCGACGCGCTGCGCGGCAAGCGGATCGGCCTCTGGCTGGCCGGGACCGGCGTGGAGAACGTCCCGTCGGTCGCGCAGATCATGGCGGAGACCACCGCCGCGCTGACCCGGCTCGGCGCCACCGTGGTGCCGGCCGACCTGCCGTACCAGGACCAGATCGGCGGCCCGGAGTTCGGCGCGCTGCTGGTCGAGTTCAAGCACGACATCAACGCCTACCTGGCGGCGCGACCCGGACCGCACCCGGCCGACCTGGCCGGGCTGATCGCGTTCAACAACCGGCTGGCCGCGGTCGAGCTGAAGTACTTCGGGCAGGAGATCTTCGAGCAGGCGCAGGCCACCTCCGGTCGCCTGACCGACCCGGCGTACCTCGAGCAGCGGCGGACGGCGACCTCGCTGGCCCGGCGCAGCATCGACGAGACGCTGGCAAGGCTGGACCTGGACGCGATCGTCGCGCCGACGAACGGACCGGCCTGGAAGACCCGGCTGCCCGGTGGCGACACGTTCGACGAGTTCGTCGGCTCGTCCACCCCGGCGGCCGTGGGCGGCTACCCGAACGTCACGGTGCCGGCGGGCTTCGCCGGGCAGTTCCCGATCGGGGTCTCCTTCATCGCCTCGAAGTACCAGGAGGCCGAGCTGCTGCCGCTGGCGTTCGCGTTCGAGCACGGGACGCGGGAGCGGCGGCCGCCGACCTTCCTGCCGACGCTGCCGAGCTGACCGGCTCGCCCGACCGGCCGCCTCCCGGACCGGCCGGTCGGGTGCCGGTGGCGCCGGATAGCCTCGGCGGATGCGGCTGCCGACCGTCCTCGTCGTGGAGCACGGGCCGAGCGAGCCGGTCGCCCGGCTCGGCGGCTGGCTCGCCGACGCGGGCCTGCTGCTCGACGTGCGCCGGCCGTACGCGACCGGCCCGCTGCCTCCGCTGACCGGGTACGCGGCGCTGCTGGTCATGGGCGGGTCGATGGGCCCGCACGACGACGAGCGCGCGCCCTGGCTGCCGGACACCCGGGACCTGCTCCGGGACGCGGTGCGCGACGGCCTGCCGGTGCTCGGGGTCTGTCTCGGCGCGCAGCTGCTCGCCGTCGCGCTCGGCGGCCGGGTGGGTCCGGCGCCGGACGGGCCGGAGATCGGGCCCGGGCTGGTGGCCAAGCGGGACGTAGCAGCGGAGGACCGGATCTTCCGGCGGGTGCCGTTCACCCCCGACGTGCTGCAGTGGCACTTCGACGTGATCGCCGAGCTGCCGCCCGGGGCGACCGGGCTGGCCACCTCGAACCGCTACCCGCACCAGGCGTTCCGGGTCGGCGAGCGGGCCTGGGGCGTGCAGTTCCACATCGAGACGACTCCGCAGGTGGTCCGCGGCTGGGCGGCCGAGGACGCGCTGCGGCTGGCCGAGCTCGGCTGGGACCTGCCCGCGGCGATGGCGCGCTGGGACCTGGACGGGCTGCACGAGGACCTGGCCGCGGTCTGGGAGCCGTTCGCGGGCCGCTTCGCCGAGGTGGTCCGCGGGCGCGAGCACCAGCTGAGCTGACCCGCTGGCCGGCGCTCGCCCGCCGCGCCAGGCGATCACGTTCACCAGCCGGGGGACCGGAATCTGCCACCGAGCTGAGCCGAAGGCGGTCGCCCGCTTGGTGAACCTGATCGCCGGGCCGTGACCGGCCGGCCCGGCGCCCGCCCGCCGCGCCAGGCCGCGGCATAGTGGGGCGGTGGAGACCGCGGACCGCCGGGCGATGCGGCTGGCCCGGCTCGGGTTCGCCGACGCGGACCGGGCCGGCAGCCTGCTCGGTCCGGACGCCGGCGGGCTGGCGCTGTGGACCGACGCCGGCCCGGCGGACGACGGGTCCGCAGCGGTGGTGTCCGCGCTCGGCCGGGCCGCCGACCCGGACCGCGCGCTGCTCGCGCTGGCCCGGCTGGCCGAGGCCGACCCGGCGGCCGCGCCGGAGCTGCTCGACCGGCTGCGGGTCTCCGGCCCGCTGCGGACCCGGCTGCTCGGCGTGCTGGGCGCGAGCTCCGCCCTCGGCGACCACCTCGCCGCCCACCCCGGCGACTGGCGGCTGCTGGAGGAGGGCGCCCCCACCCCGCCCGACCTGCTGACCGCGGTGGGCGCCGACCCGGCCGACCCGCCGACCGGCACGGCCGGCGGCGCCGCCCGCGGCGCGGGGGACGACATCGTAGCCGCGCTGCGCACCGCGTACCGGCGGCACCTGCTGGTGCTGGCCGCCCGCGACCTGGCCGGCGAAGTGGGGCTGGACGAGGTGGTGGCCCGGCTCTCCGACCTGGCCGGGGAGGCGCTGTCGGCCGGCCTCGCGATCGCCCTCGCCGGCCTGCGGGCGAGCCGCCCGTCCGCTGCTCCGGTCCGGCTCGCCGTGATCGGCATGGGCAAGTGCGGCGGCCGCGAGCTCAACTACGTCTCCGACGTGGACGTGGTCTTCGTCGCGGAGACGGTGGAGCCGTCCGCTGACGAGGAGGCCGCGCTGCGGACCGGCACCGGGCTGGCCAGCGAGCTGATGCGGATCGGCGGCCTGGTCGCCTGGCCGGTCGACGCGGCGCTGCGGCCGGAGGGCAGGATGGGACCGCTGGTCCGCACGCTGGCCAGCCATCAGGCGTACTACCGTCGCTGGGCGCGGACCTGGGAGTTCCAGGCGCTGCTCAAGGCCCGGCCGGTGGCCGGCGACCTGGCCCTCGGGAGCGCGTACGTGGCCCGGCTGGCGCCGCTGGTGTGGACCGCGGCGGAGCGGGAGGACTTCGTCTCCGAGGTGCAGGCGATGCGCCGCCGGGTGGAGGACACCCTGCCGGCCGCGGTGGCGGCCCGGGAGATCAAGCTCGGGCCGGGCGGCCTGCGGGACGTCGAGTTCGCGGTGCAGCTGCTGCAGCTGGTGCATGGCCGGGCGGACGACACGCTGCACACCGGCTCGACGCTGGAGGCGCTGGCCCGGCTGTCCGCCGGCGGCTACGTGGGCCGGGACGACGCACTGACGCTGACCGCGTCGTACCGGCTGCTCAGGACCGTGGAGCACCGGCTCCAGCTGCAGCACCTCCGGCGTACCCACCTGGTGCCGGACGACCCGGCCGGCCGCCGGTGGCTGGCCAGGGCGCTCGGCTACCGGCCGGACCCGCGCGGGGACGCGGTGGCCGTCTTCGACGCCGAGTGGGCGCTGCACGCCCGCGAGGTCCGCCGGCTGCACGAGAAGCTGTTCTACCGGCCGCTGCTGCACGCGGTCGCCCGGGTGCCCAGCGACCAGCTGCGGCTGACCACCGAGGAGGCCGCCCGCCGGCTGGAGGCGCTCGGCTTCGCCGACCCGGCCGGCGCGCTGCGGCACCTGTCCGCGCTGACCAGCGGGGTGACCCGGCGGGCGGCGATCCAGCGGGCGCTGCTGCCGGTGGTGCTGCACGAGTTCGCGGACGCGCCGGACCCGGACGGCGGCCTGCTGGCGTACCGGACGGTGTCCGACTCGCTCGGCCGCTCCCCGTGGTTCCTGCGCTTCCTGCGGGACGAGGGGCAGGTGGTGCAGCGGCTGGCCCAGCTGCTCGGCACCAGCCGGTACGTCGCCGACCTGCTGGAGCGCGCGCCGGAGGCGTTGCGGCTGCTGGGCGACGACACCGAGCTGCGGCCGCGGCCGACCGAGGCGCTGCGGGCCTCCTTCCGCGGGGCGGCCGCTCGGCACGGCGACCCGGTCGCCGCGGTCGGCGCCGCCCGGGCGCTGCGCCGGCACGAGCTCCTCCGGGTCGCCTCCGCGGACGTGCTCGGCCTGCTGGACGCGGGCGACGTGGGGGAGGCGCTGACCGACGTCGCCGCGGCCACCCTGGAGGCCGCGCTGGACGCGGCGACCCGGACCGTCATCGCCGCCCGGGGCGAGCTGCCCAGCCGGCTCGCCGTCGTCGCGATGGGCCGGCTCGGCGGCGGGGAGACCGGCTACGGCTCGGACGCCGACGTGCTGTTCGTGCACGACCCGCTGCCGGGCGCGGACGAGACGGCCGCCGCGGACGCGGCCGGCGCGGTGGTCGAGGAGCTGCGCCGGCTGCTCGCCTCGCCGGCGCCGGACCCGCCGCTGCAGGTGGACGCGTCGCTGCGGCCGGAGGGGCGCAACGGGCCGCTGGTCCGCACGCTCGGCTCGTACGCCGCCTACTACGCCCGCTGGTCCTCGCCCTGGGAGGCGCAGGCGCTGCTGCGGGCCTGGCCGGTGGCCGGCGACGCGGACCTGGGCGCGGCCTTCCTGTCCGTGGTGGACCCGGTGCGCTACCCCGCGGACGGGCTGACCGCGGCCGCGGAGACCGAGATCCGCCGGCTCAAGGCGCGGGTGGACGCCGAGCGGCTGCCGCGCGGTGCGGACCCGGCGACGCACACCAAGCTGGGCCGCGGCGGGCTGGCCGACGTGGAGTGGACGGCCCAGCTGCTGCAGCTGCGGCACGGCGCGCGGGTGCCGGCCCTGCGTACCACCCGGACGCTGCAGGCGCTGGCCGCGGCCCGGGACGCCGACCTGCTCGCGCCGGACGACATGGCCGCGCTGGAGGCGGCGTGGCGGGTCGCGTCCCGGGCCCGCAACGCGGTCGTGCTGGTACGCGGCCGGCCGTCGGACCAGCTGCCGCGGCACGGGCGCGACCTGCTCGGGGTGATGCAGGTGGTGGGCTACCCGCCGGGGCGGGACCCGGGGGAGTTCCTGGACGACTACCGGCGGGCCACCCGGCGGGCGCGCCAAGTGGTCGAGCGGGTCTTCTACGGCTGAGCGGCGCGACCGGGGGCTGGCTGGTTGCCGGCCGGCGATCACGTTCACCAAGCGGGCGACCGGCTTCGGGCCGGTTCGGTGGCGGATTCTGGTCCTCCGGTTGGTGAACGTGATCGCGGCGGGCGGCGGGCGACCGGCGACCGGCGGCGGGCGGCGGGCGGTCGGGGTCGGCTGATCGCGGCGGTCGGCGGGGGCGCCCGCCGTCTGGCAGGCTGTCCGCCGCCGAGCCGAGCCGGGAGGTCCTGGGTGCGCATCCGAGTTGTGGCCGCCGTGTCGGCGCTCGCTGTCGTCGGCTGCAGCGTGCAGACCAGCGGCGGCGGCAGCCCGGCGGGGTCCGCGGGACCGACCGCGGCCGCCGCCGCGGCCGCCACCCGGACGCCGGCCCCGCGCTCCGCTGCCAGCGCTACGGTCACCCTCGCCTTCTCCGGCGACATGCTGGTCAGCGACGAGCTGCGGGCCCAGGCCGGCCGGAACGCCGGCGGGGGCGGCTTCGACTTCGACCCCATGCTGCGGGAGATCGCGCCGGTGATCCGGTCCGCGGACTGGGCGGTCTGCCACCAGGAGACGCCGATCTCGGCGGACAACAGCGCGCTGTCCGGCTGGCCCAGCTTCAGCGCGCCCTACCAGCTGGCCCGGGCGGAGCGGGCCGCCGGCTACGACGCCTGCACGACCGCCTCCAACCACACCGTCGACAAGGGCGCCGCCGGCGTGAGGTCCACTTTGGACGCCCTCGACCGGGCCGGCCTCCGGCACACCGGCAGCGCCCGATCCGCCGCCGAGGCAGCGAAACTGACCCTCTACGACGTCAAGGGTGTCCGGATCGGACACTCGGCGTACGCGTACGGGACCAACGGGATCGCGCCCCCGTCCCGGTGGTCGGTGAACCTCATCGACCCGGCCCGGATCCGCGCCGACGCGGCCCGGCTGCGGGCGGCCGGCGCCGACTTCGTGGTCGTCAGCCTGCACTTCGGGACCGAGAAGCTGGCCGAGCCGTCGGCGTACCAGCGGGACGTGGTCGACCAGGTGCTCCGCTCCCCGGACATCGACCTGGTCATCGGTCACCACGCGCACGTCGTGCAGCCGATCCGGCGCCGTCCGGATGGCCGCTGGGTGGTGTACGGGCTGGGCAACCTGCTCGCCCAGCAGGCGCTCATGCCGGGAGAGGGGACCGCGCCGCCGCACCGGGACGGCGTAGTCGTGCTGGTCCACCTCGCAAGGGGGCCGTCCGGGCGATGGGCGGTGCGCCGGGTGGGCTACGTGCCGACCTTCGTCGAGGCGCCGAGCGACGTCGTCCGGCTGGCGCCGGCGCCGTCCCGGCAGCGGACGGCGAGGACGCTGACCTCGCTCGGCGCCCCGCTGAACGACGAGACGCCGGGCTGACGTCCTCGTCCGCGCGCGTCCGGCGGGCTCTGAATCGAGTCGGTCGGACGAAACGGGTTTTACCGGCCGAAACGGATGGTCGAGACGTGAGCATCGCCACGTTTCCCCACATTCAGTTTGGAGCGACGCCCGCGAGCTGCTTACGGTCACGCCGTCCTCCGCAGAGGACACCCGGGCCGGAACGCCGAGTCCTGCCGCCGCCGCCCGGGACACGACCACCAGGCAGGAGCGGGGGACCCACGAGTTCCTCGGCGCCAAGCGCGCCTCGGGGTGAAGCCGCCATGCGGCCGGGCTCCTCTGAAAGCACCAGCCCGAACCCGACAGCTGACTCCGCAGGCGTGGAGGAACCCAATGAGCACTCGCACCACCGGGCGCCACCGCGCGCCCAGCACCGCGAGCAAGATCCGCCGCCGGGCCACCACGGTGGCCGCCGCAGCGGGCGTCGCCGCGGTGACCCCGCTACTGGCCGCCGGCCCGGCGCACGCCGACTCGGTCAACTGGGACGCCATCGCCCAGTGCGAGTCGGGCGGCAACTGGTCGACCAGCACCGGCAACGGGTACTACGGCGGCCTGCAGTTCAGCCAGGGCACCTGGCTGGCGTACGGCGGCGGCCAGTACGCGCCGACCGCCAACCTGGCCAGCCGCTCCCAGCAGATCGCGGTGGCCGAGCGGACCCTGGCCGGCCAGGGCATCGGCGCCTGGCCGGTGTGCGGCAAGCGGGCCGGCTCCGCAGCCAGCTACCAGCCGCAGCGCGAGACCCGTACCGCGCAGCGCGCGACCCGCAGCGAGCGGCGGTCCACCCCGGCCCGCCAGCAGCGCACCAGCACCACCCGGGTCGAGCGCAGCACGGCCCCGGCCACCGGTGGCAAGACCTACGTGGTCCGGTCGGGCGACACCCTGAGCAAGATCGCCGCGGCGCACCGCGTCGACGGCGGCTGGAAGGCCATCTACGCGGCCAACCGCTCCGTGGTGGAGAACCCGAACCTGATCTTCCCGGGTGAGCGCCTGACGCTCGGCTGATCGCAACCGCACGACCCGCGACCCCGGGCCCGTACCGCACGGGCCCGGGGTCACGGCCGTACGGCGCGGGTCCGTGCAGCCGGACCGGCGTCGCCGGTCCGGCGGCCGGCCCGGCCCAGGGCGGCGGCCGGTGGGAGGTCGGTTCGCCGGAGATCAGTCTCGCGGCGCCAGAGCCGAGCGCCGGTAACCGTAGAAGCCGTACACCAGCAGGCCGAGGACGAACCACACCGCGAACCGCAGCACCGGCTCCAGGAAGGTGATCAGTCACGCCCTGCCGCAAAGCTCAGACATCTTCACACCGGGATCCGAGTCCGCGTCCGCCGGCGGCCAAGCCCGCCGCCGCCTAGATGTCGGCGTGGCCGAGGGCGGGCCCGCACACAATGACGTCATGCGGGTACTCCGGTCTTTCGGGTGGGTGTTGGTCTACGTCGTCGTGGTGCCGGTGATCCCGCTCGTACTGA